>NZ_JAURXB010000144.1 GCF_030654605.1 Bradyrhizobium sp.
CCGCGCTTGGCGGCGCGCATCCGATAGCCGCGGCGCCGCGGCAACCGGGCCGGCAGGTGGCGGCTAAATCGCGCCAGCTCCTGGCTGTCGTCGCCCGGCCGCAATGCGCGCCGCGACAGCGCTTCGCGCGCAGTTGCCGCCTGCCCGGTTTCGTTGATGTCATCCGACAGCGGCGCGTCATATCCGGCGCCATCGTCCTGCGCCTGCAGTTCCTCGTCACTTTCGGCGACCTGATCGGACAGCGTGCCGGCAAGGCCGAGAAAATGCATGTCGAACAGCATGTCGAAATCGGGCTGCCGCTCGAACGGCGGCGCCAGCGTGGCGACGCCGGCGCGGCGGATGTCCTCGATATCGCGCGGACCGAGCAGCTCGATCGCCCGCAGAAAGGCCAGGCCCTGTTCCGGCGCGACCGCAAAGCCATTGCGGCGCAGCAGCCCGATGAAATCCAGCAGCGGCCGGGCTGCGAGCGGCAAAGCAAGCTCCGTCATGCCGCGATCTCCGCGATGATGGCGTCGAGCCGCGGGGCAATGAAGGCGAGATCCTCCTCGTCCTTCAGCGCCACACCGATCGCGCGGCGGAATGCATCCGGCCAGGGCGCGCCGGTTTTCGCCAGCAGGGTCGCGGCTTCCGCCCAGTCGATCGCCTCGGCGACGCCGGGCGGCTTGGTCAGCGGCTCCTGCCGCAGCCGACCGACCGCCGTGACGATCGCGCGCGCGGTGGACTCGGCGACGGAGGACGCGCGCATCATGATGATCCGCGCCTCGCGCTCCGGATCCGGATACGCGATGTAATGATAGACGCAGCGCCGCCGCAGCGCCTCGTGCAGATCGCGGGTGCGGTTCGAGGTCAGGATCACCACCGGGCGTTCATGCGCCCGCAGGGTGCCGCGCTCAGGGATCGAGATCGAGAAGTCCGAGAGGAATTCGAGCAGGAACGCCTCGAATTCCGGATCGGAGCGATCGATTTCGTCGATCAGCAGCACGGTCGATTCCGGCCGGCGCAGCGCCGCCAGCATCGGCCGTTCGATCAGGAAATCGTCGCGATAGATATCGATCGGCTCGTCGCCGGCCTGACGGATCGCCAGCATCTGGCGCGGGTAGTTCCACTCGTAAAGCGCGGCGGCGGCGTCGATGCCCTCGTAGCATTGCAGCCGGATCAGCTGCCGCCCCAGGATCCCGGCGATCGCCTTGGCGGCTTCGGTCTTGCCGACACCCGGCGCGCCTTCCAGCAGCAACGGCTTGCCCAACGCGAGCGCGAGATAGCCGGCGGTGGCGAAGCCGTCATCGGCGAGGTAATAGGCCGCGCGCAAGGCGTCGGCCAGTTTCTCCGGCCGATCGATCCCCCCGACACTCCCGCGCACCGCCATTCCGATGTCCCCTATGCGCGCCGGACTTGCGGCCGCGCGCCGCCCTGCGCCTTTAACGCGCGCAGGATCTTCTCCGGCGTGATCGGCAGCGTATCGATCCGCACCCCGATGGCGTTGAAGATGGCGTTGGCAACCGCCGGCAGCACCGGATTGGCGCACATCTCGCCCGGGCCCTTGCCGCCGAACGGACCGTCCGGCGCCGGCCGCTCCAGCACCGCGATGTCGTGAGGCGCGATGTCGCCGGGACCCGGCATCAGATACTCGTTGTAATCGCGACCGCCATGTTCGGGGTTGGGATAATACGGCTCCGGCGTTTCGTAGAGTGCGTGGCTCATGCCCATCCAGGCGCCGCCGACCAGTTGCTGCTCGACCATTTTCGGATTGAGCGCGCGACCGAGTTCATAGGCGCTGGTCATCCTGTTGACCTTGACGTCGCCGGTTTCGTCGCAAACCTCGAGATCGACGACCAGGCAGGCATGGGCATAGGCGGTGACCGGCGACATCTCGCCGGTCTCCGGACTGACGTTGGACAGCGGGATCAGAAAGATGCCGCGGCCAGCGATGGTCTTGCCCTGCTTGAACTGCGCCGCCTGCGACGCCGCCTTTACGGTGATTGTTTTCGACGCCGCGCCACGGACATGGATGTTGCCCTTGCCGTCGGTGACCAGATCCTCGGCATTGACCTCGAGCTCCTCGGCTGCGGCCTCCAGCAGCACGCCCCGCGCCTCCTTTGCCGCGACGATCACCGCATTGCCGACACGGTGCGTACCGCGCGAGGCGAACGAGCCCATGTCATGCGGACCGGTGTCGCTGTCGGCGGTGTCGACATAGACATCCTCGATCGGCACACCCAGCGTTTCCGCCGCGATCTGCCGGCTGACCTGTTTCATGCCCTGCCCGAGATCGATAGCCGACAGCGCCACGGTGAATTTGCCGTCCGGATTGGCATGCACCAGTGCCTGGCTGGGATCGCCGCCGAGATTCATGCCGATCGGGTAATTGATGGACGCCATTCCGCGCCCATGATGCCGTGTCATCTCAGCGCCTCCGTGTGAACACTGACGAGAACCGCGCCGCGCCATGCTGGGGCGCCGCCGGCGGTGCCGGAACGGGTGGTGCCGGAGCCGGTAGCGGCGCGGCGGTGGCCGGCTGCGACGGATAGCTCGGCAACGGGGCCACCGGCTGATGCGCCGGCGGCGGTTGATGGACCGGTATGGCGGGTTGGGGTTGATAGGCCGGCAGCGATGCTCCGGCGCCCGGCGTCAGCCGCGGCGGCGCCTGTCGCGTCTCCGGCCGCCCGATCCGGCCGCCCTCATCGGTCACCGTGGGCGGTATCGTCGCGCGCGGACCGCCGCCGCCGCTCAACGACGAGGCGCGCCGCGCCGTCTCGCTCAGCGGCCAGTTCACTTTCTGCGCCGCGACCTGGACGCATTCGATCAGCGCGGTGTTGTGGGCGACGCGGCGATGCGCCTTCATGTCGCCATCGCGATAGGCGTTGAGGATGCGGAATTCCATCGGGTCGATGCCAACCAGATGCGCCAGCTTGTCCATCTGCACTTCGATCGAAAAGTCCACCCCGGTGACGCCGAAGCCCCGCATCGCTGTGGCGGGCACGCGGTTGGTGAAGACGCAATAGGCGTCGCCGCGCACGTTCGGGATCGTGTAGGGACCCGGCATGTGGGCGACGCATTTGACCACGCCATAGCTGGTCAGCCGTGTATAGGCGCCGGCATCGAAATAGGAGGTGATCTGCCGCGCCACGATGCGGCCGTCGCGCATCACGCCGTCCTTGATGACGTGCCGCTCGGCCCCGCGCGGGGAGCCGAACTGCATCTCCTCCTCGCGCCCCAGCACATAGCGGACCGGCCGCCCGGTGAGCATGGCGCCGAGCACCGCCAGCGGCTCGGTCAGCGAATCGACCTTGCCGCCGAATCCGCCGCCGACGGTGCCGCCGATGAAATGCAGCCGGTTGGATTCCAGCGCGAGTATCTTGGCGGTGGTGCCGAGCGAGAAGAACAGGCCCTGCGCGCAGGAATGCACGACGTAGCGGTTGTTGGTTTCGGGAGCGGCGATCGTGCCGTTGGTCTCGGTCGAGGCGTGCTCGATCGGCGACATCTGGTAGCGCTCCTCGAGCACGTGATCGGCGCTGCGGAACGCCGCCTCGACATCGCCGAAGCGCAGTTTCTGGTGGTCGTATTTGTCGTGATACTCGAAATAATTTCCCGGATAGGTCTCGTTGACGACGACCGCGCCCGGCTTCAGCGCCTCCTGCACGTCGAACACCGTGGGCAGCGGATCGTAGCTGACGCGAACCAGTTTGACGGCGGCCATGGCTTCCGCATCGCTGTCGGCGATGATGGCGACGATCGGCTCGCCTTTGTAACGCACCTTGTCGACGGCGAGCGTCGGCTCGTCGTCCTTGCCGAACCCGATCAGGCTGAGCAGCGTGTTCTTGTTGACCGGCACGTCCTGCGCCCGGATCACGCGCTTCACCCCGGGCGCGCGCTCCGCGGCAGAAACGTCGATGCTCCTGATACGGGCATGATGATGCGGCGAGCGCACCACCTTCAAATGCAGCAGACCGTCAAAACCGTGATCATCGAAGAACCGGGTGCGGCCGGTGACATGCCCCAGCATGTCCTGGCGCTGCTCGCCCTTGCCGATCACGTTGAGATTGTCGTCGCGCTCGTCGGCGAACAGATCCTTGCGAAACTCCAGCATCGGGATTTCCTCAGGCGCGGCGGGCGCCGCGCTGCTGCGCGGCGGCCAGAATGGCGTTGATGATCGGCTCGTAGCCGGTGCAGCGGCAGATATTGCCGGCGATCGCCTCGACCACCTCGACTCGTGTCGGGTCCGGATTGCGGTCGAGCAGCGCCTTCGCCGCCATCAGCATGCCGGGCGTGCAGAAGCCGCATTGCGCGGCGAAATGCTCCATGAAGGCGGCCTGCAGCGGATGCAGCGTCGGCCCATCGGCAAGTCCGCTCGCGGTCTCGATCGATCGCCCCTCACAGGTCACGCTGAGCGTCAGGCACCCCAATCGCGGTTCGCCATCGACCAGCACGGTGCAGACGCCGCAGGTGCCCTGGCCGCAACCGAACTTCGGGGCGAAATCGCCGAGCCCACGCCTGATGGTGCCGAGCAGCGTCTCCGCGGGCTCGACGAACACCGCGCGATCAGAGCCGTTGAGGCGAAACTGGACAGGCATCCGGGCCATTGACGCGTTCCTTCAGGATGTCTCGCCGGCAAGCAGCCGGCCGAGATGCACAGGCAGTACTTCGCGGCGATACCACTCCGAGGCGATCGCATCGGTCGCGGGTTGCGTGCCCTCGAGCGCCGCGGTCTTCGCCGCAGCTATGGTGGCTGCGTCCAGGCTGCGGCCCTCCAGCACGCGCTCGACCGCTTTGGCGCGCAGCGGCGTCGGCCCCATCGCGCCATAGGCGATCCGCGCGCCGCTGATCCTTCCGGCGTTCTGCGGCAGATGCGCCGCGATCGAGAGCACCGAGATGCCTTTGGGCCGCACCCGCGCGACTTTTAGAAAGCGAAATGCATCGGCGCCGGCCGGGCGATTGAAGACGACCGAGGCCACCAGCCCGACCCCGCCCCGCGCCCGGTTCGCCAGCATCTCCTCGAGCGGCATCTCCCGGGCGCCGCCGGAGCCGGCGTGCAGCGTGACGACGGCGTCGAGCGCCAACAGCGCGGTGGCGAAATCGCCATAGGGGGTAGCCGCGAATAAATTTCCGCCGATGGTCGCCGTAGTGCGCACGGCGGGGCCGCCGATGCCGCGCGCCGGTGCGTGCAGATAGGACAGGTCACGGCTGGCCAACACCATCGCCATGGTAACGCCGGCGCCGAGTTCGACCCGCGCGCCGCCGGTGTTCATCGCCAGCAGCACCGGATCGATCGCGCGCAGCAAGGTGCCTTCCGTCATCAGGCCCTCGTTGATGGTGCGCACCAGCAGCGTGCCGCCACCGAGCAGCTGCGCGCCGTTGTCGCTCGCGAGGATACTCGCGGCCTCCTGTAATCCCTGCACGATGCGAACATTGACGGACATGGCGCTTCCTAACCTGCGAGTTCGGGCAGCTGGCGAACCGCCGCGATGCCATTCGAATAGACCTCGTTGCCGACGAGGTCGGCGAGTTCCGCCTCGCGCCCGGCCGGCGTGGTGAACCGGCCCTCCCAATGCCAGAAGCTGCGATTGCCGTCGGTGACCGGCAGCAGCCGGACATGAGCGACATAGTTGAACAGCGGGATCGGCGTCTCCAGCAGGCAGTAGCTGAAGGTCATTTCCAGGTCCGACAGCGCCAGCAACTGTTCGCGCAATTCGGCACCGTCCTGCATCGTGAAGCGGCGGACGCAGCCGATCCTGTCGGAGGGATAACCGCGCTCGATCGTGCTCCTGGCGACGATCGGATGCCAGGATTCATGGCCGTTGAAGTCGCGCAGCACGGCCCACAGCCGTTCGACCGGGGCGTCGATGATGGTGCTGCGAACGACCTTCGGCATCGCTCAGGCTCCGAAGGCGCGATTGAGCGCGTCGAAACCGGTCTGGAACACATTGCCGCCGACTCCGCTGACCAGCTCGGCTTCCAGCTCCGGCGCGCAGTCGAAGTCGGCGCTCCATTCGATGAAGGTGCGGTCCTGGTCGGTGACCGGGGTCAGCCGCAGCGAGGCGACGTAATTGGTCAGCGGCATCGGCGAATCCAGGATCGAATAGGTACAGAGCATGTCGAAGTCCGAGAGCCCGAGCAGCTTTTCGCGCAGCCGGTCGCCATTGCGCAGCGCGAACGCCCTGACGCAACCGACCTTGTCGGGCGGCTCGCCGTTCTCGATCCGGCTTTCCGCGATACCGGGATGCCAGTTCGGCAGACCGTTGAAGTCGCGCACGCGCGCCCAGACCTTGGGCGCCGGTGCATTGATGACACTGGATACGTAGACGCGGGCCATTCGATCACTCCTTGCCCTTGCCTTTGCCGCCGCGGCCGGACGGCTTGGGCTCATCGGGTCCAGCACCTGCGGGGACTGGTCCCTCGTCCTTCGGCCTGGGCGGTTGGGCTTCCTTGCCGACACGCTGCAGGTCGCTGGCCTCGCGCATCAGCCCGCCCATCTTGGCGAGGCTGCCGCCCTCGATCCCGATTTCTTTCAGCACCTGATCGATCAGCGGCGCCTGCACCCGGTAGCGCAGCGCCGATTCGATCACCTCGTCGGTGGGCGTGCGCGAGCCGCCGCCGCCATTGCCGGCCATGCCGCCCAGCCCGTCGACATGCAGGATGCGGATGCCCTCGATCTTTTCCATCGGCTTGACGCTTTCGCGAACGATGCCCTCGATCCGGTCCAGCAGCCGGCGCCGGAACAGGCCATAGCGCGCCTCGTCGGTGAGCGCATTTTCGGCCTCGTAGAGCAGCTTCTGCGCTTCCGCGTCGACCGCGGCACGGATCGCATGGGCCTCGGCCTCGATGCGCTTCTCGTCGGCGTTCTTCCGCGCCAGCATGATCTCGACCGTGGTGCGCCGTTTGGCGTTCTCGCTTTCGCGCACCGTCTTGACGATCTCCTCGGCCTCCACCGCCTTGGCCTTCGCCATCTCGGCCTTCACCTGGGCCGCGGATTCCAGCAACGACTTCTCGAAGATCGCGATCGCCTTGTCCATCACAGCGCTCTCGACCTCGCGCTCGCGACCGACCTCGAGCTTGCGCAAATCGAGGTCGCGGCCGATACGGGCTTCATCGAGGCCGCGTTCGGAGGCGATCCGCGCGCGTTCGATCTCCTCGCGCGCGGCGATCTCGGATTCCTGCAGCGCCTGATTGCGTGCGATATCGAGCTGTTCGAGCGCCTTGCGCCGCTCCAGCCGCGCCACTTCCAGTTCGCGCTCGCGCGTGATGTCGACCTTCTCGATCTCCTGGCGCGCATTGATCTCGGCCGCGCGCACGGCGCGGTCCGAATCAACCCGCTCGATCCTGCGCGCGGAGGTGGCTATGACGCGCTCCTCTTCGGCGATTTCGATAATCTTCTTCTGATCGATCTGCAGCACCTCGCGGCTCTTCGACGCCGCGATCCGCCCCTTGTCGATCGCCAGCTCGGCCTCGATGCGGCTGACCTCGACCGCGTCGCGCTTCTTGATCTCGGCGGTCTCGATCGCCTTGGCGCGGCTGATGTCGAGGCTGCGGATTTCGAGATCGGAGGCGATGCGCGCGGTCTCGGTCGCTTCGCGCGCGGCGATCTCGGCGCCTTCCAGCTTCTGCGTCCGCGCGATCTCCTGCGACCGGGTTTCCTGTTCTGCGAGGATGCGATGCGCCGCGATTTCCTTCTCGTTGGAAATCCGCGCCGCTTCCACCGCGTGCAGTGCGGCGATCTCGGCCTCGTCAATCGCCTGGTTGCGGGTGATGGTGAGCGCGCGAACCTTCTCCTCCTGGAGGATGCGGGCGGACTCCACCAGCTCCTTCGACGCGATGGTTTCCTGCTGGACAGTGCGATCACGGACGATCTCGCGCGCCAGCCGCTTTTCCTCAGCGGCGAGGCGGTTGGCGATGATGGCGCTGTTGCGGGCGATTTCCGCGGTTTCGGTAGCGAGCCGCGCGGCGATATCGGCCTCCTCGATGGACCGCCGCTTGGCGATATCGAGGCCCGAAATCCGCTGCTCGTTGGCGATCCGGTCGGTGCTGACGGACGCTTCCTGCGCAATCCGGGCACGCTCGGTGGATTCGCGCGCGGCGATCTCGGCTGCCTGCAGCGCGCGCACCTGTTCGATCTCGCGCTCACGGATCTCGCGGTCGGCGGTGATGCGGAACTCCTTGATCAGCTGGTCATTGGCGATCCGCGCCTTCTCCACCGTCTCGCGCGCCGCGATCTCGGCCTGGTCGACGATCTGGCTGCGCTCGATCTCGCGCTGGCGGACGTCGCGCTCGGAGGAAATTCTCGCCTCGCTGATCGCCCGCTCATTGCCAATCCGCGATTTCTCGATTTCCTCGCGCGCATTGATCTGGGCCTGCTCGGCCTCGGTGTCGCGCATCGCGCGCTCCCGGGCGATTTCGGCGCGTTGCACGGCGCGTCGCACCTCGACGTCGCGCTGCTGCTCCAGTCGCGCCACTTCGCTCTCGCGCTCGATCTCGAGCGACTGCTTCTCCGCCTCGAGATTGCGCGAGCGGATCTTGATCATCGAGTCCTGCTCGATGTCGTTGCGCGTCTTGCGCCGGCCCTCGATCTGCTCGATCAGGTGGGTCAGGCCCTCGGCGTCGAAGCGGTTGGAGGCGTTGAAGTATTGCAGGTCGGTCTGGTCGAGATTGGTCAGCGCCACCGATTCCAGTTCCAGCCCGTTCTGGGCGAGCGCCTCGGCGGCGGCCTCCTTGACCTTGGCGAGATAAACCCCGCGCTGCTCGTGCATGTCTTCCATCGTCATCTCGGAGGCGACCGAGCGGATCGCCGAAACGAACTTGCCTGACAACAACGCGTGCAATGTCTCCGGTTGCATGGTGCGCCGGCCGAGCGTCGAGGCCGCCAGCGACACCGCCTCGGGGGTGGCGCGGACGCGGACGTAGAAGTCGGCGTCGATGTCGACCCGCATCCGGTCGCGGGTGATGATGGCGTCGTCCTGGCCGCGATGTACCCGCATCTGCAGCACGTTCATGTTCACCGGCGTGATGTCATGGATGAACGGCAGCACGAAGGCGCCGGAGTCTATCACCACTTTTTCGCCGGAAAGGCCGGTACGGACGAACGCCGCTTCCTTCGACGAGCGCCGGTAAAGCCAGTTCACCAGATAGACGACGATCGCGATCGCGATGATCGCGACGATCAGCCAGAGAATGAGCGCTCCGATCAGCTGGCCTGACATGTCTGTTCTCCCTCCACGAAGTGCTGTCGCATGGTCCGTTCAGCCACGGCTGATGGCCTTGAATTTGCGGGTCTGCTCGCGGATCGCGACTTCCACCGGCAGCCGCTCCATCGAGGAGGCGCCGTAGAAGCCATGGCAATGCCGCGAGGTCTTGATGACGAATTCGGCGTCCTCGGGTTCTGCCACCGGGCCGCCATGCACGAGGATGATCGCGTCGGGCTTCACCGCGAGCGCCGCGGCCGCCCAGACGTCGAGAATGGCCGGAACGTCCTGGAGCTTCAGCGCGGTCCGTGCCCCGATCGCGCCACCCGCGGTCAGCCCGAAATGACAGACGATGATGTCGGCGCCGGCGCCCGCCATCGCCGCGGCATCGTCGGCCGAGAACACATAGGGCGTGGTCAACAGGCCTCTGGCGCCGGCGAGCGCGATCATCTCGACCTCGAGCGCGTAGGACATGCCGGTTTCCTCCAGCCCCAGGCGGAAGCTGCCGTCGATCAGACCGACCGTCGGAAAGTTCTGCACGCCGGAGAACCCCGCGGCTTTCACCTCGTCGAGGAAACGATCCATGCTGCGGAACGGGTCGGTGGCGCAGACGCCGGCCAGCACCGGCGTCTTCTTCACCACCGGCAGCACCTCGGCGGCCATCTCCATCACGATCGCATTGGCATCGCCGTAGGGCATCAGGCCGGACAGCGAACCGCGCCCGGCCATCCGGAAGCGGCCGGAATTGTAGATCACGATCAGGTCGATGCCGCCGGCTTCCTCGCATTTGGCGGACAGGCCTGTGCCCGCGCCGCCACCGACGATCGGCTCGCCGCGCGCGATCATCGCGTGAAACCTGGTGAGAAGGGCCTGCCGATCAATCGCTGCCATGCTGTGATCCCCTACCGGCCTGCCGCGCGCGCGCGCGGCCGTGCGCCTTGCATCGCTCGAAAGTGTTGCCCCAGCGCGGCCGCAAATGCCGGACTGTTGATATGATGCGGTACGCGGATGAGCTGGCGCGACGCCGTCTGCCGCACACTCGCCTCCAGCGCGCCGAACAGCGCGTCGCGCGCCGCGGCGTCGAAGAACGGCTTGCCTGCCTCGTCCAGTGCCGAGACCCCGCCCTCCGGCAGCAGGAAGCGTACCTGGCCTTCCATCAGATTAAGCCGATCGCCGATCCAGTGGCCCATCTCGGCATTCTCCGAAGGCAGTGTCCGCATCAGGGTCACCTGCGGATTGTGCTGATGGAGTAACCGGCCGCGGTAGCGCTCGGGGACGGTGTCGGGCGCGCCGAAATTGACCATGTCGAGCGCGCCGACCGAGCCGACATAGGGAATCCGGGTGCGGATGATGGCCCCGAGGCGGTCTTCGGTCGCCGGAAAAACGCCGCCGAACAGCAGATCGGCGATTTCGGTGGTCGAGACGTCGATCACCGCCGACACCAGGCCGCCGTCGACCAGCTTCTCCATCGACTGACCACCGATGCCGGTAGCGTGGAACACCAGGCATTCGTAATCGTCGCCGATCAACTTTATCACCTGTTGCACGCAAGGCGTGGTGACGCCGAACATCGTAAGGCCGACCAGCGGCCGGTCTTCGCCGCGGCGCGGCGGCGGCGCCTTGCTCGCCTCCAGCCGCGCCCTCGCCATCCCGGCCATCGCCTGCGCGCCGTTCGCCAGCACCTGTCGCGAGATTGCGTTCAGGCCCTGAACGTCGGTGACCGAATACATCATCATGATATCGGAGGGGCCGACATAGGCCCGCGTGTTGCCGGAAGCGACGGTGGAGATCATCAGCTTCGGCACGCCGACCGGCAGCGCCCGCATCGCTGGCGTCGCCAACGCCGTGGCGCCGGAGCCGCCGGCGGAAATCAGGCCCAGCAGCCTGACGCCGTCGCTGCCGGACTTGCCCTTCACCCAGGCCTCGAACGCCTCTGCCATCGCCGCCACGGCGGCGCCGCGCTCGGCATTGAATATGCCGGCGGAACCGCGCGGGTGATGCAGCGCGATCTCCAGCGGCGGCACGTCCGCGCCGGAGATCCGGCCCGTGGTCGACAGATCGATCAACTTTACAGGCAGACCCGCCGCCTTGATGATGTCGGCGATGAAGCGCAGCTCCTCGCCCTTGGTGTCGAGTGTGCCGGCCACCGCGACGAACGGCTCGTTGAGACCACCTACGCTGCGCCCGACCTTGCGATCGGATGCGGCTATCGTCGCGGCGATCGGCGTGCGCGTCATGGTGCGCGCGGAGGCCTCGATCCGCACCGCCGCAACATCGGGACTCCAGCGAGTCGGCAGCACCGGGTTCGACAGATAGACCCGGATGGGCGCATCGCCGCGCGCCGGCGGCGCCGGCGCCCGGCGACCGCCGGGTTCGCTCGCGGCCGCAGGCGAAGGTTCGATCTCCTCGTGGCCATGGCGGCCGACACCGAGCAGGCGCTGCTGCAGGTCGCGATCGGCCGCCAGCCGCACCGCCTCGATCACCCGGTTGACGCGGCCATTGACCATGATGGCGACCGTGTCGGAGATCTCGGTCGCCACGCCGATGTTCTGCTCGATGACGAGGATGGCGACATCGCCCTCCTCGGACAGCCGCACCAGCATGTCCTCGACCTGCGCGACGATGACAGGCGCGAGGCCTTCGGTCGGCTCGTCCATGATCAAGAGCCGCGGATTGAGCAACAGCGCCCGCGAGATCGCCAGCATCTGTTGCTCGCCGCCGGAGAGCTGAGAGCCGGCATTGTTCTTGCGCTCGGCAAGCCGCGGAAAGGTGTCGTAGATCCGCTCCGGCGTCCAGCTGCCGCGCGGCCCGCGCTGCGCCAGCCGCAGATGCTCGTCGACGCTCAGCGATCGCCACAGCCGCCGGCCCTGCGGCACATAGCCGATGCCGAGCCGGGCGATGTCGGTGGTGGAGCGGCCGATCAGCTCCTCGCCAAACGCGCTGATCGAACCGCTCGACACCGGCACCAGGCCCATGATCGCCTTGCACAGCGAGGTTTTGCCCATGCCGTTGCGTCCGACCAGGCTCAGCACACCGTCCTGCAGGGTCAGATCGACGCCCTGCAGCGCGTGCGAGCGGCCGTAATACAGGTTCAGCCCGCGAACCTGCAGTGCCGGCATCGTGCCGCGCAGTGGCGGACGGCGGTCAGTGCTGGGCATGACCGCCTCCGAGATAAAGCTCCTGAACTTCCGGATCGGATTCGATCTCGTCGGACCGGCCTTCCTTGAAGATCCGGCCGTTGTGCATCATCGTCACGCTGTCGGCGACACGCAGCGCGACATCCATGTCGTGTTCGATGATGATGAAGCCGATGTGCGCCGGCA
Source organism: Bradyrhizobium sp. (assembly GCF_030654605.1). GTDB lineage: Bacteria > Pseudomonadota > Alphaproteobacteria > Rhizobiales > Xanthobacteraceae > Bradyrhizobium. The sequence continues at coordinate 12,497 of NZ_JAURXB010000144.1, forward strand.
GCGAGGTCAAAATCGTCACCAGATCGGCGCGCTCGGTCGGCGACAGTCCCGCCGCAGGCTCGTCGAACAGCACGAAGCGCGGCGCGCCGGACAGCGCCAGCGCAACTTCGAGCTGCCGCTGCTGGCCATAGGCCAGTTCGCCGACCAGGCGGTCCTTGTCGTCGGTCAGGTGCACAGCCGCGACCAGTATCTCCGCTGCATGCACGAGTGCATCGTCGGGGCGGGGCCGGACCAGCGAGAAGCGGTTTCGCGAAACGCCGCAGCAGGCCAGATAGACATTGTCCATCACGCTCAGCCCGGTGAAGAGCGAGGATATCTGGTAGGTGCGGCGCAAGCCCCGACGGATGCGCTCGTGAGGTGGGAAGACCGTTACATCCTCGCCAAAGAACCGGACCAGGCCCGCTGTGGGCAGAAAATCCCCGGTGATGCAGTTGAACAGCGTGGTCTTGCCCGCGCCGTTCGAGCCGAGAACCGCCCGCCTTTCACCCGGTTTCACCGAAAGCGTCACGTCCGAGATTGCGGCCAGCGCGCCGAACATCTTGGTGATGCCGCGCAGTTCCAGCGCATTGCCGGAGCTGGCATTGCCAGCCCCGGGCATGTTAATCCGGGAAGACACGACAGGCGCGTTCATGCCCCGCCTCCCGTCGCTGCGGCCTTCCGCGCCGCGACGCCCGCGCGCCAGCGATCCCACAGCCCGAGCACACCATCCGGCGAGAACAGCACGATCGCCAGGAAGCCGATCCCGATGATCAGCTTGAAGCGATCCGCCGCAAATCCGAAAAAGCCGAGAATGTCGGTCGAGAACACCTGCAGCAACACGTAGATGAACGCGCCGATAAACGGTCCGAGCGGACGGCGGATGCCGCCGACCACCGCGACCACGAGCACATCGATCGCGGAGGAAACACCGATCGTGCCCGGCGCGATCTGCGCATTCTGCCAGACCAGAAGAATGCCGCCCGCGGAGGCGAAAACGCTCGTCAGGGCGTAGGCCGCCACGCGATGGGCGGTCACGTTGAAACCCAGTGCCGCCATGCGGCGCGGGTTGTCGCGCACGCCCTGGAGGGCGAGCCCGAAGGGAGCGCGCGCAAGATACACGACTGCGCCGTAGCAAAGAACGGCGCAGGCGAGCGTAAGGTAGTAGAAAGGCACGGGAGCGCGCCAGTTCACACCGAAAAGCTTCGGCGGCAACACGAGATTGAACCCGGAATAGCCGTTGAAGATCGAGTAGTTCTGTCGGGTGAAATAGAAGAAGGCCGCCGCGATCGCGAGCGTGATCATGATGGTGTAGATGCCATCCGTGCGAACGGCGAGCGCGCCGCATATCGTCGCGAAAAGTGCCGCAATCAGGAAGGCGGCCGGAATCACGATCCACCAGGAAAGGCCGAGACTGACATTGGCCGCGCCGGACGGCCCAAGGATTGCGACCATGTAGCCGGCCATTCCGGCAATCGACATTTGCAGCAGGCTCACCATTCCGCCATAGCCGGCAAGGAACATCAGGCTGAGCCCGATCATGCCCAGAATGAAGGTCCAGCCCATGATCTGGAACAGCCAGAAATTGTTGGCCACGACCGGCAGCAACAGCAGGATCAAACCGAAGATCCACCAGGGGACGGGAATGCGCTCGGACCACATCCGCTGTTCGACGGGGCTGGTGAAGCGAGGGGCTTGATCGGCAACCGACATGTCCTATCGCCTCGTTCCCAGAAGGCCCTGCGGCCGAAACGCCAGCACCGCCGCCATGATGAGGAAGGTGAGAACGATCGAATAGGTCGGCGCGTAGACAAACCCCATCTGCTCGGCCACTCCGATGATCAGCGCCCCCAAAGCCGCGCCGACGATCGACCCCATGCCTCCGACGATCACCACCACGAGGCTCGCCAGCAGGAAACGCGTATCCTCGCCCGGCGACAGCGACTGGAACGTGGCACCGATGATCCCCGCGATACCGGCAAGCCCGGCGCCGAAGCCGAACACTGCCAGAAACACCAGGTGGATGCGCACGCCGGAAGCGGCCAGCATCTCCCGGTCGTCCACGCCCGCACGGATCAGCATCCCAAGCGCGGTGCGGTTCAAAACGAGCCACATCGCGATGCCGATCACGATTGCCGCGACCAGGATCCAGACGCGCACGGACGGGTAGCGCAGCCAGGTGACCGCGCCGGTCGAGTCGTTGACGTTGCTCACAAGGGGCAATTCCATCGGCCCCTGCAGGAATTGCGGCGCCAGGATCGAATACGATTGCCCGCCCCACCACCAGAGCATGAGGTCGGCAAACACGATCGAAAGCCCGATGCTGACCAGCGTCTGGCGGAGCTCTTCGCCTTCCATTTTCGAGAAGATGAAGAACTGCATCAAGAGCCCGATCAGCCCCACGACGATGAACACGATCGGAAATGCCAGCAGCCACGAACCCGAGGCGGTCGCGACCTCGTAGCCGAGATATCCGCCGATCAGGAACAATGAGCCATGCGCGAGGTTGACGACGCGCATCAGGCCGAAAATCAGCGTGAAGCCGGCTGCTACGAGGAAATAGAGCGCACCAAGCGTGATGCCGCCCAAAAGCGCATTCAGGAAGATCTGCTTGCGGCCCCAGGTCGCCACCAGTTCGGGTGGCCAGGGGGCCAGCACAAGATACAGGAACGCTATGGCCAAGAGGATGAAAATCAGGCTCCAGAGCGGATAGCGCTTGATGAAATTGTCCATCTCAGAACGGCCCGGCAGGCTTCCGTGGCGGACCTTCGCCACCGTTAGAATGAAGGCTAGATTGAAGTTCCCGGCCTGTCCTTCCCCGAACGTCTTTTCTCTAGCCCGAACGTCTCTTCTTTGGCGTGCAGCACCTCTTTTTCAGTGCGCGAGGCCGGCGACGCTGCGCCGGTAGGCGCTCGGCGGCACGACGCCATTGGCGATGAAGAACCGCGAGAAGCTCGCCGGGGTCGCAAAACCGAGATCAAGCCCGATTTCAGAAACCGTTTCCCTGCCTCTGGCCAATCGCTCGATCGCGCGCTCCATGCGCAGGGCGTTGAGGAAGATCGTCGGGGGCAGACCCATCTGCTCGCGAAACAGCTTGAAGAAATGCGGGCGCGAAAGACCGGCGTTTCGCGAAATCTGTGCAAGGTCGACGGGTTCGCCGAGCCTCTCGCTCAGGAGGCTGATCGCGCGCCTCAGGCGGAAATCCCGCAGTCCCGAGCATTGGGCAGCCGGCCTGTCAGCCGCGCTCGTCCACTGCCAGGTTTGATCGAAGGCCGCCTGGGTGAGGGCACTGAGCCGGTCTTCGAAAGAGCCGTCGCATCCGCCATGGTCGGCGAGAAGCCGTGCGGTTTCCGAGACAAGCCGGGTGATGTGATCGCTCATTTCGACGGTTGAGCGGCCGAAGCGCAGGATTTCGAAGGCCGTGTGGCTCGCATTAACAAACCAGCCAGGGCGGATGTACAGAACGAGCGTCAGCGTTGGTTCCCGGCGGTCAATCGGCGCAAAATAATGCGGTTGCCATGGGCTGATTGCCGTTGCGCTCCGGGTCGTGAGCGGCAAGGTCTTGCCATCGATAACTACGCTGGCGACCGGTCCGCTGACGTGGAAGATCAGATGCCCCTCGCGATGGGCGTGCGGCACCATCGGCCGATCGAGCTCATAGAGACAGGCGCGCCCGAACGCACCATGTGCGACCGCGTGAGCGATACTCATCGGTTTCCTCCCCGCCCATCTTTGTGCGCGGTAAAGGAGGAATGTATAAGGAGATCGCGTTGTGACAACAGGCAAATTGCCCCGGCCGCCACCGGTCCAGGCCGTTTGCCTCGCGCCGGGTGCTCCTCGTTCGTGCTCACCAGGCGGCCTCGAGAATGCGGCGGCAGTCGCCTGGGGTTAGCCGTCGGGGATTGGCAAGGGCTCCGGGGTCGTTCGCTGCCATTTCCGCAAAACGATCGAACCGAGCCGGATTGATCCCCATCTCCCGCAAGGAGGTCGGCAGGCCGATGGCGCGGGCGAAAGCTCCGATGGCGGTGCTGAAGTGCGGCTCCCGCGTTGTTCTGGCGAAGGTTTCGGCCATGGTGGCGTATCGATCGCCCACGGCTTCGGTGTTGAAGTCGGCCATGGCCGCCATCAATGGCACATGGAGATCGCCCTGCAGGACGCCAGGTCCAAGTTCAGCCTTGATCGGATGCGCAAGCGCATCGACCCCCCCGACCGCTTTTTCCAGCGCGAGCCCGGCTGTCAATGCCGCGGCCATCAATTCGCGCTGCGCTTCCCGGTGACTGGGCGAAGCAAGCGCTACGGGTAGCCACCGTGTGAGCCGCTTCGCGGCCTCCAGCGCAAGCGCGTCTGCCGGCGGGTGATAGACCGGGCTGGCATAGGCTTCGATGGCATGGACCAGCACCTCCATGGCCGCGGCGGCGAGGCGGCGTGAGGGCGCTCCCTCAAGTACCGTTGGATCGGCGATTATCCGGTCGGGGCGAGGGCAAGCGACCGGCTCGCCTTGTCCCAGGCGCACCCGCCGCGCCAACCCGAAATCGCAAAGGCCGGCAGGAACTGCGATCAGCGTGAGGCGTTCGCCCCGCCGCAATGCATGCTCCGCAGCGAGCCGCGCCTGCCCGACAGCCGCAGATCCACCCACGGCGATGAGCGTGCCTGTCCGGATGTCGCTCATGGCGCTCAGAATCCTGACGGTTGCTTCTTCATGTGGGGTGGCACGATCGGTCCGCGCCAGGCTGATCGAGGTCTGGCCGAGTGACTCCTGCACGCGAGTGCAAACGGCAGCGCTTCCCGGTTCATTGTCAACGAGCATCAGCGCCCGAGCGAGCGTCCCCACCTCCTCGGGCAGCGCATCCTCGATCGCAGCTTCTGCGAAATGGGTGCGCGTGAGATAGTCGATGAGAGTCATCGGAGATGCTCCCGGCGTTTCCGCCTCATGAGTCCGCAATGGCGGAATTCCCGAAGGAAGCGGTGGCCGGCTGAGAGCCGGCCACCGAAGATGACACCGGGGCAGGCGCGCTCATCCGCCCGCGCGCAGCTTGGCGCAGTCAACCGCGTCGCGCGCCGGTAGCCCGATGGCCTTGAACTGAGCCGTCGTCATGCCGAGCGTCTGGTTGACGTTTTCGGTCTTGGCCACCATCTTGCTGGTCATGTTGCCATCCGGCCCATCGACCACTTCGTTGACGAAGACCGTCCCGGTCGCCTGCCGGTTTTCGTTCAGCGTGATCTTGCCGACAGGGCTGTCGAGTTGAAGCTTGTTCAGGGCCTCCTTGAACTTCGCCTGCCCGTTCGATAGATCGCCCCCGGCCGCCTGGAGCCCTTTGATGGCGGCGAGCGTGGCCGTGTAGTAGCCCAGACCGAATAGCGAAGGCGATGGGAAGCGATCTTTGGCGGGGAAGCCTTCCTGATAGAGCTTCACATACGCGGTCCATGCCGGGTCGGTATTGTCGGTGGCGAAGGGGCCAGAGGTCGGCGTGCCCTTCAGCACGTCCTTCGCTTTACCTTTCGCCGTCAGAACCGTCTGGTCGGCCATGATGGTGCCGCCGATCAGGCGGGTCTTTTCACCGGCCTGCTGATATTGATTGAGGAAGTTGATCGCATCCGTGCCGCCAAGGCCCAGATAGATCGCATCCACATTGTCCGGCAGCTGCGCGATGATCCCGCCGAAATCCGATTGGCCGAGCGGCTGCCAGAACCGCTGGACGATGTCGCCGCCCGACTTGCAGAAATCCACCGCGAAGCCCATGAAGTTCGTGTAGCCGAACGAGTAATCGGCTGCGATCGTTGCCACGCGCTTCCAGCCCTTCTTCTTCACGACGTAGCTGCCGAGGCCGAAGCCCCATTGCGAGCCGTCGAGGTTGAAGCGGTAGAAGTTCGGCGCGGGATCGACCCAGGTCGTCTCGAGCGCGCCGGAAATGCCGTTGATCACCACCTTGTCCGGGATGGTCTTGGCGAAATCGCGCATGGCAATACCTTCCGAGCCGGAAAGCGGGCCGATGATGAGGTCGACCTTGTCCTGCTCCACAAGCTTGCGAGCCATACGGACCGTTGTGTCGGGTTTGGTATCCGTCGGAGCGACGACGGTTTCGATCTTCTTGCCGGCAATGGTGTGGTTCACCTGTTTGAGAGCCAGTTCGACATTTCGGACACCATCCTGGCCACCGGCCGCGAAGGCGCCTTCCAGCGCCACCAGAATGCCGATCTTGATGGTACCGCTTTGGGCGAGAGCTGAGCCGGGCAGCATAAGGGCGGCCACCGCGACGGCGCCAAGCAAAGACTTGCGCATTGTTGTTCCTCCCTGCGACGCGGAAGAGAGAATCCGGCAATCACGCCGGACCTTCCTCATAAGCGTCTCCTAACGCGCCCCTCGCGGGCGCCTTCAGCAAAGCTGCCGATCAAAGTCCACGCCGCCAATATCCAAGCGTCTCATTTTCGCGGGGCTGCCATGTGCGGGGAGCGCGCATAGGCCGTCCTCCGCCAAGGCACGAACAGGCGGAGCCGCAACGACCGCACGCGCAACGCGCTCAGGAGATATCGATCGGATAGCCATAGCGGCACCGGTGCGAACGCAGCGGTGCTGATCCGTCCGTTGCCCCGGATTCACATCGCGCCGGTTCAGAACGCCTGCGGCGAATTTGGCTGACCGAACGGGAGTGGCCTCTTGTCGACATGATGCAGCGTACTGTCGCGGGCAACGCCAATCGCGACAGCGCTCCTGTCGTATTCAACGTATACCGCGAAGGTGACATCCTTCCTGAAATCGGAATTTCCCAAATCGGGACTGGTGATCTCGTTACCGTCGATCAGAAGCTGATTTGCGAAATGCCCGACCTCGATCCCAAACCGCGCAGCCTCCTTGCCGAACCGCGACGGAGCCCTCACCACATTCCCGGAAATTTCTGCGCGGCGGAGCGAGCTCTCAGGCTCACCGTCCCTCCACGACAGATCGACCCCGCCCGTTCCGAAGCTCGCGGCGCCATTGTGCCCTCCCCGTGCACAACGATCCGCCCCTTGTCCCGCACCAGGATTCGATCCGGCAACTGATGCTCGCCCGACATGAAGCTGACACTGCCGTCCCGTTTTGCGGGATGCTGTCAAAAGCCGCTTGCACGTCGTCGCCCGGCGTAACGATGACGGTGCAGAGGCCACCCCGGCGGGCGCACAAGGCATCGATCGCATCCTGCACCGTCTCGACCTGTGGCCCGAACGCACATGCTGGGCGATTGCCCGGAGAGAATCCGCGCGCCCTCCTTGACCGCCATCGCCTCGAATGCCAGAAACTCCTTGCCAGCACGACGCCGCCAACCGGGCGAGACCATCGGGGAATGCCCCCGGGGTGCATCGTCGGAATCCGACATATGGGCAACGAGAGCCCGGGTCTGCAGCCGCGCGCCGCATCGCAACCAGGCGGCAGCGGTGATCGATGCCATGTCTGCCTCATCAGGCAGCATGAGCCGTTGCACTACGAGGACCAAGCGATAACGACAGGAGCCGAGTGAAAATGTTCGACTTTGATCGCGTGATCGACCGCCGCGGCACGCACGCCACCAAGTGGGACAATATGGCGAAGCTGTCGGGCATTGACGCGCCGGACGCGATCCCGATGTGGGTCGCGGACATGGATTTCGCCGCGCCGCCCGGCGTGACGGAGGCGCTCATGGCAATGGCCCGGCGCGGTGTCTATGGCTACTATGGCGACACCGGGAGCTGGGCCGCCGCGTTCGCCGAATGGATGCAGCGCCGGCACAATCTCGCGGTGGACCCCGCCTGGGTGAGCCCGACGCCGGGCGTCGTCGCGGGCCTCGGCCTCATTCTGCAGGCGGCTAGCGCACCGGGCGACGAAGTGGTGGTGTTCCCGCCCGCCTATCACGCCTTTCGCCGGATCATTGTTGCCAACGAGCGGCGCATTCTCGATGCGCAGCTGGTCGAGAGCAACGGCCGCTATGCCATGGATCTCGACGCACTGCGCGCCAAGCTGACGCCAAGGACCAAGGTCGTGTTCTTCTGCAGCCCGCACAATCCCGGCGGCACTGTCTGGTCATCAGAGGAAATCCGCGCGCTGGCGCGCTTCTGCATCGAGCACGATCTCTTGCTCGTGTCGGACGAAATCCACAGCGACCTCGTGTTCGCCGGCCCCAGGCATACGCCCACCCTGACCGCCGCGCCCGAGATCGCCGACCGCCTCGTCACCACCTTTGCGGCGACCAAGACCTTCAATCTGGCTGGCGCCCATGTCGGCGCCTGCGTCACCTCCAACGCCGCGCTGAAGCGCGCCATCGACGCGCGCATCATGGCGAGCGGGCTCGGCTCCTACAACAGCTTCGGGATGATCGCGACCGAGGCGGGCTGGCGCACGGGCGATGCTTGGCTCGATGCACTGCTGGCGTATCTGACGGTGAGCCGCGACCTGTTCGACCGGCGCATCGAAGCAGCGGTACCCGGCGCGCGCTCGATGCGGCTCAATTCCACCTATCTGGCCTGGGTGGATTTTTCCGGCACCGGCCTGCCGCCCGACGAGGTCGCCGATCGCGTGAAGAGCCGGGCGCGGGTATTTGCCAGCCCCGGCCCGCAGTTCGGACCGGGCGGAGAATCCTGGCTGCGCTTCAACTTTGCCACACCGCGGCCGATCCTGGAGGAAGCGCTGGGCCGGCTGGACGAGGCGTTCAGCGATTTGCGGACCGGCAGGTAGCCGGCACACATTTGAATGGATCCGTTTGAATGGATCCGTCGCACTACGCGACAGATCCGCCGAAGCCATCGACCGCATCACGTGAATCGTGATCCTCAGCGAGCCGGATTGGCGCAACCATGGCACGTCGACTGTTCCGGTTGCGACTACTTCGGCAAAGCCGGCTTTCGGACGAGTTCATCAACTGCCTTCAAGACCAGATTTTCGCTGCCCGCAACATTGCCGATCACGCCGGCATACACTGTGTCATTCCGCTTCAGTTCGGCGATCAACCTTGGACGCATCACGGGCGCCGTGCATGCCCTCGCCGGAGAACATCCCGACCACGACGGCGGGGCCTTGAACGATTTTTTCACGCGGTTGCTCAGGATTCGACAACCTCGCGCAGCGCCGCCAGGAAGGCGGCGCGGTCGAGATGATGCTCGCCGCAGGCGTCTTCCACGGTATGAAAGCATGCGATAGGACAGCCAACACACCCCATCTTGAAATCGAGAAAGATGCGGATGGTCGCCGGCCAGTCGTTCATAACGTCATGCACCAGATCGTCGAAGCCAATCGGCATGAACTCCTCCCTGGTACATTACGCCCGTGGCGCGCTCGTTCGGTCTTTGCTCAAGCGCAACCTTCGCGGCGATTTCGCCCCGCGCGCATCGCGCCGGGACATCCGCCGTCGTTTTGCGATGCGAGACGAAAGACAGCAGCAGATCGCAGACCAGCTTGCGCTTTTCGGGATCGCCCATGTCGTTGCGGCCACACACCTGCTTCGGCGCCGGACACCCTCGTCATGAAGTTGTGGTTGAGCGCGTCGGACAGAAGCAAGCAGGTCGACAACAGCTTCGCGATGCTCCCGACGTCAGTTACACTGCTCTATGCCGCAATCGAAAGCAGCACGCGGACGCCAGAAGTGACCAGATCAAGAATCCCGGCTCAAGCCGGCGGTCCTGCTATTTCAAGTGCTTGAAAGGCTTGGTGGGCGCACCAGGGCTCAAACCTGGGACCCGATGATTAGGAGTCTGACGTTTACGACGTTATTTCAAAGGCTTAGCCGTAAACCCCTTCCAACCCTTCAAAATCGATGCCGGTTTCGTAGTCTAGTCCAGGCCAGGCTATTGAAATCATTAGGCTCTGTTACCAGAGCTCCACCCAAAAAGCCCGGAAGCCGCAAAGCTAAGTGCGAGCATTCCTTTAAGCGGCGACGTCAAGAGACCTCGAAGGAGCGACCGGACGTCACGGCTTGCCGTTTCATCAAACGGTCATCGGATTTGCGTTCTATCTGCGGCGTGCCCTGAGCACCGGTTCCCATAACGCTTCGGTCAGATCACGAACACAGGAGTTGAGCAGTGTCGGCAAATGCCTTGGAGACAACCGAAAAGTCGCAACCACGCGACGTTTCAGACGCCAACGTACTGTCGGCGGTCAATTGGGACGACTCCAAGATGGCCACTCACTTTGCCAATGTGGTCAATATTCAAAGCACGCTCGAGCAGGTCGACCTGTTCTTCGGCACCAACCAGACATGGAATGTCCCGAGCGATCGCCGCGTCCAGGTCGAACTCAACAACCGCATCATCCTGAGTCCTCACGCGGCGAAGCGACTGTGGCTCGCTCTGGGTGGCGTTCTGGAGGGTTACGAGGCTCGCCATGGTGAGCTTCGGGTAGATGGCCGCTGAACCACCGACGTCAACTTCTACTTTTCCGGGTCTTGAATGCATGACACATCCCGATCATGCGCAACAGCCTGCGTAGAAGTCAGACTGATCGTCTAAACGATTGCGTGACTCGACATGAGGCTTCCTGGCTCCGCTGCCTTACCGGCCTCGGATGGCACTCCGCCTGCCCACGACGGGAGTCAGGTGCCGGTGCTCGAACCGGTGCTTTGGAAACAACTCGGCGAGGCCTCCGACTTCAAGGCGTTCTGCGATAGCTGGCTTGCACTGCAATGCGGGCTGATCGGGAATGTTGCTGGCGGCCTGGTCGTTGCCGGACAGGATCTCGCCGGGACTCCGCTGGCGGTCAGGCCACCGAACTGGACGGCGTTCTGGCTCGCCGATGCAATCAGACTCGCCGCGGAGCAGCAGCGGGGGGTCGCACATTACGATCACTCCGGTCCGGAAGCGACCTCCGACGGTCAGCGGGCCGGCTTTGCCTTTCCGGTCATCGTCGACGGCAAGCTGTGCGCGGTCGCTGCGATCGAACTCCACGGCACGAGCGAGTCGCAAGCCCGGGCGGCGATGCGGCAGTTGCAGTGGGGGGTTGCGGGCCTGCGCGAATACCTGCTGCGGGCGGGACGCGACGCCACCGCGCAGCAGGAGCATCAGGCCCGGAACGCGCTCGACATGCTATCGGTCGTGCTGGAGCAGGAACGCTTCGGCGCGGCGTGCCGCTCGTTCGTCACCGAACTCGCCGCGCGTTTCAAATGCGAACGCGTGAGCATCGGCTTCGTCAAGGCCGGCCATGCCGAGGTGGCGGCGATATCGCACAGCGCGCAGTTCGGCCGCCATATGAATTTGGTTCGCCTGGTCGGCGTCGCGATGGACGAAGCGCTCGACCAGCGCGCATTGATCCTCCATCCACCCTCCTCCGACGAGTTGAACGTGACACGCTCCCATGCCGAGCTGGCGCAGAGTTGCGGGGCTGTGGCCGTCCTGACGATCCCGCTGTTCGTCAGCGATCGCTTCATCGGCGCCATCACATTCGAGCGCGCCGTTGATGTCGGCTTCGACGCCGCGACGATTGCCGTGCTGGACGGGATAGCTGCCACCGCCGGCCCGATCCTCGAAGAGAAGCGCCGGAACGACCGCTGGCTGATCGTCAAGGCTGGCGAAGCGTCGTGGAGCCTGATCACCAGCCTGCTCGGACCGCACTATGCCGCCCGCAAGCTCGCGGTCGTGGTGGCCGTCATGCTGGCGGCAATCGGTTATTTCTGGACCGGGCTGTACCGCGTCACCGCGGACGCCGTCGTCGAAGGCCGAATCCAACGATCCGTCGTTGCCCCGTTCAACGGTTTTGTACTCGAGGCCCAGGCGCGCGCCGGCGACACCGTGCATGCCGGGCAAATACTCGCGCGCCTGGACGATCGCGACCTCATTCTCGAACGCCTGAAATGGATCACCGAGCGCCAGCGCAAGGTGCTCGAGTTCGAAAAGGCGATGGGCGATCGCAATCGCGCCGAGCAAAAGATATCGACCACGCAGATCGAACAGGCCGATGCGCAAATTCACCTGGTGGACGAGCAATTGTCCCGCGCGCGGCTCACCGCGCCATTCGACGGCCTCATCATCGCCGGCGACCTGACCCAATCGATCGGCGCGTCGCTGCAACGCGGCCAGGAACTCTTTCAGGTTGCTCCGCTCGACAGCTACAGGGTCGTCCTCGATATTGACGAGACACAGATCGCCGAGATTGCACTCGATCAGAAAGGCCAGCTCGTCGTGTCCTCGCTGCCGGCAGAGAATTTCCCGCTGGTGGTCAGCAAGATTACGCCGGTATCGAGGGCTCATGACGGGCGCAACAGTTTCAAGGTCGAAGCCCGCCTGACGGACACCCCGGCCGGCTTGCGGCCGGGAATGCGCGGCGTCGGCAAGATCGACATCAATCAGCGACGCATGGTCTGGATCTGGACGCGATCGTTCCTCGACTGGGCATTGCTGACCGCATGGCGATGGTTCGGCTGAGGATCGAACGTGTCAAAGAGCCTTTACAGTCCGTCATGGTACCGGGTCAACGGAATGAAGCCCCGGCTGCGCGCGCACGCCGAGATCCACCGCCAGATATTTCGCGGCGATGTCTGGTATCTGCTCCAGGACCACCAGACCGGCCGCTTTCACCGAATTTCCCCGGCCGCGCACCTCGTGCTCTGCATGATGGACGGCCGGCGGACGGTCAACGACATCTGGACACGCGTCGGCGAAAAGCTCGGCGAGGATCAGCCAACGCAGGAAGAGATCATCCGGTTGCTCGCCCAGCTTCACGGCGCCGATCTCCTGGTTGGAACGCTCCCGCCCAATATGGAAGAGCTGAGCCAACGCGCCGATACCCATGTTCGGCGCGACTTCCTGATGCGGATCAAGAACCCGCTGGCGCTGCGGTTTCCCCTGTTCGACCCGGACCGGTTCCTGACCGCGACCCTTCCGGCGATGCGTCCGCTATTTGGCGTCGCCGGGCTGGTCGGCTGGATCATGCTGGTGGCGGCCGGCATTCTAATCGGCGCAATGAACGCCACCGCACTGGCCGGGAGCATCGACGACCAGTTGCTGTCGGCTCAAAATATCGCGCTGCTGCTTCTTGCCTACCCGCTGGTCAAGACGTTTCACGAATTTGGCCACGCCTACGCCGTCAAGGTCTTCGGCGGCGCCGTTCATGAAATCGGTGTAATGGTTCTGATCTTCATTCCCGTGCCCTATGTCGATGCTTCATCGTCGTCCGCGTTTCGAAATAAATGGCAACGGGCGGTGGTCGGGGCGGCAGGCATCATGGTCGAAGCCGGCCTGGCGGCGATCGCGGTCATGGTATGGGTCGCCGCCGAGCCCGGAATGGTGCGTGCGCTCGCGTTCAACGTCATCCTGATTGGTGGCGTATCGACCCTGCTGTTCAATGGCAATCCGCTGCTCAAATTCGACGGCTACTACGTCCTGTCGGATCTGGTTGAAATTCCGAACCTGGCAGGGCGCGCCAACAAATACGTCCTCTACCTGATTCAACGCTACGGCTTCGGCATCGACGGATTGACTTCGCCGGCGACCGCGCGCGGAGAGGCCGTCTGGTTCGTCTGCTATTCGCTGAGCGCGGCCGCCTATCGCATGTCGATCATGGTTACCATCGCGCTGCTGATCGCAAGCAAGCTGTTCTTCATCGGCATAGCGCTCGCGCTGCTGTCGGTGGGTACCAGCTTCGTCTGGCCGTTGATCCAGGCCGCGAGATTTCTGGCCGAAAGTCCATTGCTGCATCGGCGGCGCCAGCGCGCGATGGCGATCAGCGCAGGAGCGATGGCCGCGGCGTTGCTGCTGGTGCTGGCCGTTCCGCTGCCGCTCGCGACGATGGCTGAAGGCGTGATCTGGGTTGGCGAACAATCCACCGTTCGCGCGTTGTCGGACAGCTTCGTCGCCGGCATTCCGGCAGTGAGCGGCAGCCGGGTCGAAGCCGGCTCCACGCTGGTCGCCGGCGAGGACGCCACGCTGATCGATGCCACGGCGGTCCTCGATAAACAACTCGATGAAATGCGTTTGCGCCTTGAAGCGGCGATGCCGCGCGACATCGTCCAGGCCAACATCCTTCGCGAGCAGATCCTTCACCTGGAAGGCCAGCTGCAGCTCAGCCGGCGCCGGCTCGCCGATCTCGAATTGACGGCCTCGAAGGCCGGACAATTCCTGATGCTGGACGAAGCCGACCTGCCTGGCCGGTTTCTCCGCAAAGGCGACATCGTCGGCTACATCGTCGGCGAGGACGATCCGATCGTCCGGGTGGTGGTGCCCCAGAACGAGGTCGACCCGGTGCGCCGCAGCACCTTGAAGATCGAAGTTCGTCGCGCCGAGGATATCTATCATGTGCTGGCCGCGCGAATTCTGCGCGAAGTGCCGTCGGCTTCGGCGGAGATCCCGCATCTGGCGCTGAGCACCGCCGGCGGCGGGCAGGTCCTGCTCGATCCTTCGAAGACCGATCGTCCGAAGCCGCTGGAATCGCTGTTTCACTTCGATCTTCGTATTGCCGACGCCATCCCGCGATCGCGTCTCGGCGGAAGGGTGTACGTTCGTTTCGAGCATCCGCCGGAGCCGGTCGCATACCGCATCGGGCGTGCGGTCCGCCAGCTGTTCCTGAGGCAGTTCAGTGTCTGAGGTCCTTGACATCCGACGGCCGACGCTGCCGCGCCCGGTCTTCTTCGCGGAACGCACGGTGCCGCGCGAGACGACGCTGGATCTGTTTCTTCGTTCCCTGCAAGCACGGCTGGTGACGCCATTCGGCAGGCTCCGCGCGAAACGGCTCGGCCGCATCGTGGCCAGGGTGGATGCCCACGCCGCAGGCCTGAAAGAGCTTGACGACGATGCGTTGCGCGCACGGGCCCGCGATGTCCGTTTCACGCTGCGCCGCCATGCGGAACCCCGGCGTGACGATGTCGCCCTGTGCTTCGCAATCATCCGCGAGGCGGCAGGGCGCGTGTTGGGTCACCGTCATTTCGCCGTGCAACTGATCGGAGGCTACGCCTTGCTGCGAGGAATGGTCGCAGAAATGGGTACGGGCGAAGGCAAGACGCTGACCGTGACCCTGGCTGCGATCACCGCCGCGTTTTCGGGTCTCCCGGTTCACGTCGTCACGGTGAACGACTATCTCGCGAAGCGTGATCTCGAAATCCTCGGTCCTCTCTATGCGTTTTTCGGTTTGAGCGTCGGCAGCGTGGTCCAGGGCTTGACTCCCGATCAGCGGCGCGCCGCCTATGCCTGCGACGTCGCCTATTGCACCAACAAGGAGCTGGCCTTCGACTATCTGCGGGACATTCTCGCTCTCGGCAGCAGGCGCGGCCATTTGCGCTTCAAGGTCGGCGCGATGACCGGGGCGGACGATGCCGCATCGGGCGTGGTGCTGCGCGGGCTTCATTTTGCCATCGTCGACGAAGCCGACAGCGTGCTGGTCGATGAAGCCCGGACGCCGCTGATCCTGTCGCAAAAGGCGCTTGTCGACGAACAGGCCTTGATGTTCGGACAGGCGATCGAGGTCGCACGAACTCTCGATCCAGGCCCGGACTACCTGATATGGGAGAGCGATCGCAGCATCGTGTTGACCGCGGGCGCCATCAAACGATTGCGGCAGCTCGCAACCACGCTGGGCGGGCCGTGGCGCAACCGGGTCCACCGCGAGGAGTTGATCGTTCAAGCGCTGACCGCGATCCATCTGATGCGCCGCGACGAGCAATACATCGTACGCGACGGCAAGATCGAAATTGTCGATGAATATACCGGACGGGTCATGCCCGACCGCTTCTGGACCGACGGCCTGCATCAGATGATCGAATTGAAGGAAGATTGCGCGATGTCCGGCACGCGCGTGACGCTGGCCAGGATGACCTACCAGCGGTTCTTTCGTCGCTACCGGCGGCTGGCCGGTCTGACCGGCACCGCCCGCGAGATCGGGTCCGAGCTCTGGTGCGTATATCGGCTCGCCATTGCCCAGATCCCGCCGAACCGCCCGTCGCGGCGCCGGATTCTCCCCGGCCTTGTCGCTCCGGATCTCGAGACAAAATGGCGCCTGATCGCGCAGACGGCCGGCGAATTGTCGGCCCGCGGCGTTCCCGTTCTGATCGGAACACGATCCGTCGCGACGTCGCAGGCCGCGAGCGCGTACCTGACCGCCGCGCGGTTGCCCCATGTCGTATTGAATGCCGCTCAGGATGCGACGGAAGCGGAAGTCATCGCGGCCGCGGGCGAGGCGGAACGGATCACGATAGCAACCAACATGGCCGGGCGCGGCACCGATATCCGGCTGTCGGATCTGGCGAGAGACAACGGCGGACTTCACGTCATCATGTCGGAGACGCATGATTCAGGACGCATCGACCGTCAGCTTGCCGGACGTTCGGCCCGTCAGGGCGATCCGGGAGCCTTCATCCCGATTCTTTCGCTGCACGATTCCCTGCTGGACAATGCGTTCTCACGCTCTGAAAAGGTGATAGTGCGGATCGGCTATGCATTGTGCGGCGAACGCTTCGGACGCTGGGCGATGCGCCATGCACAACGCAGATCCGAGCGCCTGCATGCCAAGATGCGCAGCAGCCTGCGAAGAAGCGATGAAATCCTCGACCACGCCCTGGCGTTTTCTGGCAATTCGGAATAACCAAATGAACCGCTTCGTCAAGGCCTTCGCGATGCTCGCTGCATTGACCGGGAATGCGGCCGCCGAGCCTTCGTTCGACTGCGTGATCGATCCTTCGGAAGTCCTGAAACTGGGCAGCCCGATCACCGGAATCCTCGCCGAGGTTCTGGTCAAGCGGGGCGACATCGTCACCCGAGGGCAACCGATTGCAGTGCTGGAGTCCTCGGTCGAGACCTCGACGGTGCGGCTCAACCGCTTTCGTGCCGAAAGCACCGCGCGCATCGATGCGCAGACCGAGCGACTGACTCTCGCGCGCGCCCGGCTCGATCGCAACACGCAATTATTCGAACGCAAGATCGTCAGCCAGGACAAGTATGAAGAGCTTCGCGCCGAGGCTCGTGTCGCCGAACAGGATCTGCTTCGGGAGCGGCAGGAGCGACAGCTCTCACAGCTCGAACTCGAACGCTCGCAGGCCATTCTCGACCAGCGCACGATTCGAAGCACCATCGATGGAATCGTCAGCGACAAGAAGCTGTCGGCGGGCGAATTCGTCAACCAGGAAGGTTACATCGTCACGCTGGCCCGGCTGGATCCGCTGAATGTGGAAGTCTATCTGCCGGTCGGCTATTTCAGGCAGGTACGCGTCGGAATGCAGGTCACCGTATCCCCCGCGCCGCCGATCGCCAGCACCTACGCCGCCACGATCTCGGTGGTCGATCGGGTGTTTGATCCTGCGAGCGGAACGTTCGGTGTCCGGCTGTCGCTGCCGAATCCAGACAACCTCCTGCCTGGCGGACAGCGCTGCAAGGTTTCGTTCCCCTTCGAGACCGCGCAAGAACGCTAGCCGGAGCGCATCCGGTCCTGATCGAATCAGAACCGACGCTGGGGCTCCCGGCTTGATGCGTTTCCTCCGCGCGAACCGGTAGCCATCCCGCCCGGCCCTCACCGCCGGATCAATAGCCAGTCGGCGTCCCCATCGATCGCGTCACGTTGCCCGTGAAGGGTAATGTCGCGTTCGGACGTCACCAGCCAGTCATCAACCTCCTGCCAGGGAGAGCTGCAAGTGGCGGCCGGAACCCGGTACGGCGCAGCCAGCCAATCCCGGCTGTTGCCGGAAGCGTCCGGCTTCGCGCTGGGCACCGAACCAGCAGGGCCAGCCTGTTTGCGCCGAATGGCCTTCTCCAGCGAGCGGTCCAGCCGGAACGACATGGGTCCCATGGCTTCCCTGGCGACGATGCCCGCGCCGAACATCAGCGCCATGTCGGAGGTCGTCAACGGCCCTCTGCCAGGAGAGTTAGCGGCGGTCTGATGTTGCCGGGCCGGCAGCAGCGGCGCAGCATCGCCATGGCGCCTGTCGGAGGTCGGTTGCGGCGGAGACAGAGGATCAAGCGTCGCGGCCGTTTGCGGGTTGATCTCGTATGAGCCAATGACTTTGAGGTTTACGGCGTTGATAAAGCGCAGCCCGACCGGATTCACGGCAGCTTTGCCCGCATAGCTGTGGCTTGCAGAGAACCAGTAGTCGCCGTCTCTGATCTCGAGATCGCCAGTTGACGTCGTACCGTCCGACCAGCTGACGAGCATCGTCACCGCACCCGGCAATCCCGGATAGGAAATGCGACCACTGACCGTATCGATCTCGCCGTCAGCAGCCTCGGATCGGCCGAAAGCAAACTTGTCGATGCGCGGCGCCACGCCGCCTACTTCGAGCCGAAAGCGGGAAATCGACGTCAGTTCGTCGCGACCGTCGATCCCTTTCTTGAACGCCTTGACAACGACCTCGGTCTGGTTGCGGCCGTCGCCTTCCGACGAAGACAACGATCCGGTCGCAATTTCGTCGTCGCTGACGATATGGGGATAGGCATGGGCGACATCCACCGAACCGCCGCCGGGATTGGCGAGCGTCTGTCTGTTGCCGTCGCCCCAATCGATCTCGACCTTCGACAGATCCGCGCCGCCAAGTTCGGCGAAATTGAGCGGCAGCTGCACGGCGGATCCCTGCTCTGCGTACAGGAGGCCGATCCGCAGTCCGCCGCTGGCGACGTCATCCGGCTTGAATGTCGTGGATTGGAAAGAAGAATCCTGACTGGCCAGAACTGATCCCAGCAAACCTGACGATTGATCACCGCCCATTTTGCCGGTCAATGCCGACCCGGTATAGCCACCGGACGGATCGAACGTTATCAGCGTCACCGGCAGCTGCGCGGTCCCGACACCGGTGTCCTTGTCGGTGACTCCGACATTGATGACGTAATTGGAGATCGATGGAGCGAGGTAGGTATGCCTTGCACTGAAGGTTCGTTCCCCTGGCTGCAGGACCAGAACGTCCACTTCGCCATCGCCCCAATCGATCCTGACGGTTTCGCCATCCAGCACCCCGGCATCGTCGATCGTTCCTTCCAGCAGGAAACTCCTGTTGGCATACAGCTCGGGGTCAGCGACATGTATCGCGACCTTCGGCGCGATATTGACCACCTCGATCGGTATTGTCGACGTCCGGGCGCCGGTATCGTCGTCCGTCGCCGTCACCTTGATGCTGAGAATATCCCTGGGCGTGCCTGGCGGCGTATCGTCAAGGTAGCGGTGTGTCGCGATGAAGGTTCGCGTCACAGCATCATAGATCACCCTGGCGGCAGGATCGGATGTTGCCGTGCTGACGGTCGCGGTGCCATCGCCCCAATCGATCTCGATCTCCGAAACGGTATCGAGCGTCCCGATATCCGAAACATGGCCCGTCAGCACCACGACCACCTTGCCATCTTCCAGCACCGTGGTGTGGCTGAGTTTCAGGCCGTCGGCGGTCGGCGCAACATTGGCCACGGTGAGTATCGCAACCTTCCGGGACGAGGCGCCGTCGTTGTCCTCTGCAGTCACCGTAATGGTGTAATTATCCTTTGGTGTACCGCTCGGGTTGTCGTCGAGATATCGATGCGACAGCGTGAAGTGATGAAGCGTCGGATCGCGCGCGTCGGTGGTGACGACCGCCTGTTCCAACGCTCCGCCCTCACCCCAATCGATGCTTACCGTCTCGGTATCCCTGGCCCCCGGATCGATGAAGCTACCGCTGATGGTGGCTATGCCGTTCTCGTCGATGGTGATCGTCGGTGGTTGCGGACCGCCTGTGTTCGGGATTTGCGCCACAGCGACATTGTTGATCGCGATGTCGACAAAGATCGGCGCGACATTCTGCACCACGGCACTCACCGTCACCGTGTTGCTGTTGGCGCCGGCATCATCGGTGACGAAGGCCGAGACGACATAATCGGGCCGTCCGGCCGGATTGTCGGCATAGGTGTGGGTTGCCGCATAGGTACGGTGAACCGGATCGATCACGATGGTGCTGTTCGGATCGGTACTCGACATGACCGGGCTGCCGTCGCCCCAGTCGATCGACACGGTGTGACCATCAAGCGTTCCGGTATCGGTGTAGCTGCCGAACAGCATCACGCTGTCGCCTTCCTGCGAGATTACGGGCTGCACCGTCAGCGGACCCGCAACGGGCGCAACGTTGTCGACGTTTACCGCCAGCGTGGCCTTGGCGGCGGCAATCGCAACGATGCTGTCCTTGTCGAGGACGCTGATCGTGATGGAGTAGACACCATCCTGCAGGTATTGATGCGCGATATCGAAGTTCGATGTCCCGGCGGCGAGCTGGAACTGCTGAGTTGCGGTGCCGTCGCCCCAGTCGACGTTCAAGGTAAACGTATCCAGTACGCCGGGATCGGAGATCCTGCCGGTCACCCGGGTTGAGGCATTCTCGTCGATGGTCGGCGGAACGACCGCCGGATTCACCACAACGGCCGCCACGTTCGAAACGGTTACGGTCGGCCCCGCAGTCACGTAGCTGCCATTGTTGTCGGTCGCGCCGACGCTGATCGTGTAAACGCCGTTGTCGGCATAAACGTGGGTCGGCGTGATGTGATTGCCGTTCGGCGAGGCCGGATCGATCACGAAATGGCTGACGGTGTTGTCGCCCCAGTCGACATCCCACGATTTCAGGACATCGTCGCCGGGATCGGTCGCCTTGAGATCGAGCGTGAAGGTCGAACCTTCCTGCGAGGAACCCGTGGCAGCGCCGTTGTTGACAATGAGCGTCGGCGGGACGTCGACGACCGTGATCGACGTGAAGCCGTCGACGATGCCGCCATCCTTGTCCATGACCTGGCCGTGGACGGTGACCTTGCCGTCGTGCCGAAGCAGCGACCCGTTGACCGTGAAGGTCGCGGCGTTCTGGAATCCGCTGTCGAAGCTGCCGTTATCATCGAAGAAGCGGTAACGCAGACCGGTAGCGTCGACCGACGACGCGTCGGACGCGCCCGAGATCGAGATCGTCGCCGCTTGACCTTCGTTGACCGTCGGCGCTGTGAAATTTCCAAATGTCGGTACTGCGTTGTCGACGACGACGCTGAAGGATATCGGACCGGTTGCGACGGTTCCGCCGCCGCTGACGGCTTCATAATTGGCGGTTACGGTCGCGCCGTAGGCCTTGCCGACGGCAGTTCCATCGTTGATGCCGAGCGCCTGCAGTTCGGTCCAGGACAGCGTGACCGACGATTGGGTTCCGGCAAGCGTGTGGCCGTTGAGAACCCAGGTGAAGCTGCTAGGTGCTCCGCTTGCGGTCGCCGTCAGTGTCAGATCTTCGCCTTCCCTGCCCCGCGGCGCCACGACCTGCGGTGCAAGCACCCCGACTGTCACGACGAACGCGGAAGACGGGGTGCCCGACGGAGTGGTGTCCTTGTCGAGCTCGTAGAGATAGATCGTTGCCAGGCCGGGCTTGAGATAGACGTGGCTGGCGCTCGCCGTCGTTGCGCCAAATGTCTCGACCTCACCGTCTCCCCAGACGACGCGCCAGGCCAGAGGAACGTCCTTCGGCGAAGGATCGATAGCGGAAAATACGATGGTGTAGGTGGCGCCGACATTGGTGGTGTGAGCACCCGCGATACCGACGACGGGCGGTGTATCGTTGACCCGCACCTGGGCGAACGCGGTCGTCGACAGATTGTCCTCATTGGTCGCGCGAACCGCGATGGTATAGACTCCGCTGGCTCCGAGGTTGTCGCCGAGGCCGAAATCCCTGAGCCGCGTCCAGGGGATCGTCACCTGGTAGACGCCGGTGCCGGGACCGGTCTCGGTTGCCTCGACTTCGCCGAACTGACCGTCGCCGTCGATATCGAACACGACACGCCCTGACAGCCGGCCGGTCGATCCATTGGGTCGCACGGTAACCGACAGCGTGAGGCCGGCTCCTTCCGAGATCGTGTACAGGGATGAACTGAACTGGGCGGTCGGGGATGAAAGAACGCGCAGACCCTCGAACGTATCGTAGGTGACGGCTCCATAAGTCGTCGTGTTGCTGTGCAGGCGAAGCTGGCCTGAATTGGGCGACGGCGCCGTCACGGCGAATGTGCCGGTGCTGTCGGTGCGGTAATCGATGGTCGCAAGCGGGTCCTGCGGATCGACGATCAATGTATCGCCGGGCAAGGACGCCGGGTCGTCGCCGTGCAGCGTGGTTACGGAGCTGGATGGCAGGTTGGCGATGGCAATTCGAACGGTATCGTTGCCGGCATCGCCGGAGACGACGGTCGTGGCGCTGCTGCCGACGCGCCCGATGACGATCTGGTCGTTGTCGGCGCCGCCGTTGACCGCGGTCGTGGCATTATTGCCGGTATTCTGGACGTCGATGGTGTCTTGGCCGGCGCCGCCATTGACCGTGATGCCGTCCGCGGCAGTCTTCGCATTGGTCACGCGCAGATCGAGGAAGTCGTTATCGTCGCCGAGGTTGATTGTCGTTGCGTTGATATAATCATCGACCACGACACGATCGTCGCCGCCATTGGTATCGATCGTCGTCGATCGGACGATGCCCGGCGGGGCGGACACGATGGTAACGGTGTCGCTACCCCCGGCGGTCGACAGCGCCAGACCTTCGATGCCGGAATATTCCGTCACGAACGAAGCCGGCGGCGGCTGCGTCAGGCTCACATCGAACGAGGCAAGGCCGCCTCGATCGGTGGCGCTTCCGAGCGAGCCGACATAGACCTTCAAGCCGGTCAGCACGTTGTCGACGTCGTAGGTCGCCCCGAACGCCAGCGAGGTCGGGACACCCAGTCCCTGGATGCCGCCGACATTGTCACGCACCACCTGCGCGAAGACCAGTTTTCCTGTCGTCGTGCTGCGCTGGAACACCGCGAGGGTGTCACCCGAGCCGCCGACGGCGATCACGTATTTGCCGTCGGGGGTCACCGCGACTTCGGTCGGGCCGGACAGGCCGCGCACACCATCGGTGCCGTTGTGCAGCGTCTCGACCAGCACAAGCGGCTGCGCCGCGGCCGTCACCTGATAAACCGACAGCGTATCGCCGCTCCGGCTCGTCACGTAGATGAATTTGCCGTCCGGGCTCACCGCCACATCGGTTGCGCCGAACAACCCATCGAGGTTGCCGGCAAGCGTTTGCACCAAGGTGTTGGTACCATCGACCACCCGCAAGCTGTTGCTGGTGCCGTCGACGAAATAGCTGAAGCTGCCCTGATGCACGCCTTCGGACGCAGCGCTGCTGCTGCCGCCGGTGGCGTTGAGCGTCAACGACCCGTCGGTATGGAGCGAATAGCTTCGCACCCCCGCGGTGCCGGTGGTGGTGACGGTGCCGGCCACACCAGGGGTCCCGCTTACCGCGTCGTAGCGGATGCTGTCGAAATAGCCGGCGCCGTCCACGCGCGTGCCAATGAAGGTCAGGTCGCCATCCGCGTTCAGGCTGAATGTCGACAAGGCTCCGGTTGTAGCACTGGCGGTGACGGCAAAACCGCCGCCGACCGCGATACTGGACACGCCCGTGAGCCCGTAGCTCGCATTGGTTCCGGATCCTTCGGCAAACAGCTGGCGCTGCGAACCATCGGCGGTATTGATCGCCACCAGCGCATTGCGCGCCGAGGACACACCATAGATGTGGCTAGCCGTCGAATCCGCCGCGATCGCGTCGAAGCCGTTGAACGTCGGCGTGTTGAGCACCGGGCGGGCAGCCATGATATACTGCGTGCCATTGTCGTTGATGGACTGGTTCGCGATCGTGGTCGCGGCGCCGGTCACCGTGGTCGAAATCGACACCGTGACGCGCTGGGCGGCCTCGGGAATCAGCACCGCCCAAACCTGGCCAGGCGCCAGGGTCGTCAACACCTGGTCGGTACCAATGCCGCGCGTATGCAGGTATTGCGCGACGCCGCTATCGATGGCGAACGTCGGCAGGCTGAGATTGATGCTCGAAACGTTGGCTATCACCAGCATATCGTAGCCGGTGTAATCGAGATCAAACTCGCTGCCGGTGACACCGTGCTCGAACCGCATCACCGCAAGCAGGCTTCCGGTCGGCGCCGATTGCTGGCCGGATGTGACGGGATCGAAGTCGATGGCGCTTGCCGAGAGCCCGGAGATGATGCCGAAGGCGTCGGCTCCGCCGGCGATTCCATACATGGTCGGTGTGAGGCCGCCGGTATAGATATTGCTCGCGGTGGGACCGGTGGTGAATATCTGATCCTCGGCGACAACGCCGCCCGCCGGCTGGCCGCCAATGCCGGTGATGACATTGCCGGTTTGCGTGAGCGAGGTATTGCTGCCGAGAATGAACCGGCCGTCGCCGCCGTTCGGAGCCTTCGACGACCCGCTGCCCCCGCCCTCGCCGCCGTCGGTGGTGATGCTGGCGCCGCCGGCGCTGAGATTGGTCGCAACGATCTTGATGGTGCCGCCCGCGCCGCCGGCGCCATCGCCGCCGCTGCCGCCGTTCCTGCCGTCGCCTCCGCTGGCGCCGGTAGCGCCCGAATTGCGCGAACTCTGACCGGTGTCGCCGGCCCCGCCGGTCAATTGATTGTTGGCGCCGCCGCTGCCCGTGGAGCCATCGCCGCCATCGGCGTTGAACAGGGCCGTACCGCCAATCGTCAGCCGGCCCTTGGCGACGATTTCCAGTGCGCCGCCACCGCCGCCGCCCACCCCGCCCGCGCCGCCGGTACCGCCGCGACCGCCACTGCCGCCGCCGCCACCGCC
>NZ_JAURXB010000156.1 GCF_030654605.1 Bradyrhizobium sp.
CCGCCGCCGACGTGATCGGCGATGACGCGAACCTTGTCATGCCCGAGCTTGTAACGTTTGGCGATCAGCTCCATGACGTGAAACACCGACTGCGTCGAGGCGTGCACGGTCAGCCGGTCGCCGTCGAAACGCGCGACGGTGGCGTGCGGCTCCAGGCTGGTATGCGATTGCGTGCCGGTGCGGAAAGTCTCCTCGACCAGCCACGGATTTTGCTGCTCACGCGCGCCCGCGATCCAGCCCTTCGCCTTCTTCGCCTTCTGCGAAAACGCCGCGGACGGTCCGCGGACATTGCCGTTCCAGGCGGCCGGCGCGGGCGTGCCTTCCGAGACGTTGCCCGCCTTCTTGCGGCTGGATTTTTCGAACACCACGGGCGAATCCGGTTTGCGCGCGGCATCCAGTCCGATCACCGACGGCAGGCGTTCGCTGGTCAGCTTGATGGTAGCGATGGCCGCCAGCGCGGTCTTGCGGTCCTTTGCGGCAACGGCGGCGATGGGATCGCCGACATAACGCACCATGCGGTCGTCGCCGAGCAGCGAGACTGCGGCGCTGACGCCGGGCAGCGCGAGCGCCGGAGCAAGGTCGAGTTCGGTGATGCGCGCGTGCGGAAACGGCGAACGGAGGATGACGCCTTCCTGCTGTCCGTCATGGCGGATATCGACGGTGTATTTGGCTGATCCCGTCACCTTCTGCCGCGCCTCGACGCGCGGCGGGTTCGGATCGACGCCATCGAAATGCCCGGCGCAGGCCGCAGCCACGGCATTGAAGATGCCGTCATAGGCGCCGCAGCGGCACAGATGTCCCGACAAGGCCGCACCGATTTCTTCGCGCGACGGAATCGCCGTTCCCTTGTCCCTGCGCCAGGAATCGCAAAACGCCGCGGCCTCGACCACGAAACCTGGCGTGCAGAATCCGCATTGCAGCGCGTCGTGGGCCATGAAGGCCTTCTGCACCGGATGCAGTTGTGTCGCGCCGATGCCTTCCACCGTCGTCACCGCGGTATTGGCGGCGGCGCGCGCCGGCATCAGGCAGCTCACGCCCGGCGCACCATCCACCAGCACGGTGCAGGCGCCGCACACGCCGGCCCCGCACACCAGCTTGGTGCCGGTCAGATCGAGATCGTCCCTTATGACATCGACGAGAAGCGCATCGGGATCGTCGGGCAGGGGGGCGAGGCGACCGTTGATCGTCATCGTGCTCATTTGCGACCTCCAGAATTGTTTGCGGGTGGGCTATTTCGGGACGGGCTTCTTGGGGACAGTCTTCCTGGTGGCGGACTTGGCCGATGACGGCTTCGCCAAGGGCGTGACGGCGCCGGCGACCAGCATCCGCGCCATGGTGGTGAGCGCGTCGACGAAGGCGTCGGCCGGCTGCATCCCCGGATGCGCCGACTTGACGCCGTTGATCGCCATCTCCAGGCATTGCGCCAGTCTTTGCGGCGTCATGCCTTCGGCGAGCGCGAGGCGCTGCTTGCGGCAGATCCGCTCGATCGTGGCAGCACCTTGGGCGGCGTAGAGCTCGGCATATTTCAGGTAGAGGTCGCGGGCCTGCAGCAGATGTTCGGAGAACAGCTCCTCGATATGGGGCGAGCCCTCGAACGAGGCGATGAACTGCCGCAGCCGCGCGGTTACCCCGGCGACCAGAATATCGGCCAAACCGCCGCCGGCTTTCTCCGCGGCGTTCGCCGCCGCGACCTCGGCGGCCATGGCATCCTCATGCACCCGTACGATGACGGCGCGGAACAGCGCTTCCTTGGATTCGAAATGGTGGTAGAGCGCCTGCCGCGTCAGGCCGGCGGCCTCGGCCGCCTGCTCGATCGACGAGCGCCGGAAGCCGTGCCGGCGGAACACGGTCATGGCGGCATCGAGAATGCGGTCGCGCGGCTTCATTTGTCGATTTTGACAAAATATGAAGAAGTGTCAAATAACGAAACCGTGTGGTGCGCCGCCGCCGCCTCCCCGGCCGCGCCGCATGGTCCGTTCATTAATGGCGGACATCGATGCGGTGGTGGTCCCGAGGATTCTCGCGCGCCGGTTCCGGTAAACCAATTCTTAAGCATGATCTCTTTCCGCCATGCGGAACTGGCTCGAACAACCATTTCAACACTTCAAGGCCCATACGCTTTTCACCAATGGGCGCCTCTCCGTCGGGCTTGAGGCCTCGATGGGCAAGAGGGCATCAGGGTTGGATGATGAACGCACGCGATTACCCCTTGGTCGAAACTCCGGATGTCCTGCTCGCCGCGCTCGAGCGGGCGAACGATGCCGTGGTGATCATCGATGGCGATCTTCAGGTCAGCTATTTCAACGCGGCGGCCGAACTGATCTGGGGGCTGGATCGCGCCGAAGTGGTCGGCGGCCATGTGAGCCGCCTGGGGCTCAAGGAGCTGCATGATCTTGCGACGCCGGCCTCGGGTCCCGCGATCAGCGACCACGCCATCCCGGCCGAGACCAGGATCGCGCGCAAGGACGGCAGCCGGCTTCGTGCCGCGCTGTCGCTGTCGCGGGTCGAGGTCGGCGGCCGGGAACGCACCATCGCTTTCGTCCGGGACATCACCGCGGAGGTCGAACGACGGGAGAGGGCGGCGCTGCTCCATGCCGTCGCCGACAGGACCAACCGCGCGGTGGTCGTCACCGATCCCGAACTGCGGATCATCTATATCAACGCCGCGTTTACGGCCCTGTTCGGGTACTCGCTCGAGGAAGCGCAGGGGCGGCGGGTAAACGAGCTGATGGTGGGCCGCCATACCGACCGCAGGACGCTGGCAAAGCTGCGACACTGGATCGGCGAGGAAAACGGCGGCGAGGAGGAAATCCTCGTCTATGACAGGAATGGCGACGAAGTCTGGATCTCGGCCAACGTCAAGGCGTTCCGCGACGGGCGCGGGCGGGTCAGGCAAATGATCGCTCTTCTGAGCGATATCAGCGAGACCAAGCAGCTGCGGTCGCTGCAGCAGTTGATCATGAGCGCGCTGGCCGATGAACTCGACATTACCGATATCGCCGACCGGCTTTGCCGCCGCGTCGAGGAAATCGCGCCCGATGTCGTGTCCTCGCTGCTCCACATCGACGCCGATGGCCTGATTCATCCGCTGGGAGGCCCCAGCCTGCCCGAAGACTATTCCCGGGCGCTGGAGGGCGTCGCGATCGGCCCGGATATCGGCTCGTGCGGATCCTCGGCGTTCTGCGGCGAGTCGGTGCTGGCGAGGGATCTCGACACCGACCCGCGCTGGCAGCCGTTCAAGAAGCGTCCGCTCGAGGCCGGCTTGCGCGCCTGCTGGTCCACGCCCATCAAGGGCAAGGACGGCCGCGTGATCGGAACCTTCGCCTTCTATTTCAGGGAGTGCCGCCCGCCCAGCCGCTGGCATCAGCGCATCGTCGACGCGTGCGTGCATCTCGGCGCGCTGGCGATCGAGCGCAAGGAAGCACGGGCCCAGATCGCGCGGCCTGCCTATTACGATACGCTGACCGGCCTGCCGAACCGCGCGCGCCTGCGCGACTTGATTTCGGAAGCGATCGTGGCCTGCCCCGCCGGCCAACACGTTGCGCTGGCTTTCCTCGATGTCGATAATTTCAAGGACGTCAACGATACGCTCGGACACTCGGCCGGCGATGAATTGCTGGTCGAGTTTGCCCGGCGCCTGCGCGCGCAGATTCAGCCGGGCGACATGCTGGGGCGCCTGGGCGGCGACGAATTCGTGGTCGTGTTGCCGAACCGTGACGCGGCTGAAGCCTCGACGGTCGCGTCGCGCATCACCGAAGCTTTGCTGCTGCCGTTTCGGATCGGCACCCGGCAGGTGTCGATGTCCGCCAGCATGGGCATCAGCATCTATCCCGACAACGCGACCGATATCGATACGCTGATCCAGCAGGCCGACGCGGCCATGTACAAGGCCAAGCGGGCTGGCCGTTCCACCTACCGCTTCTTCAGCGCCGACATGGACCGGCTCGCCGAGCAGCGGCTGGCGCACAGCGCGGCGCTGCGCGGCGCGATCGCAAGCGATACCCT
Source organism: Bradyrhizobium sp. (assembly GCF_030654605.1). Lineage (GTDB taxonomy): Bacteria > Pseudomonadota > Alphaproteobacteria > Rhizobiales > Xanthobacteraceae > Bradyrhizobium. Next base: position 4,006 of record NZ_JAURXB010000156.1, read on the forward strand.
GAAACTGCACTATCAGCCGCAGATCCGGACCAATGACGGCGCCATCCATGGCGTGGAGGCGCTGGCGCGCTGGCACGATCCGGTGCTCGGCGAGGTCTCGCCCGCAAAATTCATCCCGCTGGCCGAAGAGTGCGGATTGATCGAACAGATCGGCCTGTGGGCGATGCGCGAGGCCTGCCGGCAAATGGCGGAGTGGCGCGAGGCCGGGCTAGATATTCCCTGCGTGTCGGTCAACCTGTCGCCGATCAGTTTCGAGAACCCGAACCTGGCATCGGTGGTGGCCGGAATCCTCGCCGAGCATGGTCTGCCGCCGGAAGCGCTCGTGCTCGAGATTACCGAGAGCTTGTTCCTGAACGAGCGCTCGGTCGCGATCGAGACGATGAATACCCTGCGCGAACTCGGAGTCGGGCTGTCGCTGGACGATTTCGGCACCGGCTATTCGAGCCTCAGCCGGCTGGCGCATTTGCCGATTCGCGAGCTGAAGATCGACCGCAGCTTCATGCAGGATGTCGAGCGCGACCCCAGCGCGCGGGCGATCGTTACCGCCGTGGTTCGCGTCGGCCAGAGCCTGCAGCTCACCGTCGTCGCCGAAGGCGTCGAAACCGAGGGGCAGCGAAACTGGCTGGCGGAACTCGGATGCGACGTGATTCAGGGATTCCTCTACGCCCCGGCGCTGTCGCCGCCCGCGTTCGGGCGCTGGCTGCTCGAGCACAGCGCCAGGCGCGCGAGTGCGATGCTGCGGATCGTCGGCAGATCCCTGAACCATTCGCCGGCCCAACCGCCGTCCGGGTCTTCACCGCGCATTTCCTCCACCAAGGGGCTTTAGCGTCCTCGATGGTGTCCCGTGGCCGGCAGCCCGGCCCTGGAGCAAGCGGAAATACGCGGTGCGCTGACGCAGGCGACGCGCAAAGTGGCGGTTGATCCGGGACCACAATGTGTTGCGGATCAGCACGCAACGGGCACGCAGGCCCACGAGCAACAGCGGCGATCCGGTGCGTAATGTGTCGGCATGGCAATGAATGAAATGAATGATCATGGCATCAACATCAATGATGGGCCGGCTCTCCCCAGCCGGCCTCGGGGTTGGGATTAAACGCGCGCTTCGAGAACCATGTTGAACGGGGTCGCCACGGCCCTTCTCACCCGGCCGAAACCGCCCTGGCGGATCACCTCGCTCAGCCTTTTCTCGCCGGCCTGTGCGCCAAGCGCGGCGCCGACTTCCTGGTTGAGCGAGGTCGGCACGCAGATGTTGGCGGACGACGCATAAAAGGCCCGCCCGACCGGATTGAGGTTGTCCTCCAGCCGGTCGCCCGCCATCGGCTCCACCAGCATCAGCGTGCCGTCGGCGTTCAGGCTGTCGCGGATATGAGCGACGGCTCCGACCGGGTCGCCCATGTCGTGAAGCGCGTCGAAGACGGTCACGAGATCATAGCCGGAGCCCTGGAAATCCTGCGCCCGCGCGGTTTCGAAGCGCACATTGCGCAAGCTGCCGGCATGCTTCATGGCATGCGTGACGGACGCTTCGTGAAAGTCGATGCCGACGAATTCCGAGTTCGGAAACGCCTCCGCCATCAGCAGAGTGGATACGCCGTGACCGCAGCCGACATCCGCCACCTTCGCGCCGCGTTCGAGCTTGGCGACCACGCCGTCGAGCGCCGGCAGCCAGTCCGCCACCAGATGGTTCTTGTAGCCGGGGCGGAAGAAGCGCTCGACGCCGCAGAACAGGCAGTTGCAATACTCGCCCCAGCCGACGCCCTTGCCGCTCCTGAAGGCTTCGGCGAGCCTCGGCTCGTCGCAATAGATCGCGCTCAGGGAATAGAAGCCGCCGGCCATGTGCACGGGGCTGTCTTCGATCGCGAACACGGCGGCCTGCTCGGGGCTCATCGAGAAGGTGCCGGTCGCGGCATTATAGCTGACGAAGCCCGAGGCTGCCTGCGACGCCAGCCATTCGCGCACATAGCGCTCGTGCGTGCCGGTCTTTTCGGCAAGCGCTGTTGATGTCATGTCGCCGGCCGCCAGCGCGCGAAACAGCCCCAGTTTGTCACCGATGATCACGAGCGCGGCGTTGGATGCCGCGCCGAGTTCGTTCACGACGGTGCCGAGCAATTGCTCGAGCTTTTGATTATCGATCATCATAATTCTCAACCTTTTCCAAATGGCTTGTTGCGGTCATCGCCCGCGGCCGTGGGATAAGGCTGGGTATTGCAAGTCGTGAGAGCCAGAATGGCCGCTTTCGAGCCATTTGAGCCAGCTCAGCGCAAACGCCGTCGAAATGCCGCGTGCGCGGCGCGATCCGTCGATCACTTTGGCGTGTCGGGTATGTTATGTCAGGTGATGGGTTAGCGGCGTCCGAACACGCCGCCGACCACGCCGCCCACCACCCCGCCGATCGCGGCAATCGGACCGCCCGGGCCGCGGTGATGGCGGGCACCGCCGCGCCGACGGGCCGGACGATCGTCACTGGCCTTGTCGGTTGCGCTGGCTTGCGCCGTCGAAACGGATTCGCTCAGCAGCGCCTGGTGCTGCGACGCATTGAGAAAGCCGGTTTCGGGATAGCCGCGCGCAGCCTGCCAGCGCGCGATGACGGCGCGGGTCGACTTGTCAAATCGACCGTTGACCCTGGTGTCGAAGCCGAGACCGGTCAGTTGGCGCTGCACGTCGCGGCGCTTGCGCCTGTCGAGGCCGATTTGATTCTCGGTTTGCCGGGTTGCTTCCTCGGTGACATCAGCCGGATCGGCGGATGCCGAAGCGTCGCGCGTGGTCAGGCTCGGGCCGGCCCTGGCGGCGTCCGCAACGGTTACAATTCCCAGGAGCGACAATGCGAAGATCAGGACACGCATGGGCTATTTCCCCTGGTCTTGAAGCTCGGATTCCCTTTGCGAACCGGGTCGGTTCAAGCAGGGCGCCGCAGAGCAAGACTGCCGGCGGCGTCCAGATCCAAAGGTGCGGGTTCGTGCTCGGCAACTTCCATCCGGATCGCTTTGTTCCATCGCGGGCGTCGATTGTTACACCGCATTGCACCACGCGATGGCAGCCCGAACGGGCTCAGGCGGCATAAATGCGCAGCACGCCGTAGACCACGGTGCCGATGACGAGCGCGGCGGCGATCAGCGTCAATGCGGCGGATTGGGTGCGGGTCATGTGCTCGCCTCCCGCGCCATGGTGGGTTGCGGAGCCCGCAGCTTCTGCAGCAGCAGGACGATGGCAAGCAGGACCAGGCCGATGACGTCGGTGACGGCGTTGGGATCGATCAACAGCATGGCGGCCGCAAAGAACAGCGCGCGCTCGAACCACGTGGCGACACGCAGGAAGTAGCCCTCGAGACTGGCGGCCAGCGCGATCACTCCGACGGTGCCGGTCAGCACAGCGCCGATAATCTCTGGCCATGGCCCCTGGAACAGCAGCGCGGGGTTGTAGACAAAGAAGAACGGCACGATGAAGCCGGCGGCGGCGAACTTCATCGCCTGCACCCCCGAGGCCCACAGGCCGGCCCCGCCGATCGACGCGGCGGCATACACCGCCAGTGCCACCGGCGGCGTCACCGCAGACAGGCATGAGAAGTAGAACGCGAACATGTGCGCCGCCATCGGCTCCACTCCGAGCTTCATGATCGCGGGCACCAGCAGCGCCGCCTGCATGATGTAGGCGGGAGTGGTCGGCATCCCCATGCCGAGAATGACGCCGGCGACCATGGTGATGAGCAGCGCGGGCAGCAGCGAGCCGTAGGTGAAGTCGATGAGAAACGCCGTGAAGCGCAGCGCCAGCCCGGTTTGCAGCACGATGCCGATCACGATTCCGGCGGACGCGCACGCCATCGCCACCGGCACGGTTTGCACCGCGCCGTCGCGCAGGCCTTCGAGGCAGGCGCGCCAGCCCAGCCCGGTCGAAGGACGCAGCCACGAGATGCCGACCAGCGCGACCGTTGCGATGATTGCGCCATAGGTCGGCGTGAAACCGTAGAGCAGCAGCACCAGCAGCACGATGACCGGCAGGAACAGGTGGCCTTGGCGCAGCATGATGTGGCCGAGAACGGGCAGTTCCTCGCGCGGCAGGCCCTTCAGCCCGGAGCGCACGGCGTTGAAGTGGATCGCGGCGAACAGCGCCCCGTAGTAGAAGAACGCGGGGATCGCCGCGGCGATCATCACCTGCGTGTAGCTGACGCCCTGGAACTCGGCCATCACGAAGGCCGCCGCCCCCATGATCGGCGGCATGATCTGCCCGCCGGTCGAGGCCACCGCCTCGATGGCGGCTGCCGCCTCGGGCTTGAAGCCGGTCTTCTTCATCATCGGAATGGTCAGCCAGCCGTCGACCATGACGTTGGCGACGGCGGAGCCGGAGATCGTGCCGAACAGGCTCGAGGAGACCACCGCCACCTTGCCGGGGCCGCCGCGCGCGCCGCCGGCGATCGCGTTGGCGAAGTTCATGAAGAACTGACCCGCCCCGGATTTCTCGAGGAACGTGCCGAAAATGATGAAGAGAATGACGTAGGTGGCGGCCACCGTCATCGGCACTCCGAAAATGCCCTCGGTAGTGAAATAGGTCTGGTCGATCGCGATCTCGAGTGTGAGGCCTCTGTGGTAAGTCCAGCCGTACAGCCAGGGGCCTGCGAACGCGTAAAGCAGGAAGACGATCGCCACGATCGGCAGCGCCGCGCCGATCGTGCGTCGCGTCGCCTCCAGCACCAGCAGGGTGGCGGTGATTCCCACCACCATGTCCATTCGGGTCAACGGATCGGCAGTGGGAAAACGGTTCACGATGTAGTCGTAATTCACGAACATGTAGCCGATGCAAGCGAGCGACAGACCCGCCAGAGCGAGATCCTCCCACGGCACGCGGTCAGATGGCGCGTCCTTGCGGCGAGGCCACAACAGGAACGACAGCACCAGGCTGAAGGCGAGCGTGATATAGAGCAGGGCCTGCTGATCGGGAGCGTATACCGTCAGCCGCGCGTAGACGTGATACACGGACATTACGACCGCGATCACGCCGACGACCAGGCCCGCGTAGCCTGTGAGCTTGCGCACGGTGCGTTCCTACTTCTTGAGCAATCCCGCTTCGCGGTAGTATTTCTCCGCGCCGGGGTGAAGCGGCATGCCGAAGTTCGTGGCCATGTCAGCCCCGGTCACGCCCTTCATGACGCTGGTGACGTTGCCGAACTCATCCCGCCCTTCGACGATGGCCTTGGTGATCTTGTAGATCACGTCGGCAGATGTCTTGGAGGATGCGATCAGCACGGTGGGCGACTGGAAGGTCTGCACGGCTTCGGTCACGCCCTGGTCCTTGTAGAGACCGGCCTTGAGGGTGTAGGGCACGAAGCCCGGATTGAGCTTTTGCAGCGCTGCCATCTCCTCGTTGGTGACCCCGAGCACCCGCACCGGCATCGCCGAACCGAGGTCCATGATGAAGGACGCCGGCACCACCGTGAACCAGCCAACCGCCATCGCCTGCCGGTTCTTCACCGCCTCGGCATTGGACGACACCGGCCCGTAGCTCTTGGCGCCGAGATCGTTCAGCGACATGCCGTTGACCTTGAGCAGATACTCCCAGCCGGCCGCCAGGCTGGTGTTGCCGCGCGACGGCAGCGCCACCGGCTGACCCTTCAGATCCTTGACGCTCTTGATGTCGCTGTTGGCGGGAACCGCCAGCTGCCAGACGTTGGGATAGAAGTTGGCGACGAAAAGACCCTTGTCGGTCTGCTTGCCGGCGAACTGACCCTCGCCCTTCTGCGCATCGGACATCACGGTCGTCATCGACCAGCCGAGATCGGCCTTGTCGTTGCGGATCTTCTCCATGTTGACGAGGGCGGCGCCCGGCTCGACCTGAACGTTCAGGTCGGGAAATCGCTTGTTGACGACTTGCGACGCCGCCGCCGCCATCGGCGTCCAACTGCCGCCGGTCGGGCCGGCGCTGAAGATGACGTCGGTCTTTTGCTGGGCATGGGCGGCGCCCGCGACGGCCAGTGTTGCGGCAGCGGCCAGGCGCACTGCGCGTCGCGCAACACGAATATGGGCGGACATGGTCAAACCTCCCCCTTTGGCGTTTCAACTCCCTTTGGCGCGGCTGGTTTTTTGAAGCCGTTTGTTGGGGGCTCGTGTCCGCACATTCTAGGCGGCGACTTCGATACCCGTGGCATGCGGAAATTAGGCATCCGTCCTGCTGCCGGGCAAGCTACCTGCTCGCCGCCGCGACTGTCAACGAAGCATCCGCAACCGCGCTTGCGTGCACTGCAACTCGGTGCCGCTCGCGAGCGGAAGTAAAGATGCTGCCCTCGTCAATCCGGCTTCGTCTGATACGCCGCCAGAAACATCCGCGTCGCGCTGCCGACCACCTGCGCGATGCGGTCGGCGGAGGGCGCCGGTGCGGCCTGGAACACGAAGGGCATGAACAGCGAGGCCTGGCACATCTGCATGAACTGCGTTGCCGCCAGCTGGCAGTCCTCGATTTCGAGATCGCCGGATCGCACATGCGCCTCGAGATAGGCGGCGAGCTTGGCGATGGTGAGCGCCACCACGTTGTTGTAGAAGCGGCGGCCGACCTCGGGCATCCGCTCGGCGATCGCCATCACCGTCCGGATCGCCGATCCGCCGCCCGGCCGGCACAACAGATGGATATAGGCCTGCCCGAAATCCATCAGCGTGGCGTTGACGTCGCGTTCGGGATCGAAATTGAACGCCACCTTGCCCTGCTCGAGCGATTCCTCCTCGACAATGGCTTCGAACAGCCGGCTCTTGTCGGCGAAGTAGACATACAGCGTGCCCTTGGAGACCCCGGCCGAGCGGGCGATCTCGCCCATGCTGGCGCCGTCAAAGCCGAGATTCATGAACACCTTGCGCGCGCCGTCGACGATCTGGCGGCGCTTCGAGGAATCCTCGTCGCCGACGAGCTGGAGCGATGTGGGCTTTGCTGCAACCATTGATTTAGCTTTTCCGGAAAGATTCCCCTGCTGGATACGCCGTCGAAAGAAACCGCATTGTAGGGTCGGGCGATATTAATATGCATTGACCGAACCGTTCGGTCAATGCTAATTTGAAAATCCGGTGAGGCGGAACGGCCGATTTTCGGCTGCGCCCGCGTCGCGACATTGCAGTTGGGGAGGCCGTGATGGCCGCAGCGAGAGACCAGGCCGCACGCATCCTTCGTCCCCAACCGGATGTGGCGGAAGGTTCGCGCGACGTGCCTGCCGTCGAGCAGCCTCGTTCCCATGCTTCGGACGAGCCGGCTGCCCGCCGTTCCGCCGAAGCGCCTGTCGGTCCCGCGATCGACAAGCCGGCCGCTGTTGCGGCCGCCGCCGATCCCGCCGCGCCGAAATCGGGCAAGCGCAAACTGGTTTTGCTGGGCGTGGTGGCGCTGCTCGCGCTCGCCGCGGCCAGCTATGCCGTTCACTACGTTCTGGTCGGACGTTTCTACATCTCCACCGATGACGCCTATGTGCGCGCCAACAACTCGACGCTCGGCGCCCGGGTGTCGGGCCACATCGCTTCCATCCTGCCCGGCGATAATGCCGTGGTCCACACCGGCGACGTGATCTTCCGGATCGACGACGGCGATTATCGCATCGCGGTGGATGCGGCGCGCAGCAAGATCGCGACCCAGCAGGCCACCATCGACCGTATCGGCCGTCAGGTCGCCGCGATGGGAAGCGCGGTCGAGCAGGCGAGGGCGCAGCTCACCTCGGCGGAAGCGTCGCTGAAGCGGGCCGGTCTCGATTTCGAGCGCCAGCAGGCGCTGAGCACCAGGGGATTTGCCTCGCGCGCCACCTTCGAAGTCTCGGAAGCCGGACGCGACCAGGGCCTCGCCTCGGTGAAATCGGCGCAAGCCGCCTTTGATGCCGCGCGCGACAATGTCGAGGTGACCAGGGCGCAGCAGAACGAGGCCCGCGCCCAGCTGGTGGAATTGCAGTCGTCGCTCGCCAAGGCGCAGCGCGACCTCGACTTCACCGCGGTGCGCGCGCCGGTCGACGGCACCTTCTCCAATCGCATGGTCAACACCGGCGACTTCATCCAGGCCGGGCAGCGCCTCGGCAATCTGGTGCCGCTGAACAGCGTCTTCATCGACGCCAATTTCAAGGAGACGCAGCTCAAGCGGATCCGTCCGGGCCAGCCGGTGACGATCAAGGTCGACGCCTACGGCTTCCGCAAGTTCACCGGCAGCGTCGACAGCATCTCGCCCGCCGCGGGCTCGGTGTTCACGCTGCTGCCGCCCGACAACGCCACCGGCAATTTCACCAAGATCGTGCAGCGGCTGCCGGTCCGCATCCGGGTGCCGAAGGACGTCGCCAGACAGAACCTGCTGCGCGCCGGCATGTCGGTCTATGTCACCGTCGATACCAACGAGGGCGCCGCCGACGCCGACAGCGAAGCCGACCTCGACGCGGCGCCGAAATAATCTGCAGCAGCCGGGCGGCGCGCCCGATTTCATGAGCCCGTCCTGACCCGAGCAGATCATGGCTGACGCCACCACCGCCCCGCCTTCGATGATGAGTGAAGCGGCTGCGCCGTCCGACCGCATCGCGCCGCGGCGGCTGTTCGCGTTTCTCATCATGGTGTTCGGCATGTTCATGTCGATCCTCGACATCCAGATCGTCTCGGCCTCGCTCGCCGAGATCCAGGCCGGGCTGTCGGCGAGTTCATCCGAAGTGTCGTGGGTGCAGACCTCGTACCTGATCGCCGAGGTAATCGGGATCCCGCTGTCCGGCTTCCTGTCGCGGGCGTTCGGCACCAGGCTGCTGTTTGCGATTTCCGCCTCCGGCTTCACCATCGCCAGCTTCTTCTGCGGATTTGCCTCGACCATCGAGCAGATGATCGTGTGGCGCGCGATCCAGGGGTTCATGGGCGCCGGCATGATCCCCACCGTGTTCGCCTCGGCCTATACGGTGTTCCCGCGTTCGAAATTCTACATCGTCGGCCCGATCATCGGACTGGTCGCCACCCTGGCGCCGACCATCGGTCCGACGGTCGGCGGCATCATCACCGACTGGATGTCGTGGCACTGGCTGTTCTTCATCAACATCGTGCCCGGCATCGCCATCACCATCGGCGTGCTGGCGCTGGTCGATTTCGATCAGCCGAACTTCAAGCTGCTGGATCGGTTCGACTGGTGGGGCCTGATCTTCATGGCCGGCTTTCTCGGAACGCTGGAATATGTGCTGGAGGAAGGGCCGCATTCGCAATGGCTGCAGGACACCTCGGTCGCGGTCTGCGCCGCGATCTGCGCGGTCTCCGCGATCGCGTTCTTCTGGCGCGTGCTGACGGTCGATGAACCGATCGTCGATATCAGGACCTTCGGCGACCGCAATTTCGGCATCGGCTGCCTGATTTCGTTCTGCGTCGGTATCGGCCTGTACGGCCTGACCTATATGTATCCGCGCTATCTGGCGGAAGTGCGCGGCTACAGTGCGCTGATGATCGGCGAGACCATGTTCGTCTCCGGCGCCGCCATGTTCCTGTCCGCGCCGATCGTGGGCCGGCTGATGGTCAAGGTCGATATGCGGCTGCTGATCGCGGCGGGCCTCGCTTTGTTCGCGCTCGGTTCCTGGCAGATGACATGGATCACCCGCGAATACGACTTCTACGAACTGCTGGTGCCGCAGATACTGCGCGGCGTCGGCATGATGCTCGCGATGGTACCGACCAACACCATCGCGCTGGGGACGCTGGCCCCCGACCGGGTCAAGAATGCCTCGGGCCTGTTCAACCTGACGCGCAATCTCGGCGGTGCGCTCGGGCTTGCGGTCATCAATTCGGTGCTGAACCAGCGCACCGACCTGCATATCGCCCGGCTGCACGAAAGGGTGACCTGGGGCAACGCCACCGCGACCGAGACGCTGAACATGTTCACCCAGCGCATGCAGGGCATGGGCGACGCCTCGCTGATGGCGCTGAAGCAATTGTCCAATATCGTGCACCGCCAGGCGGTGGTGATGGGATTCGGCGACGCCTTCTTCATCCTGACGGTGTTCTATTTCGGCCTCATCGTGTTGCTGGTATTCCTGAAAAGGCCCGCCAGCCTGCTGTCGGAGCCCGGACATTGAGTGCGATCACGCGCTTGTCATGTTGCGCGGCCTGTTCGAACGGCAGGCGACGGAATTCGGTCGTGTCTCGGCGGCGGAATGACGTTCGCAAATTTGCGGGCGGCATCTCGGCAGCATAGACCGCGCATCCGGGAACCGTCGCAGGGCACGAGGACATGACTGAAACCATCAGAAGAGAGCCCGGCGCCTCCCTGCTTCGGTGATCTGGTCCGCACGGTACGATCCGGCCGCGCGGATTTTCAATATCCCCTGCTGACGGTTCTGATCGCGATCCTGCTGCGAGGCGCAATAGCGCATCGGCGAACTCGCATCAGTCCTGAGCCGGCGGAGCATGCAGGGCTACTTCACGCCGAGGCTGCTCCAGACCAGTCCGACGCCGGACAGAAACAGCAGTCCCAGCACCAGATCCCTGAAATTGCGGTCGCTCAGTGCACGATAGGCCCGTGCGCCGAGCCACGCGCCGGTGACCGTTGCCGGGAATGCGATCGCTGCGAGCCAGACCACGTCCAGCCTGACGAGGCCCATGCCGGCCTGCAGGCAGAGCGCGGTGAACAGCACCGTCCAGTTG
>NZ_JAURXB010000167.1 GCF_030654605.1 Bradyrhizobium sp.
AGGACCACACCATTTCGCCGTCCGCGCCCATCCTGCCAGAGCTCTCGCCGGTCCTCGTGCGTCCCGGCCAGTTCCAGCGGGGATGGTTAGCAGCGCCGTCCGTCTACACGCCACATGCCGCTCACGAGGTTCATCTCGCCCTGCGGCTGCCACTGCGCGCCCGACGCTGTCGCGTCCATCGCATCCCACCGCGCGTTCGTGACGTGCGCAACGCCCCTTGTCGGGCGGGACGGGCGAATCAGTAAAGGTGATTTGCCCGACGTGTTAAGCGGAATATTTTTTCAAAAGGGGCTTGACATGATTTCTGATAAACAGAAGTGATTTGCCCGTCGGGTCGTTGCAACGGCCAGGTTGCTGTCGATGTCACGCCGCGCTGCGCAGATCCTCCGCCAGCGCCCGATACGACAATGCTTCCGCCAGATGCAGCCGGCCGATTTTGTCGGATCCGTCGAGATCGGCCAGCGTGCGCGCGACGCGCAGCACGCGGTGATAGCCGCGCGCCGACAGCCGCATGGTTTCGGACGCATCGCGCAGCAGCTTTGTGCCCGCAGCGTCGGGCTGGGCGATTTGCTCCAGCAACGAGGCCGGTGCCTCCGCATTGGTGCGGATGTGCGGCAGGCCGGCGGCCGCGTAACGCGCCAGCTGGATGTCGCGCGCGGCGATTTCCGCCGAGCCCTCCGAAAAATCCAGACTGATCTAACGCTAGGATACACATCAGCTATTTCTGCTTGATGTAGATGTTACCTTTGTAGCGCTGGAACTCGAACGTCGCAGGCTTCCCGCGTCCTGTTTCCTGGCCTGTAGTACAGTGAGCGCTAATCGTGGCCAGATAGGCCGTGCCCGAAGGGGCAGTATCCTCTTTCAGGCGGATCGCGACCGGCAAGCAGTAGAACGACTTTTTGTCTATCTCCATGCTGAAGTCATACTTCGTGACGCTCAGGATGTTGGTGCATTTGCGCTCGTCTTCGTCTAGCCAGCTCGGCAGTTTCCAGTTGGTCTGGCCTTCGAAGGTCTCGCCATTGCACCACTCGCCGACGAAATCGATCGGCATCTGCTTGAGTGGGGCAGCGTTCGCGGCGCCGACTGCGATAGCCAGCACTGTGGCAAGGATGGGTGCGGCAATCCTTCTGATCAGGTCGGTATTGCTAGTCATCACTTCCTCCTCGACAACCAGTCCGCTGTCCCCGTGCTGCGCACCGAAGCGGGCCTCATAGTCGCTCGCCCTCTGGCTAGCTCTCGTGTTTCCAGCAGATGATTTTCTCAATGTCAAAAGTCATCCCGAAATGCATTTCTCGTATTGGTAAATGGATTTTGGGGCTCATATCGGCCCGTGGGACCCTTTTGGCTGCAACGCCCAAACGCGGTTCAAGCTTCTCGGTTTTAACCCGCGCGACTGCCGGCCAGCTCCCAGCAGCGGCGCTCCCTTCGGCCTTCGGCGGTGGAGGTCGTCGAATACCTGGGGGTAACCAACCGGCGCCGCCGTGACTTGGAGCAAACAGGTGCTAGTTGCGCTAACACGTCGTTAAGCACTGGAACGCGTGTGCACGTGTGCGGGGGCGCTGTCGAACTCCCATGATCCTCTCTCAGGTCGCCGAAGTCAGGAACCCAGAGCCGAGGGTGGCGTGGGCCTCCCTACAAAGGTTTATGAACGTCTCTTCAGTTACAGACACGCTGGTGCGCCTGCATGGCCTATCGAAGGCCCAGCGACCGAATGCACAAAAGCAGGCCCGGCAAATTCGATATTGCTTGATGCAGGCCCGAGAATACGCAAATGCGGCTCGCGCCGTGTCCCTCGCAACAAAACCGACGCTGTACTATTACTCTGCAATGAGCTTGGCGCTCGCCGAAATCCTGCTGAAACAGTCAGGCGAGAGTAGTCTTGACCGTGCACGCGCTCATCATCGCCATCATGGCCTCATCTTCCGCGATACTCGGTCCGGCAAAATTACCGAGGAGTTCGAGGCAGCCTCTGTGGGCCTTATCGCAAAGCCTATGATTTCTGCGCAAGATGGCCGACTGGGCACATTCGAACTTTGGCACCGCAGCGCACGTGAGGACCCCTATGTTGGTGAGCTGAAGCATCATCACCTAGCCGGAGGCTATAGATCTTCGATTGAGATACTCGGCACCCCGCGCGATGAGCGTATGCCCTTGTTGTCGGATAACGGCCTCTCTCTGTTCGATTGCCTAACCCACATTCCAGATCTGCTTTCCTTTCTGACCTCCCTTGGTGTCGAAAGCGAGTGTCTCCGGGGGAAGATCTCTGCCGACGTGCATGAAAAGCAGCAAAGAGTGGTTCTGCACTTCACTCTTCATCCGTCAGGCAAAGCTGACGCCTTCCTTGATGAAATGCGGGTTCCACCAGGTTTGGTGGATCGGCTCGAATACAAGGACTATCCGGGTGGCGGTTACATCAGCCTGACGACCGACGTTGCGAGCACCGATCAGGGCGGCTTGGTGCTCCCGCCTGCGAGTGCGACGAACAAGGAAGAGTTTCGTTGCTGGATGGGCCCCCAGCCGCTGAACGAGTTTGGCTACATCTACGTGGCACTCTTCATCGTGGGCAACTACGCGCGTTACTACCCGGACCGTTGGGTTCATGATGTTGAAAGCAGCGCCCCTCTCGCGCTTGTAACGGAGGAGCTTCTGGCCATCGCGGAGGCGCGCATGCCGTGGCTAACCCTAGGCGAACTGGCCCGAGGGTACCACGTGTACACGGGCTGAAATCTTTGGCCGGTCTGCCTGTTTGCCGTCGTGGCGGTCTGCTGAACGTCTTGCCTAAGGTAGGACGTGGCGTGCAAGAGGCTACGATGGGGCTCCCTCCAGTCTAAGCGATGCCTCGCATTGAGCCGGGACGGCGCGATCTTGATTCAAACTGATCGGAATGCGCCTTACGCCGCGCTGCGCAGATCCTCGGCCAGCGCGCGATAGGACAGCGCTTCGGCCAGATGCAGCCGGCCGATCTTGTCTGACCCGTCGAGGTCGGCCAGCGTGCGCGCGACGCGCAGCACGCGGTGATAGCCGCGCGCCGACAGCCGCATGGTTTCGGACGCGTCACGCAGCAGCTTTGTACCTTGCGCGTCGGGCTGCGCGATTTGCTCCAGCAGCGAGGCCGGCGCTTCCGCATTGGTGCGGACGTTCGGCAGGCCGGCGGCGGCATAACGCGCGAGCTGGATGTCACGCGCGGCGGCGACGCGTGCGGCAACTTCCGCCGATCCTTCCGCCGGCGGCGGCAGGATCAAATCGGCGGCGGTGACCGCCGGCACCTCGATGCGCAGGTCGATGCGATCCATCAGCGGGCCGGAGATGCGCGCCTGATAATCTCCCGTGCAGCGGTCGACCCGTCCGCGCTTGCAGGCGTAACCGGGTTCATAAGCGTGGCCGCAGCGGCACGGATTCATCGCCGCGATCAGCATGAAGCGCGCGGGGTAAGTGACGCGGTGGTTGGCGCGCGACACCGCGACTTCGCCGTTCTCCATCGGCTGGCGCAGCGAGTCCAATACACGGGCGTCGAACTCCGGCAATTCGTCGAGGAACAGCACGCCCTGATGCGCCAGCGAGATCTCGCCGGGTTTGGCCCGCATGCCGCCGCCGGTCAGCGCCGCCATGCTGGCGGAATGATGCGGGCTGCGAAACGGCCGCCGCGCGGTCAACGCGCCGTCGCGGATTTCACCGGCCACCGAAGCGATCATCGAGACTTCGAGCAGCTCGGACGGCGACAGCGGCGGCAGGATCGAGGGCAGCCTTGCCGCCAGCATCGACTTGCCGGCGCCGGGTGAACCGATCATCAATAGATGATGACCGCCGGCCGCAGCGATCTCCAGCGCGCGTTTGGCACTCTCCTGACCCTTGATGTCGCGCAAATCGAGCCGGTTGACCTCGGCCTCGTGCACCCGGGGTTGCGGCCGCGACAGCACCTGCGTGCCCTTGAAGTGGTTGGCGATCTGGATCAGCGAACTCGCCGCCACGATCTGGATGTCGGGGCTGGCCCAGGCCGCCTCGGCGCCGCAGGCGGCGGGACAGATCAGGCCCTCGTCGCGCGAGTTGGCGCCGATCGCCGCGGGCAGCACGCCGGCCACCGGCGCGATCGATCCGTCGAGGCCCAACTCGCCGAGCACGGTAAAACCGCTCAGGGCATCCGGCGGTATAGCCCCGATCGCCGCCATCAGCCCGAGCGCGATCGGCAGATCATAATGGCTGCCTTCCTTCGGAACGTCGGCGGGGGCGAGATTGACGGTGATGCGGCGGGCGGGAAGCGCCAGCCCGGAGGCGATCAGCGCCGAGCGGACCCGCTCCCTGGCCTCGGACACCGCCTTGTCGGGCAGCCCGACGATGGCGAAAGCGGGCAGGCCGGGCGCGACCTGCACCTGCACGTCGACCGCGCGGGCCTCGATCCCCTCAAAGGCTACGGTAGAAACCCGCTGGACCATGCCCGCCCCTCTCCTTGGGTAAGAGGGTAACGGAACCCGTGGACGAGATCAAGAACATTAAGGGAACACGAGGGGCCGTTGTGTCGTCAAGGCCGCACCAAAGCCGGCGGGTGGCCACATCACCCCCGGGGACAAGCAAAGCTAACGCCCGTCGCTCGTCGCCCTTCGGGCCCCGCAGTCATGCTGCTTCCCGTCCGCACCGCCTTCAAAATTCCGCTTGAAAAATTGCCCCATCGACGGCGCGGCCATCAGGCCGTCGAACGTTGCCGGCGGCAGATCGCAATACTGGAAATGGGTGCCCCTGACGCTGACGATCATGCTGGCCTGCGCCCGGTCGTAACAGGCGCGCTGGATGATCGTGCTGCGCGGCGTGTCGCGGCATTCGTAGCTCGCGAGATCGACGGCGCCGCGATCCCTGACGTCGACCGTCTCGGAGCCGAACTCGGCTGTCAGCAACAGCGCGATGAAGGTGGTGGCCGCTCCGATCATTCAGGCTTCGCTTGTTTCCTGCGAGGTGCGGGGTCGGCCATTGGCCCACCCCGCACCTCCGTTTCGTTCAGAGCTGCATGTTCATCGCTTCGGGATAGTAATGGAAACCCTCTGCGGTCTTGGCGATATGGCCGAAGCCGGGCCAGGCGAAGTGATAGGACATCACGGGGATCTTGTTGGTGGCGATCATGTCCAGCAACTTCACCCGCGTCTCCGCCGCCTGTTTCGGGTCGGTGTCGTAGGAGAATTGCATCCGCGGCTTCTCCAGCAGCAGGATCGGATGATGGGTGAGGTCGCCGAGGAAGCAGAAGGATTTGCCGTTCGAGGTCACCATGAAGATGGTATGGCCGACGGTATGTCCCGGGGCCGAGATGGCCTGCACGCCGGGCAGGAATTCCTGGCCGTCCTTGAAGAACACCATCCGGTCCTTGACCGGCAGCAGGTTCTTGCGGGCGTGGATCACGAAGTCCTTCAGCGGGCCTCCGAGCTTGCCTTCATCGGTCCAGAAATCGAAATCGCTCTGGGCGATGTAGACCTGCGCATTGGGGAACAGCGGCTTGCCGTCGGCGCCGACGATACCGCCGATGTGGTCGATATGGGCGTGCGAGCAGACCACCGCGTCGATGTCGCCGGGCTTGATGCCGGCCTCCGCCATGCTCTTCTGCTGCCGGCCGGTGGTCGGGCCGAATGCCTTCGAGGTGCCCATGCCGGTGTCGAACAGCACCAGCTTGTCGCCCATGTTGACGATCGGCGAGTTCTGTTCGAGCACGACATTGTCCGGCGACAGGAAATTGTCGCTCAGCATCTTCTTCACTTCTTCATCGGGCACGCCGATGAAGGTGCCCTTGGGAGGGCCGAGCGGCAGCGGGCCGTCGGAAACCACGCTGACTTCGGCGTTGCCCAGATTGAAGCGGTAGAAATATTGCGACTGGGTGCCGAGCTTCGGCGCCTTCGCCAGCGCGCTGCCGCCGAGCATGGCCGATGCGCCCAGACTTGCACCAAGTCCGGCGCCGAGTGCGAGCAGGGATCGTCGCGAAACATCCTGTGTCATGCGTTGTCCTCCGATTGTTTTTATGGAAATTGTGCGTTGCAGCCCCGGACTGATCTGTCCGCTTGATGGAGCGGGCATCCCTCAGGTTGCGCCCACTCGTTATGGCTGACAAGCGAAATGGGCCTTTGCAAGGCACAACCAAAACCGCCCGCCGGAAAATCCCGGCGTGCCATCCACTCAATTCATCCTGGAGGGCGCCACCGGATCGGGTTGCGGCTGCGGCGCCTCCAGCATCTTCAGCGCGGCATCGATCGCGCTGCGCAGATTGGCGGCGGCAGTCGGACTGCAGCGCAACCGCCCCGACGACAGGAATTTCACGTCGGTGAGGCCGTTGGCCGTGGGCACCAGAATGCGGGTCGCGAGCTCGATCTCGACGGTGCCCTGCATGATGCCGAAGGCCCCGACGATGTCGAAATAAACCAGCGAGGCCGCGGCGCCGGTGTCCTCGTAAGCGAGAGCGGCAGGGGGTTGCGGTTTTTCCTGGTCAGCCATGCGGCCTCTCCTCGCGTGATTCTTGCTTCTTCTCCCTCGCCCCGCTTGCGGGGAGAGGGTTGGGGTGAGGGGGACTCTCAACGCACTCGGACTCGCGGAGAGTCCCCCTCACCCGGATTGCTTCGCAATCCGACCTCTCCCCGCAAGCGGGGCGAGGTGAGTCAAGCGTCCGTGTCGAATCAGCTCAAATCCGTCATACTCTAACGCCAACCTACGCTGATCGGCGTATCCGGCAACAGCTCTGATTACGCCCGCTTCTTCTCGATCACGTCCCAGATCTTCGCCGCCACGTCCGGCCCGTTGAGCCGTGCGATGGCGCGGATGCCGGTGGGGGAAGTGACGTTGATCTCGGTGAGGAAGCCGTCGATCACGTCGATGCCGACGAACAGCAGGCCGCGCTCGCGCAGTTTGGGGCCGAGCGTCGCGCAGATTTCGCGTTCGCGCGGGGTGAGGTCGGTGGCCTTTGCAGCACCGCCGCGCACCATGTTGGAGCGCAGATCGTCGGCCGCCGGCACGCGGTTGACGGCGCCGGCGAATTCGCCATCGACCAGGATGATGCGCTTGTCGCCGTGCTTGACCTCCGGCAGGAAGCGCTGGATGACCCAGGGCTCCCTGAACGTCACCGAGAACATGTCGAACAGCGAGCCGAAATTCATGTCCTGCGGCATCACGCGGAACACCGCGGCGCCGCCATGGCCGTGCAGCGGCTTCATCACCACGGCGCCGTGCTCCTCGCGGAACGCGTTGATCTCGTCGAGTTCGCGCGAGATCAGCGTCGGCGGCATCAACTCCGGAAAATCCATCACGAACACTTTTTCCGGCGCGTTGCGCACGCTGGCGGGATCGTTCACGACCAGCGTCCTGGGATGGATCCGCTCCAGCAGATGCGTCGAGGTGATGTAGGCGAGGTCGAACGGCGGATCCTGCCGCAGCAGCACCACGTCGAATGTGGTCAGCGGCGTGCGCCTGATCTCGCCGAGGGTGCAGTGATCGCCGACCTCGTCGCGCACCGTCAGCAGCCGGACCGGCGCCACCACTTCCTCGCCGCGCAGCGAGATTTTGTCGGGCGTGTAATAGGACAGCGCATGGCCGCGCTTCTGCGCTTCCAGCAGCAGCGCAAAGGTCGAATCGCCGCGGATGTTGATGCGTTCGATGGGGTCCATCTGGACGGCGACGTTCAATTTCATGTAAGGGGTCCGCGAGTTGGTGGGATGTTGGTCTTTGGTCGGCAAGGATCAGGTGCTGGCGTCGAATGCCGCTAACAGATGGCGCGGCAGGCGCCTCGGCGCAATCAGCACGGCGTCGAAACGCAGCTCGAATTCCGCATGTTCGGGATGCGCCATCAGCCAGGCCTGGGCGGCGGCGATGATACGGGCCTGCTGCCGCGGCGTCACCGCATAGGCGGCCTCATCCAGGCTGGCGCGCGCCTTGACCTCGACGAACGCCACCAGATTGCGCTTGCGCGCCACCAGATCGATCTCGCCATGCGGCGTGCGAAACCGTTTTGCCAGGATGCGATAGCCCTTTGCCATCAGATAAGCACCGGCGCGCGCTTCCGCCGAGATGCCGGTGCGAAACGCCGCGACCCGTTCGGGCGAGGCGATCTTTGTCGGCTGGCCGGGCGGCGCTGCGCCGTCAGTCTTCGCCATCGCCGTCCGCCGCTCGTTGGTGCGTCTCTTTGGCGAGTTCGAGCGCGCGGGCATAGATCTCGCGGCGCGGCCGGCCGGATAGTTCGACCGCGTGCGTCACCGCATCCTTGACGCTGTCGCGCTGCAGCGAGCTGCGCAGCAGAGCATCCAGCGCCTCCCCGGTCATCGCTAAAGCGCGGGCCGCTGGCGGGCCGATCACCAGCACGAATTCGCCGCGGGTCTCCAGCGTGTCGGCTTTAACGGCGAGTTCGGAAACCGGCCCGCGCAAAATCTCTTCATGCAGCTTGGTCATTTCGCGGCAGATCGCGGCATCGCGCGTGCCCATGATGCCCGCGAGATCGGCCAGCGTATCCTGCACCCGATTGCCGGAGTCGAACATCACAAGCGTGGCGTCGATCCGGGACAGCTCGGTCAGCCGCGCGCGGCGCGCGGTCCCGCGCGACGGCAGAAATCCCTCGAAGAAAAACCGGTCGGTGGGCAATGCCGCCACGCACAGCGCGGCCAGCACCGAGGAGGGGCCCGGCAGCGCGATCACGGCATGGCCGGCGGCGCAGACCTCGCGCACGAGCTTGAAGCCTGGATCGGAAATCAGCGGCGTGCCGGCATCCGAGACCAGCGCGATCGAGGCGCCCTGCGCCAGCTTCTGCAGGATGACGGGGCGGGCCTGTGCGGCGTTGTGCTCGTGATAGGGTTTGAGCAGCCCCGAAATCCCGTAGCGCTCGGTCAGGCGGCGCGTCATCCTGGTGTCTTCGCAGGCGATGATGTCGACGCCGGCCAGGGTTTCCAGCGCGCGCAGCGTAATGTCGCCGAGATTGCCGATCGGGGTGGCCACCAGATGCAGGCCGGGAACCGCCTTCGGCGCGGTCAGGACGTGCTCGCCCAGTGAAAATGTGCGGCTCGCGGGATCCGCTGATCTATCAGACGTATTTATGGACGCGGGCTTTGGGCGCATAATGCCAATCTAGAGCATGATCCGGAAAAGTGGGAACCGGTTTTCCGATTAGATCATGCGCAAGCAAAAGGGTGATAATATTGATCCGATTGAATTCAATCGGACCATATTTGAGGAGACGGCTGTTACGCCACAAGGCTGGCGCAAGGCGGCTGCCGGAGGGGTGGTCGCGGCGCGCGAGAAGGAAGCAGGGGCCTGCAACCGGCGGCCAAGGGCCATCGCCACAATCCTTTTGATTTGGTTAACTATTCGTCGACAATATGCCTGAATCCACCCCCCTGATCACTGGGAGGTCGAAGTGCCGGCCTTCCTCGGTCGGGCAAGAGAAGAGATGCGATGCTGGGGCCACTCGAACCCAAATCAGGGCCTTTCAAGCCGCCGTCGGGGGCCACCCGGCGGACGGCACTCGGCCTGATTCTGGGCGCGCCCCTGCTGGGGGCCTGCGCGGGCGGCTCGATTTCAAATCCGTTCAGTTCGGGACCCGATGCCGGTCCGGCGGGCCCACCGCAGCAGCCGCAGGCCGTCGGCACCGGCGGGGTCAAGGTCGGGCTGGTGCTGCCTCTGTCGGCGTCCGGCAATGCCGGCGTCGCGGCGCAGTCGATGAAGAATGCCGCCGAGATGGCGCTGGCGGAATTCCAGAATCCCAATATCCAGCTGCTGATCAAGGACGACGGCGGCACCCCGCAGGGTGCGAGCCAGGGAACCCAGCAGGCGCTCGACGAAGGCGCCGAGATTATTCTCGGTCCGCTGTTTGCGGCGTCGGTGCCGTCGACGGCCGCGCTGACGCGCCCCCGTGGCGTCTCCGTGATCGCGTTCTCGACCGATTCGAGCGTCGCCGGCCGCGGCGTCTATTTGCTCAGTTTCCTGCCCGAATCCGACGTCAACCGGATCATCGAATACGCCGCCGGCACCGGCAAGCGATCGTTCGCGGCCCTGCTGCCCGACAATGCCTATGGCAACGTGGTGGAGGCCGCGTTCAAGCAGGCGGCCGGCCGCAGGAACGGGCGCATCGTCGCGTTCGAAAAATACGGCGCCGATCGCGCCGCGCCGGCGCGCACCGTGGCGCAGGCGCTGGGGTCGGCCGATGCGCTGTTCATCGCCGACGACGGCGACTCCGTGGTGCAGGTCGCCGACGCGCTGACCGCGGCTGGCGCGAATCTGAAAAACATCCAGCTGCTCGGCACCGGTCTGTGGGACAATCCGCGGGTATTCGCGAGCCCGGCACTGCAAGGCGGGCTCTATGCCGCGCCGGATCCTTCCGGCTTCCGCGCTTTCTCCGGCCGCTACCGCACCAGGTTCGGCGCCGATCCGGTGCGCACCGCCACCTTGGCCTATGACGCGGTGGCGCTGGTCGCCGCATTGGCGCGTACGCAAGGGACGCAGAGGTTTTCGCCTGAGGTGCTGACCAATCCGTCGGGCTTTGCCGGCATCGATGGCCTGTTTCGGTTCCGCGCCGACGGCACCAACGAACGCGGCCTCGCGGTCATGAAGGTGGGATCGGGCGGCGGCACGCCGGTCGCCGGTTCACCGAAGAGTTTTGGGGCGTGAGCCGCTGCACAAGTTGTTGTCGTCCCTGCGAACGCAGGGACCCATAATCACCGGCGGTTATTGATAGAAGAAGCTGTCGAACATTTTGCCCGAACGAGGGGCCGTGGCGTATGGGTCCCCGCGTTCGCGGGGACGACTCGTTGAGAAATCTACGCCGCCAAATCCGCCACCACGGCGTCGAGCACCGGAAATCCGGCCTGCGTCACCCGCAGCCGGCCGTTGGCGTCGACGGTGATGGCGCCTTCTTCGCGCAGGATGGCGATACGGCCGGGATCCAGTGTGCGGCCGGACAGCGCCGCGTAGCGGTCGGGATCGATGCCCTCGGTGAGCCGCAGGCCCATCAACAAAAATTCATCGGCGCGCTCTTCGCTGTTGAGGGGATCGTCGACCACAACGCCGTGGCCGTTGGCCTCGACGCGCATCAGCCAGGCCTCGGGACGTTTTTCGGTGGCGATGGCGTGCCTCGTGCCGTCGATATCGAGGCGGCCGTGCGCGCCGGGACCGATGCCGGCATATTCCTCGCCGCGCCAGTAGACCAGGTTATGTTTGCACTCCGCGCCGGCCCGGGCGTGGTTGGAAATCTCGTAGGACGGCAATCCGTGTTGGGCGCAAACTTCCTGGGTGACGTCGTAGAGCGCGCGCGCCACCGCTTCGTCCGGCGTCTTCAGCTTGCCGGCGGCATGCAGGCCGAAGAAAGGCGTGCCTTCCTCGATGGTGAGTTGATAGAGCGACAGATGCTCGGCCGCTTCCGAGATCGCCAGCTTCAGTTCATCCGCCCACATCTGCGGGGTCTGGTCGGGACGCGCGTAAATCAAATCGAACGAGTAACGGTCGAACGCGGTGCGCGCGATCGCGACCGCGTCGAGCGCCTCGCGCGCGGTATGCAGCCGTCCCAGCGCCTTCAGCGAGGCATCGTCGAGCGCCTGCACGCCGAGCGAAACCCGGTTGACGCCGGCGGCACGATAGCCGCGAAACCGCGTCGCCTCGACGCTGGTCGGATTGGCTTCCAGCGAGACCTCGGCATCGGGCGCGACGCGCCAGTGTTTTGCAATGGCATCCAGAATGGCGCCGACGGTTTTCGGCTGCATCAGCGACGGCGTGCCGCCGCCGAGAAAGATTGAGGAGACTTCGCGGCCCGGCGCGCGCGCCGCGGTGGCCTCGATCTCGCGGGCGAAGGCGAGCGCGAAGCGCTCCTCGTCGATCGGGGCGTGCCGGACATGGCTGTTGAAATCGCAATATGGGCATTTCGACAGGCAGAACGGCCAATGCACGTAGACGCCGAACGCTTTTTCCCTGTCAGCGCTGGTCAAGGCAGATCTCCGCGAGTTTGACGAAGGCGCGGGCGCGGTGCGACAGGCCGAGCCCCAGCGGCGGCAGGCCGTGTTTTTCGAGGCTGGTCATTTCGCCGAAAGTGCGCGTGT
>NZ_JAURXB010000173.1 GCF_030654605.1 Bradyrhizobium sp.
CGTGCAATTGCCGATTTGGACATCGGCCTGGACCAGGGTCAGCTTGGACACGGTCGCTGCGTGATGTCGCAGATAGTCCAACAGCCAGATCAGCGTCAGCTGCGCATTCGGATCCGGATCGATCCATAGCTCTACCGCTTCAAAGCGGGCGCAGAATTCGATCAAGCCCGGCCCCTCCGTCCGCGCTTCCGCGAAGCGCTTGCCGGTGAGATCGAGCCAATGAGAACCGGAGACCTCATGTCTTGCCGGGCGAGACGACAACCATGCCTCAAGTTCGATTTGCGAAGGCAACGGACCCCAGACGAATCTCGGTCGAAGGGGAATGACGCAATTCGCGAGCCTAGCCTCCAAGAGGCCGCCCGCGCCGCTGTCACTGGATGACAGAATCAGGCGTGTCATGGGACCACCAGCTCTACGCAAACAAAACGGGCGCCAAGAACGTCGGCAACTCAACGTCCTCAGCGCCCGTTCATGTCGAAACCCGGATCATCCGACCCAGGTCCGATAATTTACTCCTCCGCAGGCTCCTCGCCTTCGGCGTCGCGCTCGGGACTGCCGGCCAGAATCTGTTCGGCGATCAGGCCGGAGTTCTGGCGGATCGAGGCCTCGATCTTCGCGGTCATATCGGGATTGGCCTTGAGGAAGGCTTTTGAGTTTTCGCGGCCCTGGCCGAGGCGCTGGCTGTCATAGGAGAACCAGGCGCCGGACTTTTCCACGATGCCGGCCTTGACGCCGAGGTCGAGGATCTCGCCCATCTTGGAGACGCCCTCGCCGTACATGATGTCGAACTCGACCTGCTTGAACGGCGGCGCCAGCTTGTTCTTCACCACCTTGACGCGGGTCTGGTTGCCGACCACCTCGTCGCGCTCCTTGATCGCCCCGATGCGGCGGATGTCGAGGCGGACCGAAGCATAGAATTTCAGCGCGTTGCCGCCGGTGGTGGTTTCCGGTGAACCGTACATCACGCCGATCTTCATCCGGATCTGGTTGATGAAGATCACCATGGTGTTGGATTTGTTGATAGAGGCGGTCAGCTTGCGCAGCGCCTGGCTCATCAAGCGAGCCTGCAGCCCGGGCAGCGCGTCGCCCATCTCGCCCTCGAGTTCGGCCCGCGGCACCAGGGCCGCCACCGAATCGATCACCAGCACGTCGACCGCGCCTGACCGTACCAGGGTGTCGCAGATTTCCAGCGCCTGCTCGCCGGTGTCGGGCTGTGAGATCAGGAGTTCGTCGATGTTGACGCCGAGTTTTCTGGCATAGACCGGGTCGAGCGCATGTTCGGCGTCGATGAAGGCGCAGATGCCGCCCTTCTTCTGGCCTTCGGCCACCGTGTGCAGCGCCAGCGTGGTCTTGCCCGAGGATTCCGGTCCGTAGATTTCCACCACCCGGCCGCGCGGCAGACCGCCCACGCCGAGCGCGATATCCAGCCCGAGCGAGCCCGACGAAATGGTCTCGATGTCCATCGAGCGGTCGTTTTTGCCCAGCTTCATTACCGAGCCCTTGCCGAACTGGCGCTCGATCTGGGAGAGCGCGGCCGACAGGGCCTTGGTCTTGTCCATGGAGGATCCTTCGACGATACGCAGCGCGGTAGTGGGGGCGGCCATTGGTGGTGCTCCTTATGACGGGGATTCGCTAGAGGGACAAACGGGCAGCGGCTTTACGGCGGTGACTTTACGGCAATGACTTGGAGAGCAACGTACCCTATTTGTTCTAGGTTCGCAATATGTTCTTTTCACAGGTCGGTACTTGGCCGGTTTCCAACCCTCGTGACCTACTTTGAAAATTGCAGTGGCCGAATTTGCACCTTAACGCGCCGTAAATTTGCCCGGGATTGTTCTCAGTAGAAATACGGAGAGCTGTGATGAAATTGGCACTATCGGTATATTGGCTGCATCGAATTGCACGGTCGGATTATGGTCGGCGTCCGCACCGAGCGCCTGGAGCTTGATGTCATCGACAGATGGCTATCATCCCCGGGCTCGAGGGCGCCAAGATGAGTGGCCGGCCGAATGGCCTCCCCTTCGCCCATCGTGCTCGATTGAGGCCACCCCACTTCTAGCTGTTCTGGAATCCTCCCCGACGCGCGAAGCGCAGCGAGCGCCCGACATCCCGCCCGACGCCATTTCTTGTGCCGACGGAACCTTGGTCTGGTTCAGCCCTGCGGCATCGACATCCCTCGACAACGCAAGTGAGGTGCATTATTCAAATTGACAACCTATAGTTTATATATGGGATCCGAAGTGGTTGGGGATATGAAGCACAGGGGCGTCGAGTACACGGTTACGCCGTCAGCGCCCGGCGTTTGGCAATGGCAGTTCCGGATCGGCGACGCCGTTATATCCGGCAAGACCGAGACCAATATCAGGCTGCTTGCTGTCCG
>NZ_JAURXB010000181.1 GCF_030654605.1 Bradyrhizobium sp.
TGACGGGGCCGCTGGAGCCGACCAACGAGCCCTATGCCATCGCCAAGATTGCCGGCATCAAGATGGTCGAGGCCTATCGCAGCCAGTATGGCTCCGACTTCATCAATGTGATGCCGACCAATCTGTACGGGCGCGGCGACAATTATCATCCGGAATACAGCCACGTCGTCGCCGCCCTGATCCGCCGCTTTCACGAAGCGAAGCTTGCCGGCGCAGGGAACGTCGTGGTCTGGGGCACCGGCACGCCGCGGCGGGAATTTCTCTATGTCGACGATATGGCCGATGCCTGCGTGCACCTGATGAAGACCTATTCCGGCGACGAGTTGGTCAATATCGGCACCGGCGAGGATATCACCATCGCCGAGTTCGCGCGCGTGGTCGCCGCCACGGTTGGATACACCGGCGGGATCAGCTTCGACACCTCGAAGCCCGACGGCACGCCGCGCAAACTGCTCGACGTCAGCCGCCTCGCCAAACTGGGCTGGCGCGCCAGCACCTCGCTCGAGGATGGCATCCGGCTGGCCTACCAGGCGTATCTCAGCGAAATGAAATGATCGCGAGGGCGGGTTCCATCTCTAGCGCCTGCCACGGAGGTACCGTGTCTCGCGGGATGCAGTCCAGCCCTGTCACGGAACTCCAAATCTCCCTAAAAGTCCGCCGTGCTCACTGGCAAGGGGTGTCGGCCCCGAGGCTGGATAGAGGTTGTCGTTTGTACGTTGACTTGCAGGCGTGCCGAGCGTTCGAGATCCGCCGGAAGCTGAACGGCCCATCCATCGTTCGTACAAGCGTTGAACCGCCTCTTCGCCGAAGATGGATCCGAAAAGGCCACCTCCGAGTATGCCGAGTGTGCCAAGCGCAATAGTGCCGGGACCCGGGACAGTCGATCCGCCGACCGCACCAGCGCCTCCGAGCAGCATCGCGCCCGTGGCAGCGGCACCGAGAACGCCGCCTGTCTGGCGGCCATACAAGCGCGCATTGGCGAGACCGGCGCCATAGGTGTCGCCTTGCGCGAGCTGCCGTTGCACCTCCCGCTGCGTGAGATGGTAGTCCAGCAATGCGCCGCCAAGCTGAAACGCAAGCCCTCCGGCCTGTAATGCCTTTCCAACCAAACGCGCGTTTTCGGTCAAGGCCTTACGCGCGGCGATCAATTCTCCGTAGCGCGCCGCTTGCCGTGCCTGACTACGCCCGCTAATTTTGTTGCGAGCCTTGATTTCGTCCGAGAAGTGCGTGTTGCCCGACCACGGTGACCATAGCCGGTAATCTAGATCGACTTGGACACCTCCTTGGCCATTCGGTATTGGCTGCAAGTTCACGCCGTAGCCGGGCCCGCTGAGGCCCATCTGCAAATTGCTGACCCTCCAGCCGTTCCGGGCCTTGATCTCATTTGCGGCATCAACAGTCGCGCTGTTTCCTTTAAGATGCAGAGAATTCGGCGCGTAGCCAAATTGGCCGGGGACGAGTTGCGGCGCCTGACGCGGCACTTTGTCGAGCTGCATGCGCGCGTTCTTAATTGCTTCCTCCGCTGGGGAAGAAATACTCACGGGCTTCCCATGTGAGCCAAAGTACGGCACGTATCGTCCATCCGCCGCCGGGTAGGCGGTCAACACGCCAAGGCCGGCGCCATACGGGGCGACGCCGCCAGCAGAAAGGAATGGATACAAAAGCGAGCCCGAATTCCTATTCCTGTTTTCACTCATTGCCTTCGCTCTCCTCGTCGGTTTCGGAAAATCGACCAGCCGCCTCTTCTTGAGACGTCTGGTTTAGTGGGTCGTTTGGGATCAGCTGTCAGGGTGTAACGTCGGCGCGCGGTCATGAAATCGTTCAGCGCGCGGCCGGCAGGAGGGGTTGAGCCCTTGCGAGGCCATCAAAGGCCGATTTGATTTGACGCGAACGCGGCAAAACACGCGTCTCCCCCGCGGGCATGCGGTCGCCGCTTCTCGTGAAGTACGCCGCGCAAGCGTCGATCTGTTGGGTCTGCAGCCGCAGCCCGCGCTTAGCTGGATTATCGGTAAAGTAGAAACTGCCCCGGCCAGGAAGTTGCGACGTATGAGATCATGTCGGCATGATCCGGTGTCGCGACGACAGTATGGTGCCGTGGCCTTCACTGCCGGGCCGGACGCCGAACCTTCTGTGCTACTCGATCAGGTGATGGGTTAAGCCCTCGCGAAACCCGTCGCCTTGCTTCACTGCCGTTCGCGCCACGCCGTCGCTGCGTTTCACCCGACCGGCGAACTGCGGAAGATGCCGTTGTCGGACACGGCCACGAGCATTGCAGATTGCGGGATGATGCAATTGTGCCGGTGATTTGCCCGACGTGTCAAAATATTTCTTGCGGACGATCGAAGCCACCAGCGCCCGCCGCTTACTATGCACGGTGTCGGTTTCGCGATTTTTGGTCCGGGTCTTGCCGTTCACCCCCGATATGGGGGGCGGGATCAGCTTCGACACCTCGAAGCCCGACGGCACGCCGCGCAAACTGCTCGACGTCAGCCGCCTCGCCAGGCTGGGCTGGCGCGCCAGCACCTCGCTAGAGGATGGCATCCGGCTGGCCTATCAGGCGTATCTCAGCGAACA
>NZ_JAURXB010000182.1 GCF_030654605.1 Bradyrhizobium sp.
CGGAATGACGTTCGCAAATTTGCGGGCAGCATCTCGGCAGCATAGACCGCGCATCCGGGAACCGTCGCAGGGCCCGAGGACATGACTGAAACCATCAGAAGAGAGCCCGGCGCCTCCCTGCTTTCGGTGATCTGGTCCGCACGGCACGATCCGGCCGCGCGGATTTTCAATATCGACCTGCTGACGGTTCTGATCGCGATCCTGCTGCGAGGCGCAATAGCGCACCGGCGGCCTCGCATCAGTCCTGAGCCGGCGGAGCATGCACGGCTACTTCACGCCGATACTGCTCCAGACCAAACCGACGCCGGACAGAAACAGCAGTCCAAGCACCAGGTCCCTGAAATTGCGGTCGCTCAGGGCGCGATAGGCGCGTGCGCCGAGCCATGCGCCGGTGATCGTTGCCGGGAATGCGATCGCTGCGAGCCAGACCACGTCCATCCTGACGAGGCCCATGCCGGCCTGCAGGCAGAGCGCGGTGAACAGCACCGTCCAGTTGAAGGTCTGGAAAACGCCGCGCCGCTCGTCCTTGCCCCAGCCGCGCACGCTGGCCCACAAGGTCGGAAGCGCGCCGGACAGGCCGGCGAGGCCGCCGAGGATGCCGCCGGCAAATCCGATTCCCGCATCCGCCACCCGGCCGCCGAACGTGAAGGCCATCGGCTTGCGCTGGAAATACAAGGCGGCCGGAAACACCAGCAGCAGCACGCCGATGCTGAGTTTGAAGACATTGGGATCGGCATGGGCGATCAGCAGCACGCCGAGCGGTACGCCGGCAAGGCCGCCGATCAGGAACGGCCAGACCAGAGTGAGGTCGAAGCTGCGCCACATCGACGGCATCGTCGAGGTCTGGGCGACCACCGAACAGATCAGCACCAGCGGCACCGCGAGCGAGGGCGGCAGCACGTAGAGCCAGATCCCCAGCGCCGTCATCGCCGTGCCGAATCCGACGAGGCCGGACACGAATCCGCCCGAGAGCGCGCCGAGCAGCACCAGCGCATAGGCCGCAGTGTTCATCGTTGTTCTTTTTTCATCTTCGTTGCCGCGACATTTACACGACGGAGCAGGCGGGTACTATCCCCATCGGCCTTGGCCCAACAGCAACTCACAAATGGAAACGCCCGATGAACGCTCCGTCCCCCAAGACCTTTCTCGTCTGCCACGGCGCCTGGTCGGCCGGCTGGGCCTGGAAGAAGATGCACCCGCTGATGGCGGCGGCCGGGCACCGGCTG
>NZ_JAURXB010000185.1 GCF_030654605.1 Bradyrhizobium sp.
AGACCGAAGGCGGATTGCCGGACAAGGTCGAGGCCATCTTTCGCAACCTCGCCCGCTCGGCGCGGCATCCGAAATGGAAGGGCTGCGGTTTCCTGCGCACGTCCGCCGAACTCGCCAACATGCCCGGACATCCCGCGATCAGGATCGGCGCCGCGCACAAGAAGAAATTCGAAAACTGGCTGCGCGTGACCTTTGACGCCGAGGGGATCGGGGAGAGACTGCTGCTGGCCCGGCAGATCCTGCTGCTGCTGGACGGATCATTCGCCGTCGTTCTGCTGCATCGCGATCCCTCCTACATGGAGACGGCGGGTAAAGCCGCCCGTTCCCTGACGGCGGCTGCACTGTCCGCGCGACGGAAGCGTTCCGTCGCCGGTCCAGCCAGCGCGAGATCCTGACGTCGTCACCCCTTCGGAAACCCCACCGTCTGCGACAGCAGCACCTGATGGTCGTGGCCGAGGCCCAGCGCGTTGGCGATGGCCTCGCGGTCGATCCAGGCGCGGATGACGGTCGAAAGTCCGTTGCCGGCGGCGAACAAATAGACGTTTTGCGCGATCGCGCCGGCTGCGGCGGACGCAAAACTCTCGCGGCTTGCGACCGGCACCAGCATCATGCGCCCGTGGTCGGCGACGTAGACGAGGTCGAGCGGCGCCTCGTCGACGAAGTCCTGATAGCCGGTCACGCGCCGCAGATCGCTGCCCGCGACCAGCTGCAGTTCGTTCGCGGCGGCATCGTAGAGATAGGCGCCGGAGGGCAGTGCGACATAGATGTCGATCTCCTGCGCATGCATCGCCGAAGGCGCGGTGCGTCCGCCATCCGGGCGGTTGACGCCGTTGGCGGCCCACAACAGGCTGGAGAGCATCGGCAGCGGCAATTCCTTGCGCGCGAACTCACGCTCCGACCGCCGCTTCGCAATCGCCTCCATCAGCGGCATGCCGCCGGTCTTGTCGGGAGCCGGCAGCGCAATCTTCGGCACGGCGTCGCCTTGCGCCGGCTTGGGACGCAACCGCCCCATCGCGCCGAGCGCCAGTTTTGTCAGGGTGTTCATCGTCACGGTCTCCTGTCGCGCGTCGTCGGCGCGGCGGCCTGCGCCGGGGCATCGGAGTCCAGATTGGCCTCGATCAGCGCAGCATTGCCCTCGTTGATCATGGCTATCGCGCCGGCGACGTCGGCTGCACGCGCCTCGAACAGCGCGCAATCCTCGACCTCGCCATCGATCATCATCTGCTGGGCGGTCCTGAAGCGGACAAGCGCGGCGTCGCCCGAGGCGAACGCCTTGAAATCGAAATCCTCATTGGGCCGTTTGAGGCGGACCACGAACATGATGACCTCCCGCTCCGCGCGCGTGCAATAGTGGCGTAAACAAGCGCCAAAGCAGTGGAGGAGTCTTGCTCTGGATCAAGCCGGCGGGTTGCTGCGCGCTATTTTCCGCAGACAATCCCGGCACAGGCAATCGCCGCCGTCTGACGGCATCGGCAGGCGCACGGTTTCCTCGCTGCACCAGCACGGTCCCGACAGGCTGCACGAAAATTCCGTGCCGCAGCCGGCGCAGGCGAGGCGGCGCGAGGACGGGGCGGAGGTCTCTGGCCGATGTGTCATCTAACCCTTCGTGATGCCGTCAACCTCCGCGATCTCTTCCGCGCTCAGCGTCCAGCCGATCGCCTTGACGTTCTGCTCGACCTGCTCGACGCTGGTGGCGCCGGCGATCACGCTGGATACCTGGGGCCGCGACGCCAGCCAGGAGAACGCCAGTTCCAGCAGAATGTGGCCGCGCTTCTGCGCAAAAGCCTGCAGCTTCTCGACGATGTCCTCGTTGCGCGGCGTGACGTAGCGGTCGCGCAGCGCGGGCGCCTTGGCGAAACGGGTGTCGGCGGGGGCCGCGGCGCCGCGCTGGTACTTGCCGGTCAAAAGACCGCTGGCCAGCGGGAAGAACGGCAACAGCCCGAGTTTGTATTCCTGCGCCGCCGGCAGCAGGTCCTTCTCGATGTCGCGCATCACCAGGCTGTATTCGTCCTGGCACGACACGAACCGGTTGACGCCGATCTGCCGCGCGACATGCTCGGCCTCGGCGATGCGCCAGGCCGGGAAGTTCGAGTTGCCGAGGTAGCGCACCTTGCCCTGCCGCACGAGGTCGTCGAGCGCCCGCAAGCTCTCCTCGATCGGCGTCAGCGGATCGTAATCGTGCTGCTGGTAGAGGTCGATATAGTCGGTCTTCAGCCGCTTCAGGCTGGCCTCGACCGCCGACATGATGTAGCGCCGCGAGGCACCCTGCCTGGTGCCGTCATTGCTCATCGGCTTGGAGTATTTGGTCGCCAGCACGATGTCCTTGCGGCGGTCGCCGAGCACTTCGCCCAAGACAGTCTCGGAGCCGCCCATGCCGGCATAGATGTCGGCGGTATCGAACAGCGTGATGCCGAGGTCGATCGCCTTGTGGATCACCTTGCGCGAGGTTTCGAGATCGGTGCGCTGGCCGAAATTGTTGCAGCCAAGGCCGACGGCGGAGACACGCAGGCCGGAGCCGCCGAGATTGCGAATGAGCATGGATCGATCCTGTGGAGTGCGCGAGGCGGGATCGCATTGTGGCCCGCGGGCACCGGGCCCGCAAGATGCGCCGATGCCGCGCCGCGAAGGGCCGCCGCGGTCATGCGCCGCACCGATTGTTCGGCGTCGCGGGTGATCGCCTTGCGATCCGCGCTGACGTCGCAGGCGACAGCCTGGCCCCAGCTCACGGTGACGTCGACCGCGCCCGAGGCCAGCACGGCCAGCAGATGCGGGATCAACTCGGCGTCGCCGTACCACGCCACCCGCTGGCGCAGGCCGCGGCCCATCGGCACGCCGCCGAGGCTGCGATAGGCCAGCGACATCGGCTGTACGGTGACGTGGCGATGCTGCGAGTTGCCGAGCGCGTGATGCACCGCGCCGACCAGCGAGGAGCGGAACGGCAGCACCCGGATGCCGTCGCCCGAGGTGCCCTCGGCGAACAGCACCACGGCGTCGCCGCCGAGCAGGCGGCCGGCGATTTCCCGGCTCGCCGCGCCGGTCTGATGCCGGGCCTGACGGTTGATGAAGATGGTTCGCTGCAATCGGGCCAGCCAGCCGAACACCGGCCAACCCGCCACCTCGCTTTTGGCGACGAACACCACAGGCGAGAGCGCCGATATCACACAGATGTCGAGCCAGGAGACATGGTTCGACAGGATCAGCGCGGGGCTATCCGCCGATCGCGCGCCGATTTCGCGAATCCGCACCCCGATCAGCGCGCAGAGCATGCGATGATACCAATGCGGGAGGGTGCGCTGCAGCCGCAGGCCGAGGACGATGCTGGCGAGCTGGAACGGCAGCAGCATCAAAGTGAGGACGATGAAGGCCAGCAGGATGGAAATGGCGCGGATCATGAGGTCAGTTCGTTGAGTCGGGACCGGCGCGGCGATCGCGCTGCGCGGGCATGCACAGCGCGACCGCTGGTATCACAAAAAAATGCGGCCCCGGTCAGACGCGGCGACTGACGGGGACCGCTGGGGGCGCATGATCCGTGACGGGGGGCCCTGATCAGGCGCAGGCGGAACCTAGCCGGGCATTGTTACGTCCCGGTGACAGCAGGATTTATCCACAGGCCTGCGAATGGAGCGCGGACCCGGTCGCGCTGCGCTGCCGATCCGGGGAGCGCCAATCAGAACACCTTGCGATAGACCACAATGCCGGTCTTCTCCGCCACCTTGTCGTACAGCTGCATCGCGGTGTGGTTGGTGTTGAAAGTGAACCAGTACACCCGCGGCGATCCGGCCAATCTTGCCTGTTCGTAGACGCCGTTGATCAGCGCGCGGCCGACGCCTTTGCCGCGCGCGGTTTCGCTGGTGAAGAGATCCTGCAGATAGATGGTCGGCTCGATGGCGGTGGTTGAGCGGTGAAACAGATAATGCACCAGCCCGAGCAATTCGCCGTCGCGCTCGGCGACGAGGGCGTGCACCGGCTCATAGGCATCGAAGAAGCGCGCCCATGTCATCGCGGTGATGGCGGGATCGAGCGCGGTCGGTCCCGTCCGCTCGTAGAACGCGTTGTAGCCGTCCCACAAGGGCAGCCATTTTGCGTAGTCCTGTCGGGTGACAAAGCGAATCGATACGTCGCCGGGCATGCTTGATTCCGTGTTCGGGTAGGGGCGGCGTCGTCGACGCGCTGGCTGATAACCCCAGCCTACAGGCGACCCCGCAAGGGATCAATCGCGCGGCGAGAAAGCTGGAGTTCCGGTGCACCTACTCCGCGGCGCGCAGGTGCCGGGCGAGGTCGCGATCTCCGCCGCCGCCGCGCAGCGACCGGTAGTAGTCGGCGCCGGCGGGATCGTCGGTATGGCGGACCAGGTCGGTCACCGGCGTATAGCTCAGCATTCGCCCGCCGTCCGGCAATGCGGTGCAGCTGAACCGCAGCACCTCTCCGTCCGTGAGCTTGATGTTGATCGGCGTCGAATCGCCCGACCGCATCATCTCGGTGCGCTGCGCGATGAAGTGGCTCAGCTCGTCCTCCGGTAGTTCGAAGGCGCCGGTATCGCGGCCGTGATACATCAGCGCGATGAAGGGCGGCCTGGAGTCGGCCTTTTCGTCGGGAAGCGAAAAATAATGGCGGAAGGCGCGGTTGATGAATTCGGCGCGGGTGTCGGCATCGAGCAGCACGATGCCGATGTCGACCTGGTCGAGCGCCGCCCGCAGCCGTTCCGCGGTGGCGTGATGCCGGCGCTGCGAGGCGAAGGCGTCGATCCATTTCTGGCGCAAATGGCCTGTCATGACGGCGGTGCCGGCCGCGGTGATCGCCAGCAGCAGCATGCGGGCCAGATCCGACATGTCGTAGCCGGGCGTGGCGCGTTGGTTGAGGAAGAACAGCGCCGACGAAACCACGGCAATGACGGCGCTGGTCAGCCCGGAGGCAGTGCCGGAGAGCGAGGCCGCGAAAGCCACGATGCAGACGAACAGCGGCGCGGGATTGGGAACGGCAACCAGCGTGCGGTCCACCAGGAAGGCGACCACCGCCGTCGCTGCCGTCAGAACCGGACCGGAAAGTGCGCGCCAGTCGAAGGGCATGCTCGCTCGCTCTCGTTGCCACGAGGGATAACGGCCGCAGCATGACGCATGGCTGCAACAGCGGTGAAATTTCCCGTGCCATGCCTAAAAAGCGGTTGATCCGGCCGATGCGGATTTCCGAACGCTTGAATCAAATGATATTCGATTGATGGAGGATCCGGCTTGCGACCTGATGGTTTGAGCCGCGGACATTTCGGAAGGATATTCATGCCCACCATTTCGCCGCAGGTCTTGTCACCACACGTCTTGCCGATCCTGATGCTGTTCGCCTCCAACGTCTTCATGACCTTTGCCTGGTACGGCCATCTCAAGTTCAAGGAGAGCTGGCTGCCGGCCGTCGTGCTGGTGAGCTGGGGCATCGCATTCTTCGAATACTGGCTCGCGGTGCCGGCCAACCGCTGGGGCAGCGCGGTCTATTCGGCGGCGCAGCTCAAGACCATGCAGGAGGTGATCACGCTGGTGGTGTTCGCCGCCTTCTCGGTGCTGTACCTGAAGGAGCCGCTGGGCTGGAACCACGGACTGGGTTTTGCCCTGATCGCGGCGGGGGCGTTTTTCATTTTTCACAAGTGGTGAGGGGGGCGCGTACGGGCACGGACCTATCAGAGACGTCGTCCCTGCGAACGCAGGGACCCATACGCCGTGCTGTCGATACTGCAGTTGATGTTAGCGGATTGTTGAACCACGGCACCCTCGCATCAGATGACCGGGGTTATGGGTCCCTGCGTTCGCAGGGACGACGCGAGCTCACACCACTTCGCGCGCGCGCAAATCCGCGATCGCCTCGGCGCCGTAGCCGAGCGAGGCCAGCACCTCGTCGGTGTGGGCGCTGAGTTCGGGCGCCATGGTATCGAGCCGGCCGCCGCCATGGGCGAGCTTGAAACCGGAGCCAGCGAAGCGCAGCCGGCCATAGGGCGTATCGATCTCCTGAATGGCGCCGCGCGCCGCGATCTGCGGGTGATCGATCACCTCCTCGATCTTCCAGATGCTGGCGCAGGGCGCGCCCGCCGCCTCCAGAATCTTCTCCCACTCGCGCGGGTCCTTTTTCGCAAGCGCCTGCTCGATGATGGCGCGCAGCGCCGGCTCGTTTTCCTGCCGTGCGAACCAGTCGGCGAAGCGCGGGTCTTCCAGCGCGCCGGCGCGGCCGAGGGCGGTCATCAGCGCGCGGTATTGCTTCTCGCTGTTGACGGCGAGCAGCAGATAGCCGTCGCCCGCCTTGAACAGATTGGCGGTCGACCGGCGGCTGACGGCCTGGTTGCCCGAGAGTTGCTGACGGTGGCCGGCGACGGTGTAGTCCGCCACCTGTCCCGACAGGAACGCCAGCGACGCCTCCAGCATGGAGACGTCGACCAGCTGGCCCTTGCCGGTATGGGTGCGCTGGAACAGCGCGCTGGAGATGCCGAACGCGGCGGTCGCCCCCGACAGCACGTCGCAAACGGCAAAACCGGCGCGCGTCGGCCCGGTCTCCTCATGGCCGGTGATCGCCATGATGCCCGACAGCGCCTGGATCTTGCCGTCATAGCCGGCGCCCGATCGTTCCGGGCCGGTCTGCCCGAAACCCGAGACGGCGCAATAGATCAGTTTCGGGTTGATCTCCGACAGCGCGGCATAGCCGATCCCGAGCCGGTCCATCACGCCGGGACGGAAGTTTTCCATCACCACGTCGGCCAATGCCGCGAGCTGTTTGACGATGGCGATCGCCTCCGGCTTCGAGAGGTCGAGCGTCAGGCTGCGCTTGTTGCCGTTGATCGCCTGCCAGCCCGGGGCGAGGCCGCGATCGGCCCATTCGCGGCTCAGCGGGGTGCGGCGCATGTCCTCGCCCTCGCGGCGCTCCACCTTGATGACATCGGCGCCGAGCAGCGCGAGCTGGTAGCTCGCATAGGGGCCGGCCAGCACCTGCGTGAAGTCGAGAATCTTCACGCCTTCGAACGGTCGGGTCACTTGGACGTCCTCCTGGAATTCGGATGAAAGCAAACACCGCTGTCATCGCCCGGCTTGACCGGGCGACCCAGTATTCCAGAGACGTCAGCGATGACGCCGAGACGCCGCGGCGTACTGGAACGCCCGGTCAAGCCGGGCGACGACACTCTTGTTGTGGCGGAGGACAAAGCCATCCATGCCGCTCGTATACGAGTCAAGGATTGCTACGCATCGCTCGCAATGACGGCTGTGACGATTGCGATCCCAATCACGCCGCGCGGTTGCCGCGCGCGATCTCTTTTTGCTTGTCGAATTCGGCGCGGCGTCGCGCCAGTTCTTCCGGGCTCATCTGCGCGATGTTGTTGTAGTCGAGTTTCCAGGAGGCATCCGCGCTCCAGCGCAGCGGCGACTGTACCGTGGTGCGGGCGCCGAAGGCCGTCTCCAGCAGGCGCAGCGCCAGTTCGAGCGTCTCTGCCTGCGAGGCAACGTCGTGCGGCCTGCCGGCGGAATTGCCGAGCGGGAAATCGGAGAACAGGAAACGCGGCACCGCCGCGTGCTCGACGATGTCCTTGGCGCATCCCATCACCACGGTCGAAATGCCATTGGCTTCGAGATGACGGGCCACCAGCGCGGAAGTCTGGTGGCAGACCGGGCAGTTCGGCACCAGCACGGCGACATCGACCTTGTCGGCGAGGCAACGGGCGAGGATCTCGGGGGCATCGACCTCGATGGTGACCCGGTGGCTGCGGTTGGTCGGCGCGCCGAAGAAGCGCGGCGCGACCTCGCCGATCCGTCCCGAGGCCTTGGCCTGCAGCAGTTGCGGCAGCGGAAACCAGCTGCCGCTGTCGGTCGCTGACGTGTGCTTGCGGTCATAGCCGATATGCGAGATGCGCAAATCGTGCGGCTGCGAGGTGTCGCCGTCATAGACCTGGTAGAATTTGGCGCCGCCATTGTAGGCCGCACCGGGACCCTGATCGCCCTTGGCGGGATCATAGGGGGCTGCGGTGGTGATGATGGTGACGCGCGACTGCGCCAGCGGCTTCTTCAGCGGCTGGAACGGCGCATCGACATGGTGTGCCCAGCGATAAGGCGTGGTGTAGCCGATCGCGGTGTAGTAGTCGCGGGTCCGCTGCATATAGGGAATCGGGGAATCATAATCGGGCGCAAAGCCAAGTTGGTCATCGAGCGAGCCCGGCATGTTTTGTCCTTCCGCGTTTCCACCGTTAGATTATCAATCGACCTTCGGCCAGACTAGAGATAGCCCGTTTCAGGTCAAGAAGTGATCTCTTAAGTTCGCCAAGGGAGAATGCGATGCGCGCCGATTTCGAGACCATCCATGTGGCTCGTCCTGACGATCACATCCTGCTGGTCACGCTGAACCGGCCCGAGGCGTCCAACGCGCTGAATACCAGGATGGGCCTCGATCTGGTGGAAGTGTTCGAAAAATTTTCGGTCGACCTGCAGGGCCTGCGCGCCGTCATCATCACCGGCAGCGGCGACAAGGCATTCTGCGCCGGCGGCGACCTCAAAGAGCGCAACGGCATGACCGACGCAGAATGGCAGGGGCAGCATCTGATCTTCGAGCGGATGGCGCGGGCGCTGATGGCGTGCCCGGTCCCGCTGATCGCGGCCGTCAATGGCGCGGCCTATGGCGGCGGCTGCGAGATCGCGGCGGCGTCGGATTTTGTCTACGCCGCCACCCATGCCCGCTTTGCCCTGACCGAGGTGACGCTCGGCATCATGCCGGGAACCGGCGGCACCCAGAACCTCGCGCGGGCCGTCGGCGAGCGGCGCGCCAAGGAGTTGATCCTGTCGGGGCTGCCGTTTAGCGCCGCCGATGCGGAAGCCTGGGGGCTGGTCAATCGCGTGGTCGAACCCGCCGATCTTCTGAAGGCCACGCTCGAAATCGCCGGGCGTATCGCCGGCAACGGACCGATCGCGGTGCGGCAAGCCAAACAGGCGATTCACCTCGGCCTGCAGATGTCATTGTCGGATGGCCTCGCATTCGAAATCGAGGCCTACAATCGCCTGGTCCCCACCGCCGACCGCCGCGAAGGCGTGCTGGCGTTCAACGAGAAGCGCAAGCCGGTGTTTCGGGGGGAGTGACTAGTACCGACGATGCAAGATCGGTGAGTCGCTTGCTGCCCATGCTTCGAGACGCTCGCGACGCTCGCTCCTCGGCATGAGGTTGTTGTGTTTCAACAAGTTTACCTCATCCTGAGGAGGCCACGAAGTGGCCGTCTCGAAGGATGGGCAGCAGTACTGATTTATGATTCCAGGTACTAGGAGCATCAGCGCCCGGTGATGCCGCGATAATGCGCTACCAGGCTCTTGCCGGAATCATGGATGATGTTGGCGACCAGCCACACTTCCTTCTCGCGCACGGCATGCACCAGAATCCTGTGGCTCTCGCCGCGATAGTTGAGGTCGATGCCGACGGTGGCCGGACCTTCGTAGTTGCCGGAAACCAGCGTGATCTTGCCGATCGTCACCTCGGTCCCGGGCAGCACGCCCCAGCCGAAGAAGGCATTCAGCAGCGGGCCGATCGGCGCGTTGCTCTGAATGCGCCGGGGCGCCTGCATCAGTTGGCGCAGGTCGCTGGAAAACAGCGCGTGGAATTCCTCCTGGGAGAGCGGTGCCTTGGCGGCGTGCAATCGCGCCTGCTTCTCATAGAGCTCTCTGACGAATTCGACTGCGGTCAGCTCGCCGCATTCGGCATGGCCGTCGCGCGCGACGCTCGAAAACGCCGCGGCCGCCCCGATGCCGAAAACGAAGTGACGCCGATCCATGATGCGCCGTGTGCCGGTTCGCGGCCGCCGGAAGAGCGACCCGAACCTTGGTCGCACTCAGCGGCTCGTGCGTTCAGGTCAGGCGGCCTCATTTCGCCGACGGCGACACCCGCAGGATTCGTCCGGCCGAACTATCCGTCAAAAGCCACAGCGCGCCGTCGGGGCCCTGCCGCACGTCGCGGATGCGTTCGTTGAGGTTGGGCAGCAGCCGTTCCTCCGAGGTCACGGTGTGGCCGCTGAGCTGCAGCCGCACCAGCATCTTGCCCGCCAGCGCGCCGGTGAACAGGCTGCCGGTCCATTTCGGAAACAGTTTTGCGGAATAGAACGCCAGGCCGGACGGGGCGATCGACGGCACCCAGTATTTTAACGGCTGCTCCATGCCGTCCCTGGCGGCGGCCTCGTGGATCTTCACGCCGCTGTAATCGATGCCGTAGCCGATCGCCGGCCAGCCGTAGTTTTTGCCCTTGCCGACGAGGTTGATCTCGTCGCCGCCGCGCGGGCCGTGCTCGCTTTCCCAGAGGTCGCCGGTGGCCGGATCGATCGCGAGGCCCTGCTGGTTGCGGTGGCCATAACTCCAGATTTCCGGTTTTGCATCGCTGCGGCCGACGAACGGATTGTCCGCCGGCGCCGAGCCATCGGGCGCGATCCGGATCAGCTTGCCGATGTGATTGCCGAGATTCTGCGCCTCGTCGCGGGCGCTGTAATGGTCGCCCAGCGTGACGAACAGGTTGCCGTCGCCGGCCTGCGCGATGCGGCAGCCATAATGATTGCCCGACGACAACGGTCCCTCCTGCCGGAAGATGACTTTCGTCTCGTCGAGCCGGCCGCTGCCGTCGTTCAGTCTGGCACGCGCCACGGCGGTGCGGCCGCCGCCGGCGGTGCGCTCGGCGTAGCAGAAGTAGATGGTCTTGTTCTGTGCGTAGGCCTTGTCGGTGACGACGTCGAGCAATCCGCCCTGGCCCGAGGCCCAGACCTCGGGCACGCCTTTCAGCGGCGGCGAAACCTGGCCTTCCGGCGTGACGATGCGCATACGGCCGGCGCGCTCGGTCACCAGCATGCGGCCGCCGGGCAGGAACGCCAGCGCCCATGGATTGACCAGGCCGCTGGCGACGGTCTGGACGTCGAGCTGTCCCGCCGACGACGCGAACGAGGTATTTTCGCCGCGCGTGGAGGTGACGATCAGGAACGTCGCCGTCAATACGATCGCAACCGTCAGCGACGCCGTCACGAGGACCATTGGAGTCTTAGTCACGTTCATGATTGCCCGATCGCGATGACATCATCGCTGGCAGTTTGAGATGCTGGGACGCCTTTGGCCTGCACCGGGGATTTAGCGTTACGCCGGAACGGGCATCGCCGTGGCGACCTCGATCGACAGCACCGTGAGCGCCACGATCAGGCACAATGACAGCCCGCCAATGGCCAGGCGGCTGGCGACGACGTGGGTCAGTCTGGACAATGCGACTGGCGCGGAGCGGCAGTCAAAGCCGAGGGCGCCGGACGACCGGGTCATGGTCGAAATCCCTGAATCAGCGGGCGACCGAATCGCCCAACATCTTGGAATCTCGCAACAATCGCGGGCAATATTGCGGCGGTTCTGTCTCTGAACATGGCAAAATGACGGCGAAAGGCCGGGTTATGCCCGCTATTCGTGCCGTTTCAAGCCTCTGCCGCGATGCCGGGCGCGTCGACCTCGGAATCGGCGGCGCCCGGCTGCCAGTCCATGGGGACGAAGCCCTGGGTCTGCTCGACTCGCCGCAGCCAGGTGCGGATGGCGGGGAAGG
The DNA here is from genome assembly GCF_030654605.1 of Bradyrhizobium sp. Classification (GTDB taxonomy): domain Bacteria; phylum Pseudomonadota; class Alphaproteobacteria; order Rhizobiales; family Xanthobacteraceae; genus Bradyrhizobium. Next base: position 11,557 of record NZ_JAURXB010000185.1, read on the forward strand.
TCGCGAGGTCGAAGTCGCAGCGGTCGGCGACATGGGTGTAGCCGTACATCGCGATGTCGGCGACGGTCAGCTGTCCCGCGGCAAAATACTCGTGGGTCTTGAGGTGGTTTTCCATCACCTGCAGCGCGGCATAGCCGCGCTCCATCCAGTCTTCCAGCGCGTGGGTCTGCAGGTCGCGGCCGCCCTTGACCAGCGCCAGCCAGAAATAGGCCGCACCGATATTCGGCTCCAGCGCGTGCTGCTCGAAGAACATCCACTGCAGCGCCTCGGCGCGTTCGATCCGCGATTCCGGCGCCAGCGGGGTGCCGCCGGCGACGTACCAGAGGATGGCGTTGGATTCGGCGAGATAGCGTCCTTCCGCGACTTCCAGCAGCGGCACCTGTCCCGAGGGATTTTTCGCGAGAAATTCCGGCGTGCGGCTCTCGCCGCGCAGGATGTCGACTTCGATGGCGCGGTAGGGCGCATTCAACAGCGCCAGCGCAAGGCGGACCTTGTAGCTGTTGCCGGAGCGCTGCATCGAATAGAGCTTGTACATCTTCAAATCAGTTCGAGTTCAATTTCGTTCGCGGCCGTGCGACCGTCGTGCGAGGCCTTGTCGCGCCGCAACGCGGCTAAACAATGATGCCGTTGCGGTTGTGTCGCAAGGCCCGCGCGCTGGAAAAGGTAGAAAACCTCTATTGCACTGCAACCGCGCAGAAAATCCTGCCAGCGCGCGTTAACAATTCAGATCACGCCTGCGCTATTCTTTTCGGCGTTCTCATGGGTTCTTTGCGATCCCGGTCGCCACCGCGATCCCGGACCGCGCGCCGCATGGTGCAAGCGAAAGTCAGCAGCAACACCACGAGGCCAAGCGGTATCCCGCTCGCTCCGGCGACGCCGCGCGACAGCAGTGGAACCAGCCACGCCGCGGCCAGCAGGCTGATTTCGAACGGTTCGAAACCGCGGCGGAGTCCATGGCGCGCGAGCCAGGCGATCGCGACCGCAAGCACCACCAGATCGTAATCGAGCACGTAGGGTGTGGCGAGCAGGCTGCCGCTCGCCAGCGCCGAGGCCTTCAGTTCGAAGGCGGCGTTGCTTCGCCACAGCCACGCCAGACATGCCGCGAGCATGATCGCCAGCGCGATCTGCGCGGCATAGGCTGCAGGTACGCTGGCGCCCCACATCCGCGCCGCGGAAAAAATCGATTGTATCTTCTCCCAGCCGGTGCCGCCCTGTTCGAGCACCACGGTCTGCGTGAAGGTCATGGAATCCGCGAAGGCGTGCCAGACGCCGCCGCCGAGCGTGGCAAAACTGACGGCGACCAGCGCCGCCACGGTGGCCGCCGCGGCGGCGATGGTGCTCCAGCGACCACCGGCGAGCAGCGCCACCGGAATCAACACGCCGAATTGCGGCTTGTAGGCGAGGCAGCCGATCAGCACGCCCGCGAGCCAGGGCCTTCGATCGAGCAGGTGCAGCGCGCCGCCGAGCAGGGCCGCGGTGAGAAATCCGTTCTGGCCGTGGCCGATATTGACGACCACGGCGGGAAAGGCTGCCGCGATCAGCCAGGTTTCCGGGCGCGGCAGGATCGCGCGCATGACCGCCAGATAGGCGGCAAGGCTTGCCACGAGCCAGATCGCAAGGCCGAAGGCATAGGGAACCGCGGCGACCAGTACGGCGACCGCGAAGAAGAAAGGCGGGTAGTGCCAGCCATAGAACGGCACCTCGCGGCCGCCGAATACGGCCTTTTCGGCGGCGTGCTGCAGGGCAGGCACATAGGCGTCCGCGGGCCGGCCCTGCCAGGTCAGCGTGCCTGCGGCATAGACATTGGAAAAGTCGGTGCCGACAGGCTTGCCGTTGCGGTCGATCAGGCCGTCCGACAGCGCGATCCAGCCCGATATCGCCACGGCGCAGACGCCGAGCAGGATCAGGCTGTAGCCGCGCGCGCGCGCCGGAGTCAGCCACGCGCCGGATCGCAACCCGCGCCAGAAGCCTTGCCAGATATGAGTCATTTTGCCGCAGAAATTGTATGAATATTGCGCGACCCTAGCCGGGCCGTTTTAACGTTCCCTAAAGTTTGGCCGCATCGGCCCAAGCTTCTTGCGATGCGGCGTATCGCGCTTTAGGGTGCCTCGATCCCAACAAGACGAGTCGTGGATCGGTGTGACCTCACCCGTGGATTCACCACGCCTGCAAGGAGACGATGATGCCTTTCCTGTCCGCTGCGCTCGACCGTGTGAAGCCGTCCGCGACGATCGCGGTCACGGATAAAGCACGCGCGCTGAAAGCGGCAGGCCGCAACGTCATCGGCCTCGGCGCCGGCGAGCCCGACTTCGACACGCCCGCCAACATCAAGCTGGCGGCGATCCACGCCATCGAGGCCGGCAAGACCAAATATACCGACGTCGGCGGCATTCCCGAGCTGAAGGAGGCGATCATCGCCAAGTTTCAGCGCGAGAACGGCCTGACCTACAAGCCGAACCAGATCATCGTCGGCACCGGCGGCAAGCAGGTGCTCTACAACGCGCTGATGGCCACCATCAATCCGGGCGACGAGGTCATCATTCCCGCGCCCTATTGGGTGAGCTATCCGGAAATGGTGGCGCTGGCCGGCGGCGAATCCGTGCCTGTCATCTGCACCGCGGCCGACGGCTTCAAGCTGAAGCCGGAGGCGCTGGAAAAGGCGATCACGCCGAAGACCAAATGGATCATCCTGTGCTCGCCGTCGAACCCGACCGGCGCCGCCTATACCCGCGCCGAACTGAAGGCGATCACCGACGTGCTGGTGAAGCATCCGCATGTCTGGGTGATGACCGACGACATGTACGAGCACCTGGTCTATGACGATTTCGTCTTTACCACGCCGGCGCAGGTCGAACCCAGGCTGTATGACCGCACCCTGACGGTGAATGGCGTTTCAAAAGCCTATTGCATGACCGGCTGGCGCATCGGCTATGCCGGCGGCCCCGCCGAACTGATCAAGGCGATGCAGACCATCCAGTCGCAGTCGACCTCGAACCCGTGTTCGATCTCGCAATGGGCCTCGGTCGAGGCGCTCAACGGGCCGCAGGATTTCATCCCCCTGAACAACAAGGTGTTCAAGGAGCGGCGCGATCTCGCGGTGGCGATGCTGAACCAGGCCAGCGGCCTCGACTGCCCGCGGCCGGAAGGCGCGTTCTATGTCTATCCGTCCTGCGCCGGCACCATCGGCAAGACCTCGCCGTCCGGCAAGGTGATCGCCAACGACGAGGACTTCGTCACCGAGCTGCTGGAGAACGAAGGCGTCGCGGTGGTGCATGGTTCGGCGTTCGGGCTCGGCCCGGCGTTCCGGATTTCCTACGCCACCAAGACGTCGGATCTGGAAGAGGCCTGCAAACGCATCCAGCGCTTTTGCGGCAATCTCAGGTAAAGCGTTTTCGAGCGAAGTGGCCGCCGGTTCGCGTGAAGAAAACGCGTCAAAAAAAGGCGTGTCAAATCACTTCGCCGTCGAAGCCGTGACGGTTTGATGTCGGTTTCCGGGAAGCGCCTTGTTTCGGACAAGGCGCTTTCTTCTTTTCGACAAGGCATTTTCTTCTCGTAGCTCCGCAAACACAGTCAGCGGAGATCAGATTGATGCGAGTTTCAACACTTACCCTTGCGATCGCCGCACTCGGCGTTTCGATCGCCGGCGCCAGCGCACAGTCGCAGGTGCGCGCCGGCCTGCTGCAATGCCAGGGCGGCCAGAATGTCGGCTTCGTGGTCGGCTCGGTCACGTCATTCCAATGCGTGTTCCAGAGCGAGGGCCGCCGTCCCGAACCCTACCTCGCGACCGTTCGCCGCTACGGCGTCGATCTCGGCTTCACCGACCAGACCCGGCTGCTCTGGGCGGTGAACGCGCCCACAAGGCGGGTGGGACGCGGCGACCTCGCCGGCAATTATGGCGGCGTCGGCGCCAACGCCTCGGTCGGCGTCGGCTTCGGCGGCAATTTCCTGGTCGGCGGTCCGGAAAATCCCTACGCGCTGCAGCCGGTCAGCGTGCAGGGCCAGACCGGCCTGAACGTCGCGGCCGGGGTTGCGGATATCCAGCTGGAGCCGGTCCGGTTCGGCCGCGGCGGCAAGCATCACCGGCATCACAAGCATCGCCGTCACGGCTGAGGACTGAGCGCTACGACTGCAAACGAAGAGGCCTGCGAAAGCGGGCCTCTTTTTTGTTCCTCGTCATGGCCGGGCCTGTCCCGGCCATCCACGTCTTCCTTTGCTTTGAATGAAACGGAGGTCGTGGATGCCCGGGACAAGCCCGGGCATGACGAAGCCTTTCCATCGCGTGCCGTTCGGCGGCAAAATCTGGCACCGCCACCGCCGTTGTGTCATAGAGTTCCGCGCGCCAGGGCAGCAGCGCGCGCCTCGTTCCTGCTCGCATCACATCTTTCAGCCGGAGACTTCCCCATGCCCCGTTCCACCATCCTTGCCGGCCTCGCCGCGACCGTGCTGGTCGCGACTTCCGCCGCCGCCCAGGCGCAGCAGCCGATGCAGCGCGTGCAGGTCGGAATCCTCGAATGCCGCGGCGGCGCCAGCGTCGGCTTCATCGTGGGCTCGGTGACCAATCTCGGCTGCGTGCTGCGCGCCGAAGGCCTGCCGGAAGACCGCTATGTCGCGACCATCCGTAAAGTCGGCCTCGATCTCGGCATCACCCAGGAATCGGCGCTGGCCTGGGGCGTGTTCGCGCCGGTGGCACGGCTCGGTCCCGGCGATCTCGCCGGCAATTACGCCGGCGTGCAGGGCAGTGCCACGCTCGGCGTCGGCGCCGGCGGCAATCTGCTGGTCGGCGGCTCCAACAATACCATCGCATTGCAGCCGCTCAGCCTGCAGGGCCAGGTCGGCATCAGCATCGCGGCGGGACTGGAGAGCCTGGAGCTGCGACCGGGCAGGTGAGGAACCAGAGCGCTCACCCTCGCCGTCATTGCGAGGAGCTCTTGCGACGAAGCAATCCAGCTTTGCTGAAGTAAAGCTGGATTGCTTCGCTAACGCT
>NZ_JAURXB010000207.1 GCF_030654605.1 Bradyrhizobium sp.
CAACCACCTCGTCCAGAACCTCAGGAAACAAGGTCGCTTGATAACGCGACGCTCCGGTGACATGCGCCATCACGGCCCCCGAATCAGAAAATCCACTCCAAATGATGTTAACACACCCACTTTTCACACAGCCTGGTTCGCGGGGACGACAGGTGGAGGGGCCTACACCGGCATCCTGCGATACTCCCGATTGGCCAGGCTCGCTTCCTCCAGGTCGAGATCGCGTTCGATCCGCCGCCTGGTCTCGTCGGTGATCTTGCCGTCGCGCAGCAGCACGTGGATGAATTTCCGCTCCGCCGCAATCAGCTCCCGCGTCAGGTTGGTGCCATCAGCCGAGGCATCGTGCCGGTCGGGATCGAGGCTGTCCGGCAGCTGGTTGGCGCGGGTCTCGTGCCGCATGCGCAACAGCTTGACGACTTCGTCGGACAGTTCGCGGTCGTCGGTCATGGCATCGAGCGACGCCAGGGCGGCGCCGAGGGCCTCGCGACGAGCGGCGATTTCCGCCTCGTGGTCGGCGCGATGTTCGTCGCGGCCGGCATCCGCGATGCCGAGCCACTTCACGACGAGCGGCAGCCCGAGCCCCAACCCCACCAGCGTGACGAAGATGACGCCGAAGGAAACGAACAGGATCAGGCCGCGATACGGAAAGCCCTCGCCATTTGGAAGCGCAAGCGGCAGCGCCAGTGCGGCGGCCAGCGACACCGCGCCGCGCACGCCGGTGAAGGCGACCACGAACACCTCGCGCCACGAAGGAGCCGGGTCATGCTCCCGCCGGCGCCGGCTCAACAGCCGCGGCAGATAGGTGGCGGGATAGACCCAGGCGAATCGTGCGACGATGATGATTGCGGCAACCAGCGCGGTCGCGATCAGGATGTCGTCCAGCGGAAACGCCTTCGATTTCTCGTACAGCACCCGCATCTGGAATCCGGTCAGCAGGAACAGCAGGCCCTCGACCAGATAGATCACGAGGTCCCAGAAGAAGATGCCCTGCAGCCGCGTCGCCGAGGAGATCAGCAGCGGCCCGTTCCAGCTGATATAGAGCCCGCAGGCCACCGTGGCGATTACGCCGGAGCCGCCGAAATGGTGCGGGATCCAGAACGCGATATAGGGCGTCAGCAGCGACAGCGTGATCTCGACCTGCGGATCCCGCGCGCGGTGCCGCATCCGCAGGAACAGCCAGCCGACGGCGGCGCCGAACAGCAGTTCGGCAACCACGATGACGGCGAAGGTGCCGGTTGCCTTCGGCAGCGAAAACAATCCGGTCGAGATCGCCACCACCGCGAAGCGGTACAGGATCAGCGCGGTGGCGTCATTGGCCAGACCCTCGCCCTCCAGGACGACGAGGATCCGGCGCGGCAGCCCGAGCTTGCGGGCGATCGCAAGCGGCGCCACCACATCGGGAGGTGCCACGATGGCGCCGAGCAGGAAGCCGACGCTCCACGGCAGCCCGATCAGATAATGCGTCGCGGTGGCGACCGCGCAGGCGGTGAAGATCACACAGCCGACCGCCAGCAGGGTAATGATGCGCAGATTGGATTTGAATTCGCGCCAGCTCATGGCGACGCTGGCGGAATAGATCAGCGGCGGCAGCACCAGCAGCAGCACCAGTTCCGGCGGCAGTTCCAGTGCCGGCATGCCCGGCACGAAGGCCAGTGCGACGCCGGCCAGCAGCAGCAGGATGGCCGGCGCGACGTTGATCCGCCGCGCCAACAGGGCGGTGCCCGCCAGTACCGCGAGCAGTATCAGAAAGATCTGGAATTCGGCTTCCACGTGAAATCCCCGTTCCCTCAATTCGCCCGGAAGCGGCGCGAGGTCAATGCACGGCCCGGAGCCCGTCCGGTTTCAGGAAGGCGGCTGACAAATTTGTGACCGGAGTATCCGTCATTCCGCAGAACCGGTTCGTTTCCAGCCCCGTACCACCGGAACCCTGCAGCAGATGCAGAGGGTTCAGCGCGGGAGCATCACATGAAACAGATCGGCCAGCATGCGGTGGTGATCGGCGCAAGCATGGGCGGCCTGCTGGCCGCGCGGGCGCTGGCGGATTTCTATGCGGAAGTCACGGTGCTGGAGCGCGATACGCTTCCGCTGACCGATGTCCCGCGCAAGGGCGTGCCGCAGGGGCGTCACGCCCACGGCCTGCTGGCGCGCGGCCGCAGCGTGATCGAGGCCTTCTTTCCCGGCTGGACCGACGAGGTCGTCGCCGGCGGCGGCGCCAGGGGCGATATCGTCAAGGATGTGAGGTGGATCGGCCACGGCGTGACGATCAAATCGGCGCCGAGCGATCTGATCGGGCTATTGGCTTCGCGTCCGGTGCTGGAGGGCCACGTTCGGCGCCGGCTGCTGGCGCTGCCCAATGTGCGCGCGATGAAAACTGCGCGGTGCAGGGACTGATCGCGGGTGACGGAAACACCGTCATCAAGGGCGTCCGTGTCCGGATCGGCAACGGCGTGGAGCAGAATATCACGGCAGATCTGGTGATTGACGCCAGCGGGCGCGGTTCGTCGAGCCCGGCATGGCTCGAGAATTTTGGCTATATGCGGCCTGAGGAAGAGAAGATCGAGATCGGGATCGGCTACACCACGCGGCTCTATCGCCGCCGTCCGACCGATCTTGGCGGCAAGGTCGCGGTCGTGGTCGCCGGCAGCGGACCGAACTGGCGCAGCGGCACCATCCTGTACCAGACCGAGGACAGCTGGATCGTGTCGGTCGGCGGCTATTTCGGCGACCATGCGCCGGATGACAACCAGATGTTCGCGGCCTATGCCGGCTCATTGCCGACATCCGACATCCACGACATCGTCGCCCATGCCGAGCCGCTGAGCGATTTCGTCAGCTACCGCTATCCGGCCAATCTGCGGCGCCGCTACGAGCGGCTGGCCAGGTTCCCCCGAGGCTATCTGGTGTTCGGCGACGCGCTGTGCAGCTTCAACCCGGTGTACGGCCAGGGCATGACGGTGGCGGCCCAGGAAGCCACACTGCTGCAGGACTGCCTTCGCGACGGCGACGCCGATCTGGCGCGGCGTTTCTTCCATGCGGCCAAGGGGGCGATCGATACGCCGTGGGATATCGCCGTCGGCAACGACCTGCGCCACCCTGGGGTGCAGGGGCCGCGCCCGCCCAAGGTGCGGTTCATCAACTGGTATGTCGGCAAACTGCACATGGCGGCGCGACACGACGCCGCGCTGGCGAAGGCGTTCCTGAAAGTAGCCAATCTGGAAGCGCCGCCGGCGCGTCTGTTGCACCCCGCCGTCGTGATGCGGGTGATCAGGGGAAATCTTTTCAGGCGCTCGCGCGGCAATGAAGGGATATCCCAGGCGACGGCGCGGGGCTAGACGCGCCTCACTCGCGCAGGTCGTAGCGGTAGGACTTCGAGACGATCTTCCAGCCGTCGGCCAGCTTCATCGCCACCAGATAGTCCGTGAAGTAGCGCGGCGGCAACTGGCAGCGCACCTTGATGAAGGCGGTGGAGTCGTCCGAGCGGTCGATCGTGACGATGAAATCCTCGCGCGTCTTGCCTTCGGCTTTTCCGGAGGGCCGCTTGCTGACGCGATCGAGCCAGTCCGGCACGGTGAGGACCTGCAGCGCACCCTTCTCCACCCAGCGCAGGTCGGCGCTGGGGTGGAAGACCTCGCCGAGCTTGCTGGCATCGCCTTCATACAGCGCGTCGAAATAATGCTGGACGACGGCTTCGACGGTGGAACGGTCATGGCTCACGTTGAGGCTCCCTTGGGTAAGATTGTTCTGGATTGAATTAAGCCACGAATGGATGAATTGCGCTACGGATGACGTGCGGTTTTGACGCAGACGTGTGGTGCGATCGGAAAAGTCGAACGAAGAAATTCATGCCGGAGAACGTGGCAAGACACTGACGTTCCGGGTAGGATCGTGGCGTTGGATATTTTGCGGGAGATATATCGCGATGGCGATCGACACGGACCGGATCGATGACGCAGTTTTGGCATTGCTCCATCTGACCCTTCACGATCAGAACCGGGCCGGGAAGGGCTTCGATCCGGATACATTGGCCCGGCTACACCAGAAAGGCATGATCGACGATCCCGCCGGCGAGCCGAACGCGGTGGCATTGACCGGCGACGGGCTGCAACGTTCGACGAAATTGTTCGAGACGATGTTTACAAGGCAGGCCGCCGGGGAATCGAGGTACCCGCACATCAAGGTCGATTTGTCGGATTTGATCGGCCAGCTTTGGCCGATCCTGCGCCGGGTGAGCTATGCCATGAGCGATGCTGATGTGAGCGAAGCCGAGATCGAGCAGTACAAGGTCGAAGTGAGAGCCAGCAGCGATCCCGTGGCTGTCAGCAGCCGGTGGGTACATGTCGAGCGCAAGGCGGGTTAGATTCTTACCCTCCCCTGGAGGGGGAGGGTCGGCTCGCATGAGCGCAGCGAAATGCGAGACGGGGTGGGGTGACAGTCTCTCCATTCGAACAGTGCTTCAGCCGAGAAACCTTCACCCCACCCCGCCGCGCGTTGCACGCGCGTCGACCCTCCCCCTCCAGGGGAGGGTGAAGGGAAGGGTGAAGGGAAATGTGATCGAAAAAGAGCGAACCGATGCTGCCCTGGCGGCACTAATGACAAGGAGTTCCAGTTCCTGTCGGTGCCCTCTGGCGAATAGTGTCGTCGATCAGGGCGGATTTTCGAGCGTGACCTGGCTCACAAGCCCCGCCTCGGGGTTCTGGTAGGCAGGCTCCAGTCAAGAACGGCTACGTCGCGAGAAGTGTCATGATGAACGCATCTGGATCGCTAAAATTGCACCGGTTTCTGCTTGCCGCGGCATTCCTGCTGGCGTGCCAGCCGGCATGGGCCGAAAAGCGCGTGGCGCTGGTGCTCGGCAATGCGGCATACCAGAACGTGGCGAAGCTTCCCAACCCGGTCAATGACGGCGCCGTGATCGCCGCGACGCTCAGGAAAGCCGGCTTCGACGTCGTCGATTCGCGGCAGGATCTGCCGGCCGCCGAAACCCGCCGCACGCTGCGCGATTTCGCCGACCGCGCCCGCGACGCCGATATCGCCGTGGTCTATTACGCCGGCCATGGCATCGAGGTGGACGGTGCGAATTATCTGATTCCGGTGGATGCGAAGCTGGAACGCGATACCGACGTCTACGACGAGGCCCTCTCGCTGGACCGCGTGCTGCTGGCGATCGAACCCGCCAAGAAGCTGCGGCTGGTGATCCTCGATGCCTGCCGCGACAATCCGTTCTCGAAGAACATGAAACGAACCGTCGCGTCGCGCGCGATCGGGCAGGGACTGGCCAAGGTCGAGCCGAACAGCCCGAACATGCTGATCGCCTATTCGGCCAAGGCCGGATCGACCGCGGCGGATGGCGACGGCAAGAACAGCCCGTTCACGGTGGCGCTGTCGAAGCATCTGACGACGCCGGGGCTCGATGTGCGCCGTGCGTTCGGCTTCGTTCGTGACGACGTGCTTAAGACCACCAGCAACCGGCAGGAGCCATTTGTCTATGGCTCGCTCGGCGGTGACGACGTGCCGCTGGTGCCGGCGCCGACCAGGGCGGCGGCGCCTGCGGCCAGTCCGCAGGCGGAAGCCCGTCGCGACTATGAGCTGGCGCTGCAGATCGGCAACAAGGATGCCATGAACGCGTTCCTTGTGCAGTATCCGGACGGTTTCTACGCCAGCCTCGCCAAGATCCAATTGACCAAGTTTGCCGCGGAAGAAGCCCGGATCGCCGCCACCGAAAAGGCGCGGCTGGCCGAACAGGAGCGGGCGCGGCTTGCTGCCGAGGGTGCCCAGAAAAGCCAGCAGGCCAAGGCGGATGCCGACGCGAAAGCGGCGGAGCAGGCCCGTATCGCCGCCGAAAAAGCCAAGCAGGTCGCCCAGGACAAGGTCGCCGAGGCCGAGCGCAGCCGCGCCGCCACCGAACAGCCCGCGGGTGTTCCGTCCGCAGCGGAGAAGGTCCAAATTGATAAGAGTGTCGGCAAGGGAACGAGCCTGGCCGCGTTGAACGCCGGGCCGCCGCAGATCGATCTCACCAAATCGGTGCAGGCCGAACTGCGCCGCGTCGGTTGTCTCAGCGCGGAAGCCGACGGCAACTGGAACACGGCGTCGCAGCGCTCGCTGACGCTGTTCAACCGCTATGCCAGGACCAAATTCGACACCAGGCTGGCCTCGACCGACGCGCTCGACACGATCAAGCTGAAGACGGCGCGGGTCTGCCCGATGGTCTGCGAGCACGGCTACAAGGCGGACGGCGACCGTTGCACCAGAATCACCTGCGCCAGTGGCTCGTTCCTCAATGACGACAATGAGTGCGAGAAGCGCCGCGGGAAGCAGCCGGTTGTCAGGCGCGACAGGCCGGAACCGAGGCAGGCTCCGGACGCAAGGCAAGTTCCGCAAGCACAGCAAGCCATTGCCGGGCGTTCTCAGACGCGGACGGGTGCCGGTATCGGAACCAGAGGCCAGCCGCTTACCGGCATCGAGCGTGAACGTGGTTGCAATGGCTACAGCGCCATCATGTCGGGCGTGTGCCCGTAACCACTGGCCGCGTGCTGTCGAGCCCGCCGCGGCCCCCGGCTCACCAATGGAGGAATCAACACAGGCCCCGCAAAAGAGGGGCCTGTGTCTTTAGATCGCGCTGGCCGCGATATTGACCATCAGCGCGACCAGCGCGGTGTTGAACACGAACGAGATGATGCCGTGCACGGTCACGGTGCGGCGGATCATCTTGTCGGTGATGCCGACATCGGCGACCTGCGCCGTCATCCCGATCACGAACGAGAAATACACAAAATCCCAATAGTCGGCAGGGTCGGGCTTGTCGTCGCTGGGGAATTGCAGGCCGCCGGGCCTGGCGCCGCGGTAGTAGTCATGGGCGTAATGCAGCGCGAAGGTGGTATGCACCGCCGCCCATGACAGCACGATCGTCACCATCGCCAGGGTCAGCTCGTAAGCGCCGCGACGTGACGCGCCGAGTTCCATTACGATCGCGGCGATGCTGGCGAAGGCGCCGAGCGCCGTCACCAGCAGGATGAGGAAGCGGCCGTCATCCTGCAGGATTGCGTTGCGGCGGATGTGGCTGTGGTCGCAGCGAAACATCATGGCGTAGGCGAGCGCCACATAAAACGCAGTGAAGATGTCCCAGGCGATCAGCAGCCGTGTCACCAGCCTAAGCGAGTCCGGCAGCAGGAAGAAGCAGACCGCGCCGATCCCGATCGAGACGAAGGTGCGCGGCCGCGCATAGACCACGCGGACCGGCGCGGGCAATTTCTTCAGCCGGGCGGAAAGTTCGTCGAGTTCTTTCCTGGCCGCCGGCACGTCAGTTCTTGCGTTCGGCGACAAACCGCGACGTCGCGCGCAGCACGTCGCCTTTGGCGCCGAAGATCGAGAGCGCGGAATCGGCCGTGGCCAGCAGGTCGCGCACGCGCTGCCTGGCGCCATCGATGCCGAGCTGGGTGACGAAGGTGGTCTTGCCCAGGGCCGCGTCCTGTCCGGTCTGCTTGCCGAGCGCGGCCGCGTCGCCCTCGACGTCGAGCAGATCGTCGGCGATCTGGAATGCTTCGCCGAGCGCGCGGCCGTAATCGTCGAGCGCCTGGTATTGCGCGGGTGAGGACTGGCCGAGGATGGCGCCGGCGATGCAGCCATAGCGCAGCAGCGCGCCGGTCTTCATCTGCTGCAGCCGCGCCACGTCGACCGGCTCGCGGTCGCCGAACCGGCCCTCGCCGGCGAGGTCGAGCATCTGACCGCCGACCATGCCGCCGATTCCCGAAGCCCGCGCCAGCGCGCGCGTCAGCTTCAGCCGCACCGTCGCGTCGTTGTGAATCTCGTCGCGGGTGATGATGTCGAAGGCCAGCGTCAGCAGCGCGTCGCCGGCCAGGATCGCGGTGGCGTCGTCGGTCTGCTTGTGCAGCGTCGGCCGGCCGCGGCGCAGGTCGCTATTGTCCATGGCCGGCAGATCGTCATGAATCAGCGAATAGCAGTGGATGCATTCGAGCGCGGCGCCGGCCAGCAGGGCGGCCTCGCGCGGCACGCCGAACACCGCGGAACTCTCGACCACCAGGAACGGCCGCAGCCGTTTGCCGCCGCCGAGGCTGGAATAGCGCATGGCATCCATCAGCCGTTTCGGCCGCGCGATCTCGTCGGGCAGAAGTGTGTCGGACAACAGCTTCGCCAGCAGCGCCTCGGTGTCTTCCGCGGTCTGGTCCAGTCGTTTCGCAAAGTCGGTAAGCGCAGTGCCGGTCGTCATCAAGAATAGCTCCAGATCGGTTCGAGCCGGACCATCCTTTATGGCAAGGCCTTCGTCAATTCCGCCATCGTGGCTACCGGGCGCCGGCCCGTGATAGGATTCGGCAGAAGGGAGCTCCCGATGCCCGCCTATGTCATCTTCGATGTCGAAATCCGTGATCTCGCCCGCTACCAGGATTTCATGAGCCAGGTAAAGCCGGCGCTGCAGGCGGCGGGGGCGAGATATCTCGCCCGGGGCGGGGCCCACCATGTGCATGAAGGCGATTGGGCGCCGCGCCGCATCGTGATCCTTGAATTCCCATCGCTGCCGGCATGGGAAGCCTTCTATGACGGGCCGGTGTATCAGGGCCTCAAGCATATCCGGGACGAATGCAGCTCGGCGCGCCTCGTGAGCGTCGAAGGTCTCGAGGGCTGATGCGGCGGGCGATCCTTGCACTGCTGCTGATCGTGCTGGCGGTGCTGTTGCTGCCGTATCTGGTGGCGCCGTTCTATCGCGCCGGCCATCCGGTCTCGACGCTGATGGCCTGGCGCTGGCTGACCGGCGCGCCGGTATCGCGGCCGTGGATCGATTTTGCCGCCATTTCGCCGGCGCTGCCGCGCTCGGTGGTGGCCTCCGAGGATGCCAAATTCTGCAGCCACCACGGCGTCGACTGGGTCGCGCTGCGTGACGTGATCGACGACGCCGAGGACGGGGAGGTGGTGCGCGGCGGCTCGACCATCACCCAGCAGCTGGCGAAGAACCTGTTCCTGTGGCCGGGCCGCAGCGTGATCCGCAAGGGGCTGGAGATACCGCTGGCGATCTGGATCGATCTGGTGCTGCCAAAGCAGCGAATCCTGGAAATTTATCTCAACATCGCCGAATGGGGCCCGACCGGCCAGTTCGGCGCCGAAGCGGGGGCTACCTACGCCTTCGGCCGCTCCGCCTCCACTTTGTCGCCCCGGGAAGCCGCCCTTTTGGCGGCAATCCTGCCCAATCCCGTCAAGCGCAGCGCCCGCAATCCGGGCCCCGGGGTGCGCCGCCTGGCCGGGACCTATACGGTCCGGGCGCAGGCCACGGCGTTACAGCGCTGCTGGCGGGAAAATCGCGCTTCTTGAGCCGTTTGGGCGTATTTTGAACCTAGCTTTGGGGCATTCCATCCTCTATAAGCGCGGCCTTATCGGCATTTCAGCCCGCGCTTCACTGCGCCGGGCGTCCGCCTGCGGACAATGCCTCCGACAACACCCCTAGAGGACACCGACATGGCCGTTCCCCGAAGAAAAACATCGCCCTCGCGGCGTGGCATGCGCCGCTCGGCGGACGCGCTCAAGACGCCGACCTATGCCGAGGACAAGGATTCCGGCGAATTGCGCCGCCCGCACCATCTCGATCTGAAGACCGGCATGTACAAGGGCCGCCAGGTCCTGAAGGCCAAGAAGGAATCCTGATCGCGGCGTGCGGTTGTGCTGCGTTCGATTGGCAGCATCGCCTGGCGTCTGGACCCCGGATCTGCAGCGCACCGCTTCGCGCCGCGCGGCGTCCGGGGAACGCTGACTAGGGCCCGACCACGTGTCCCGGACGCGGTGCAGCGCCCTTGCGGTGCACCGCTGAGCCGGGACCCACAGGATCAGCCAAGAGACCAGCAGCGTCGGCCTGAATTCGGCCAACGCGTGAGATAAGACGGTTCCTTGCGAGCTGGATGGCTCGCTCTGAAAAGAAGGCCTCGCCGTCGATGATCGGTTTTCCGCTTCTTCTGATTCCGCTGGCAATCTACAACATCATCGCCTTCCTGATGCGCGACGTGTCGTTCGCCGCGCCGCTCTTTACGTTGCCGCTGCCCTCGGGCACCGGCTGGCCGGTGACGCTGACCGATGGCCTGCTGACGCTCGGCATTCTGATGTTGCTGTGCGAGGTCATCAAGGGCGCGCGCCCCGGTGCGAAATATCTCACGGACCATCTGCTTTCGCTGCTGGTGTTTGGCGGCGCGGCCGCGGAATTCGTGTTGCTGCCGCAGTTCGGTACTTCGACCTTTTTCCTGCTGACGCTGCTGGCACTGGTGGACTTCCTGTCGGGCATTGCGCTGCGCAGGCGGCGTGGCGCGCAGGCGGCTCCTGCCGTCTCGCGGCGGGATGCTCGCAAGGCCGCGGCGGCTCAGCCCGAATCCCAGTTCGAACCGGTGTCCACGCCGGCTCCTTCGGCGCCTGCCGCCGAAGCCGTGCCGCTGGATCGCGCGGAGCCGAAAATCGTGCATCCCGAGGTCACGCCATCAGTGCCCTCGCCGGAGGTGCCATCTCCCGGACTGCAGCCGGGCGATGGCTCGCATCCGTCGCCGGACAGGCCGCGCTAACTCTCAGGTTCAGATGCTTTGCCGGGTCCGGATGCCGGCTGCGCGGGCCTGGTGCCGGCTGGCGCCGTAAGCGGTCTGCGCGTCGGCAACCGTGGCCCGGCGCAGGCAACGGGTTTGCGGGGCCTGCTCGGCGGTTGCGAGCAATTGGGCGATAAAGGTCGAGGCGGGCCGCGAGGGCGGCTGGTGGGCCCTGTCTGTCCATTCGGTAGGCTGCGCCACCGGCACCAGCGCAACGCAAGCCGGCCGGGCGTCGGCAAAGCCGCCCCCATCTACCGCCTGCTCTGGCCGACCTCTTTCTGACATCGTCAATCGAAATCCGGTTGAACTGTCACATTTTGGGACGTGACGCCCTTTTCCGACTTTCGCTTCGCAAGTCTCATACCGCTGCCCGCCGCTTTGTTCCCGGCGACTGCGCGCCGTGGTTTACAAATCATTGACGGACGCAGCACCGGGCATTTTCCGGCCGGAATCGCCGCATCGGGCCTCATTTTGCGGAATACGCGCTGGTCGGGAGCAAAAGAGGCACTATCCTAGAAACAGAGAATCACTCCTTCCGTGTCCCGAAACGAGGCGATTGTGACGTCAGCTCTTCCGCAAGCCGATCTTCCGAAAGCCTCGACCATCCTCGCTTCGCTCGGCCAGGCCGCCTTCGTGTGGGACATCGCCACCGACGCGATGCTCTGGAGCGATCATCTCACGTCAGTTTTTCCGGATATTCCGGCGGAGTCGCTGGCCAGCGGCGCCGAATTCGCAAAACTGATCGAGCCGGCGCGCGGCGTCCGTTCCGACGCGCTCGGCCATTCCTCGCCGGCGCGCGGCGGCGAAGGCGTGCCCTACCGGATCGAGTATGGCGTGCGCACCTCTACCTCGGCGCCGGTGCTGTGGATCGAGGAGACCGGCTGCTGGTTCGCCGGCGCCGACGGCAGGCCGGCGCGCGCCCACGGCATCGTTCGAATCAACAACGAGGCCCACGCCCGCGACGAGCAACTGCTGAAGCTGTCGCGCAACGACCCGCTGACCGGCGAGCTCAACCGCACCCATCTGGTGGGTTCGCTGGCCGAGGCCATCGAGGAAGCCTCGCGCTTCCGCACCTCCTGCGCCTTCATGCTGATTGGCATCGATCATCTGGCGCGCATCAACGATGCCTTCGGCTTCGACGTCGCGGACGCCGTGATTTCGGAAGTGGCCAGACGCATTCGGACACGGCTGCGCGGCGGCGACGTGCTCGGCCGGTTCTCCGGCAACAAGTTCGGATTGATCCTGAAGAACTGCACCGTCGACGACATGAATGTCGCCGCCGAGCGGTTCCTGGCCGGCATTCGCGACGAGGTGGTGCCGACCAGGTCCGGACCCGTATCGGTCACCGCGTCGATCGGCGCGGTCAGCGTGCCGCGCTATGCGCGCAGCGCCGACGAGGCGATCAACCGCGCCCATGAAACGCTCGATAGCGCCAAGCGCCGCCGCTCCGGGTCGTTTTCGGTGTGGCGTCCGAATGTCGAGCGCGACGCCCAGCGCCGCGTCAATATCCGCGTCACCGACGAGATCGTTACCGCGCTGAACGAGCGCCGGATCGTGATGGCGTTCGAGCCGGTGGTCGAGGCGCGCTCGCGCGACGCCGCGTTCTACGAATGCCTGGTGCGCATGGAGCAGGACGACGGCCAGGTCCTGCTGGCGCCCGATATCGTCCCCGTCGCGGAAAAGCTCGGCCTGATCCGGCTGGTCGACCACCGCGTGCTCGAACTGGTGGTGGCCGAACTGGCGGAGCAGCCCGACATCCGGCTCAGCCTCAACATCTCGCCCGACACCACGATGGACCCGGACTGGTGGGCCTCGATCGAATCGCTGATGCGCGCCCATTCCGGCGTCGCCGAGCGGCTGATCGTGGAAATCACCGAAACCGTCGCGATCCAGGATATCGACGACGTCCGCGGCTTCGTCACCCGGCTGAAGAACTACGGCAGCAAGATTGCGATCGACGATTTCGGCGCCGGCTACACCTCGTTCCGCAATTTGCGCAAGCTCGGCGTCGACATCGTGAAGATCGACGGCGCCTTCGTGCAGAACATCGCCCGCTCGGCCGACGACCGCGCCTTCGTGCAGACCCTGATCGATCTGGCGCGCCGGCTGCAGATCAAGACCGTCGCGGAATGGGTCCAGGACGAGGAATCCGCCGTGATGCTGCGCGAATGGGGTTGCGACTACATCCAGGGCCGGCTGATCGGGCTGGCCTCGTCGCAGCGGCCCTGGGCGGTGCCGGCCGGGACGGTGTTGCCGGCGGCGAGTTGAGCTGTCGTCCCTGCGAACGCAGGGACCCATACCGCGTGATCTATCGATTCAACAAAGTTGTTCGACGACCTTGTCGTAACCCCAAGCATCGGTGGTTATGGGTCCCTGCGTTCGCAGGGACGACGGGTTGAGAGATTCGCGCTTCGCTTAGCCGGCACGATGAGAAGAAAACTACTCTTCCTTCTTCGGCTCTTTCGACATGCGTTCGAGGCGGTCCTGCATGTCCTTCATCTGACGGCGCAGGTCGTCGATGTTGGCCTCTTCGGCGACTGGCTCCGGCACCTTCTCCAGTTCGGCGCCGGCGGCGGCACCCGCGCGCGGCGGCACGAACGGCTTGAACATCGAGAAGGTCTGCTGAAACATTTCCATGTTGCGGCGGACGTGTTCTTCCAGCGGCGCGAACGGCGTTCCCGAGAACGTGTTGGTCAACTGCTTGCGGAACTTTTCCTGCTCGCGGGTCAGCGTGTCGATCGACTGTTCGAGATATTTCGGCACCACCATCTGCATGCTGTCGCCGTAGAACCGGATCAGCTGGCGCAGGAAGGTGGTCGGCAGCAGGTTCTGGCCGGCCTTGTTTTCCTGTTCGAAAATGATCTGGGCCAGCACCGAGCGGGTGATGTCGTCGCCGGTCTTGGCGTCGTAGACGAGGAAATCCTCGCCGTCCTTCACCATCGCCGCGAGATCCTCGAGCGTCACATAGGTGCTGGTGCCGGTATTATAGAGCCGCCGGTTGGCGTATTTCTTGATGGTGGTGGGTTGGTCTGTTTTCGCCATGGCTCACACAATGCACACCGAGGACGGGGAACCCGACGGTATCGCCGAAGGGCAGACGAGCAACGCATCGCAGCAAAGTAAGCATTTTCAATTGGCTTCGGCTACCGTTTTGTGCGGCACGGTTAATTCGCAGGCACTCACAAGGCATGGAGACTGCTCCGGAAACTGCCAAGGGCGTCATTTTGAGTGCGGCGCGGCGTGATTTTGCCTTGGGGACGATTGACATGTCTCAACTCCGTTAACAGGATGAGGTGGGAGACTGGCCTGCCATCCGGCGTCCGCCAGCCAAGCGACCTCAAGCCCCAAAAGCTCAACCTCAGGAGATGTCCATGTCAGACGATGTCGTCATCGTCAGCGCCGCCCGCACCCCGGTCGGCAGCTTCAACGGTGCTTTCGCCACCATGCCGGCCCACGACCTCGGCGCCATCGCCATCAAGGCCGCCCTTGAGCGCGCCGGCATCGAGCCCGGCCGTGTCTCCGAGGTGATCATGGGTCAGATCCTGACCGCGGCGCAGGGCCAGAACCCGGCCCGCCAGGCCTCGATCGCCGCCGGCATTCCGGTGGAAAGCCCGGCCTGGGGCGTCAACCAGCTGTGCGGCAGCGGCTTGCGCACCGTGGCGCTGGGATACCAGGCGCTGCTCAACGGCGATTCCGAAATCGTCGTCGCCGGCGGCCAGGAATCCATGAGCATGGCCCCCCACGCGCAGTATCTGCGCGGCGGCACCAAGATGGGCCCGATCGAGTTCGTCGATACCATGATCAAGGACGGTCTGTGGGACGCCTTCAACGGCTACCACATGGGCAACACCGCCGAGAACGTCGCCAGGCAGTACCAGATCACCCGTGCCCAGCAGGACGAGTTCGCCGTCGCCTCGCAGAACAAGGCCGAGGCCGCACAGAAGGCCGGCAAGTTCAAGGACGAGATCGTCCCGGTCACCATCAAGTCCCGCAAGGGCGACATCATCGTCGATGCCGACGAATATCCGCGTCATGGCGCCACCCTCGAATCGATGGCCAAGCTCCGGCCGGCGTTCGAGAAGGACGGCACCGTCACCGCCGGCTCAGCGTCGGGCATCAATGACGGCGCCGCCGCGGTGGTGCTGATGACGGCGAAGCAGGCCGCCAAGGAAGGCCGCACCGTGCTCGGCCGCATCGTGTCGTGGGGCCAGGCCGGCGTCGATCCCAAGATCATGGGCACCGGGCCGATCCCGGCGTCACGCGCCGCGCTGAAGAAGGCCGGCTGGAACATCGCCGACCTCGACCTGATCGAGGCCAACGAAGCCTTCGCGGCACAGGCCTGCGCGGTCAACAAGGACCTCGGCTGGGATACCTCCAAGGTCAACGTCAATGGCGGCGCCATCGCGATCGGCCATCCGGTCGGCGCTTCCGGCGCGCGGGTGCTGGTGACGCTGCTGCACGAGATGGCAAAGCGCGATGCCAAGAAGGGCCTCGCCACGCTGTGCATCGGCGGCGGCATGGGCATCGCGATGTGCATTGCACGCGACTAAACAAACGGCAGCGGATGCGCTGAATGATGAAAAGATCATCTCGCAACTGCGCAGTACAGAGTGAATAACAAACGCCCGGCCTCGTGCCGGGCGTTTTGTTCTTGATGTTCGTCAAGCGGCCCGCTTAATTCGCAGCTAGATAAAATCGAAGCTACATAAACGTAGTTCAAAAGCGCCAAGGAAAACGTCAAGGGAAGGATTCGACAATGGCACGTGTTGCGTTGGTGACGGGGGGAACGAGAGGTATTGGCGCTGCGATCAGCAAGGCGCTGAAGGCCGCCGGCTACAAGGTCGCCGCCAGCTATGCCGGCAATGACGCGGCCGCGGAAAAATTCAAGGCCGATACCGGCATCCCCGTCTACAAATGGGATGTCAGTTCGTTCGATGCCTGCGCCGCCGGGGTCAAGCAGGTCGAGGCCGATCTCGGCCCGGTCGACGTGCTGATCAACAATGCCGGCATCACCAAGGATGGTGCGTTCCACAAGATGACGCTCGATCAGTGGAATGCGGTCATCAACACCAATCTCGGCTCGCTGTTCAACATGACCCGCCAGGTGATCGAGGGCATGCGCGCCCGTAAATTCGGCCGCGTCATCAACATCTCCTCGATCAATGGCCAGAAGGGCCAGTTCGGCCAGGTCAATTATTCCGCCGCCAAGGCCGGCGACATCGGCTTCACCAAGGCGCTGGCGCTGGAGAACGCCAAGGGCGGCATCACCGTCAACGCGATCTGCCCGGGCTACATCAACACCGAAATGGTGCAGGCGGTGCCGAAGGACGTGCTGGAGAAGAGCATCCTGCCGCTGATCCCGACCGGCCGTCTCGGCGAACCCGAGGAAATCGCCCGCGCCGTCGTGTTCCTCGCCGCCGACGAAGCCGGCGGCATCACCGGTTCGACCATGACGGTCAATGGCGGGCAATACATGGTGTGACGAAACAAGCTCCGCTGTCATCGCCCGGCTTGACCGGGCGACCCAGCATTCCAGAGACGTTTGAGATAGACCGGGAGGCTGCGGCGTACTGGGTCGCCCGGTCAAGCCGGGCGATGACGACCTGTTGTGACGCGCCACTGTTGCTTCACATCCTTGCGCTTCGCTCGCAATGACGAATTTCATGGCCTCCCGCACCGCCACCCTGATCGGACTGACTGCGATCCTGATGTGGTCGTTATTGTCGGTGCTGACGGTCGCAACCGGAAAAATCCCGGCGTTTCAGCTCGCGGCGATGACCTTCGCGATCGGGGCCGCGGTGGCGTTCGCCAGCTTCCTGTTTCGCCCCGCCGCGTTCGGCGCCTTGAAGCAGCCGCTGGCCGCCTGGGTCGTCGGGGTCGGCGGCCTGTTCGGCTATCACGCGCTGTATTTTCTCGCTTTGCGATTCGCGCCGCCGGCCGAAGCGGGGCTGCTGAATTATCTCTGGCCGCTGCTGATCGTGCTGTTCTCGTCGCTGCTGCCCGGCGAGCGGCTGCTGTCGCACCACATCGTCGGCGCCTTGCTTGGCCTCGCCGGCACCGTGCTGCTGTTCACGGGCAGCGGCGCCAGCTTCGAGGTGGGCCAGTTGCCCGGCCTGCTCGCGGCTTTCGTGGCGGCCTTCGTCTGGGCGGCCTATTCGGTGATGTCGCGCAGGCTCAAGGGGGTGCCGACCGACGCCGTCGCCGGCTTCTGTCTCGCAACGGCGCTGCTCGCCGCTGTTGTGCACGGACTGGTCGAAACCACGGTGTGGCCCGACACCGCCGCACAGTGGTTCGCGATCGCCGCCCTCGGCGTCGGTCCGGTGGGGGCCGCCTTCTTTGCCTGGGATGTCGGCATGAAGCGCGGCGACATTCGCGTGCTGGGGGCCGCGTCCTACGCGACGCCGCTGCTGTCGACCGCATTTTTGATTCTGGCGGGCTTTGCCAGGCCGAGTGCGAACATCGCAATCGCGGCGATCCTGATCGCCGGCGGCGGGCTGATCGCGGCGAGGGACATGTTCAGGAAGCGCTAGGGCGCTGGCTTCCAGCCCGGTGGCTTGTAATAGGCTTCCGGAATCTGGGCCAACTCCGAGCGATGCAATTTTTCCGGTGCGAGCCCGTAGAATTGCTGAAAGCTCATGATCAGCGGTCGCCATTTGTCGGGATCGATGCGGTTGGCCTGACCATCCATCAGGATAGCCGGGTGCGCGTGAACGCGGGTGATACGGACTTCGATCGCCGTCAAATTGCCGCGCCAGATCTCGTCCTCCTGCGCCATCTGGTGCACCTGCGCGACCTTCGCCTCGATCTGCACCGGGCATTCCGCGGCGCGCGGCGCGGCGACCGTTTCGCCGGCCAATGCCGTCAAGCCGCTGATGCCGAATTTGTCTGGCTCATGCCGGTAGCCGCGCATGACCTTGCCCGGCGGTACCGGATCGGAGCCGGTGGTGCGCGCGAGGTGATCGACCGCATCGACCAGATCGGCCGAGGGCAGATTGAGCACGCATTCACCGGTGCGAATCATGTTCTCGGTGGTCTTCGAATTGCTCGCCAGCCCCAGCATGCAGCGCCAGCCAACCCACCACGCGGACGACATCGGCGCGAGATTGAAGGAGCCGTCGTCGTTGGTTGACCCGATCAGCACCACCGGCGTGCCGAAGTAAAGAATCGCCGGCTCGATCTCGATATTAGAATTGCCAACAGTCCCATGCATGTTCCGCTCCTCTTTTCTGAGTACGGAATCTATTCGCGACAATGCGCGGAACCCACCCGATTCCCGATTGCATAACTCAGCGAACGGGGAACCAATCCGGCGCGGCCATTTCAAACGTCGCGAAATCAAATCCCGGCGCCACGGTGCATCCGACCAGCGTCCAGTCGCCGGTGCTTTCGGCCGATTGCCATGCCCGCGACGGCACGATCGCCTGCGGCACGTCGCCGGCGGCGAGATCCGGGCCGAGCGTGACGGCGCGCTGGCCGCTCTCGTCGGCCATCCGCAGCCTCAGCGCGTCGCCCGCGTAGTAATGCCACATCTCCACCGCGTCGATGCGATGCCAGTGCGAGCGTTCGCCGCGCGCCAGCAGGAAATAGATCGCGGTCGATAATGAACGCCCGCCAGCGTCCGTGCGCGAATCGCGAAAAGTCTCGCGATAATGCCCGCCTTCCGGATGCGGCTTCAGTTCGAGCCGCGCGATGATCTCGGCGGCGGAAGGCAGGGGGCCATCAGGACTTGTTGCCATCAGGACTTGTTCTTGCGCTCGCGCAGCTCGCCGAACACGGCGGCCGCATCGGCGCCCTTCATTCGTAAGGCAGCCGCGACCGACGGCTCGTCGGCGCGCAGGAACACATTTGCCTTCTTCTCGTCGCCGAGCAGCGTCGGAACCGTCGGCTTGTTCGCTGCGCGCAGCCGCGTCACTTCCTCGGCGCGCGCCTTCAGGGCGGCGTTGTCGGGTTCGACTGTCAGCGCGAATTTGACGTTGGCGGCGGTGTATTCATGGCCGCAATAGAGTTTGAAATCGTCGGGCAGAACGCGCAGCTTCAGCAGCGAGTCCCACATCATCGGGTAGTCGCCCTCGAACACCCGTCCGCAGCCGATCGAGAACAGCGTGTCGGCGGCGAACAGCGCCTTCTCGCTGTCGAACACATAGCTGATGTGATCGAGCGTATGGCCCGGCGTTTCCAGCACCCGCGCCAGCAGGCTTCCCACCTTCACCACGTCGCCCTGGCCGGCGCGCAGATCGACATTGGCGATTTTGGCCGACTTGTCGTGCGGCGCGACCACGCGGCAATTGTATTTCTGCTTCAACTCGGCGACGCCGCCGACATGGTCGCCGTGGTGGTGGGTGATCAGGATATCCGTCAGCGTCCAGCCCTCGCGCTGCAGCGCCTGGATGATGGGAGCAGCCTCCGGCGCGTCGACCGAGGCGGTGGCCTTGGTCGCGGGATCGTGGATCAGATAGCCGAAATTGTCGGTGAGGCAGGTGAACAGGCGAATTTCGGCAGCCATGATATCTCCGTGATCGAGTGAGGCGCGGTCCGGTAAAATGAAGGCTCCGGTCGCGCCGCGGACAGGCATGAAATATGGCGTTAAGGCTGCGCAGGCAATGGCCATATTCCGCGTCCCGCACCGGCCCGCGGCGTGTTAGATTGACGGCATGACCATCGACGTCATCGATCTCAGAAATTTCTATTCGCAGCGCCTCGGCATCGTGGCGCGGCGGCTGATCAATCGCGGCATTCATGCCCGCTGGCCGGACGCGCAGGGCCAGCGCGTGCTCGGTCTCGGCTATCCCACGCCCTATCTCGGCCTGTTCCGCGAGGACTCCGAGCGCTGCATCGCCTTCATGCCGGCGGCGCAGGGCGTGCTGAAATGGCCGACGGCGCGGCCGACGCTGGCCACCCTGGTCGACCAATTCTCGCTGCCGTTGCCGGATGCCGCGGTCGATCGCATCCTGCTGGTTCACGCGCTGGAAATGTCCGACGATCCCGAAGGGCTGCTGCGCGAGGTATGGCGGGTGCTGGCGCCCTCGGGGCGGCTGATGGCGGTTGTTCCGAACCGGCGCGGGGTGTGGACCCGCACCGACAACACGCCGTTCGGCCACGGCCGGCCCTATTCACGCTCGCAGATCACGCAGCTGTTGCGGCATACCTGGTTCACGCCGGCCTCCTGGGGCGAGGCGCTGTTCATGCCGCCGGTCGCCGGCGGCTGGTTCCTGCGCTCCGCCATGGCGTGGGAACGCGTCGGCGCCGCGCTATCGCTGCCGTTCGCCGGCGTGCATATCGTGGAAGCGACCAAGCAGGTCTATCGCGCGATACCGGCCCACCGCGAGCGCACCCGGCTGATCCCGGCGCTGCAGCCGGTGCTGGTGCCGTCGTCGGTGCAAAGTATCTCAGCGAGTCGTCCCGGCGAACGCCGGGACCCATAATCCGCGGCGGTCATTGGGCGAAGAACATCGGACATATCGCGAAAGCGAAAAATCACGCGGTATGGGCCCCGGCGTTCGCCGGGGCGACGTGTCGAGATCGTCGCGTCGTCGCTTACTCATTCCCCGGATTGAAATCTTCACTCGGCGCGGCCGGTGCGGCGGCGCCTTCGGGGCGCGGGCCGTGGGGCCGGCGGCGACGGCGCGGGAAGCGTTCGCCACCCTCGAATGCGGCCGGCGGGTTGCTGATTTGCGGTTGCGGTCCGGTGATGAAGGACGGCAGACGATCGACGTTGACGTCGGCAATGACCGGCTGCGGCTGGGGCTGCGGCGGCTGGAATTGCGGCTGCGGCCGATGCTCGCGATTATGTTCGCGGGGCTGATGATCGCGCTGCTCGCGCGGCTGGTAAGGCTGGCCCTCGCGCTGGTGTTCGCGCGGCGGCGGATTGTCGCGCGGTACGAAGGGCTGCGGCTGCGCCGGCACGAAGCCGGGCTCCTGCCCGAAATTCGAAAAACTCTCGCTCTCGTCGTCGCCGTCCTCCGGCGCCATTTCGTTTTCGGTGCGCGGCTGCGGCTGGTTCTGCCGGAACTGCTCCTGGGCGGCGGCGATCAGGCGGAAATAATGTTCGGCATGCTGATAGTAATTTTCGGCGGCCACCGGATCGCCGGAAGAGCGCGCGTCGCGCGCCAGCTGCACGTATTTTTCAGCGACGTGGGATGCGGTACCGCGGATCTTGATGTCCGGCCCGTTCGACTCGAACACCCGGGTCATCGGATTCTGACCGCGCCGGTTGCTGTCGTTCCGGTTCTGATTGTTATTGTTATTCCGGTTACGCATCCGCTTGTTTTGGTTCTGACCGTTTCTCATGTCTCGCCTTTATTCCAGCCCTGAAGTTACCAGCCTTGATTCGCTTAGCCTTGATTCACTTAACCGTGGATTGTGATGTCGCCGTCACAGCGCAGGCCCGGCGCGCATCATGCCCACCGAATCACAGCGCAGTTGAGTTCCAAACAGATTTTGCCGTACGTCGCAGTCAACAAAGACGCGTTCCCCACCAGCCCAGCCTACTTCGCCGGCTGCTTCAAATCAGTCCGCCTGCCAAAACAAGCACAGCTTTCTCGCGTGAGTCTCTAAAGCGCAATTATCAGGCTTTCGTTCGCTTTGCGGTCGGAAGCAGCGCAGCTCTTTCAGCCATCGCGCTCAATTGACCTGCGTTTTGGAACCTTTCACTCGGGGCGGGCTCTCGCGCTGAGAACTCTGGCCTCCACCCGCGATATCCCCTCGGGGTACCTACGGGGCCAGCAACCCTGGACCGACGCTGTGGCCGGAACGTAGTCGCTCCCGGAGAATATTCCAAGGGGTTTTTTTGCCTTTCAATCAGGCTTTATGACGGCTTTTTGCGGCCGCCGACGGCCCGGCGGATGCCCGCCAGATCGGCTCTGGCGGACCCTTCCGGCGCCAGCCCGGCCGCTGTCATTAGCCCCCTGACATCGTCGTGCTGGCCCTGACCGACTTCCACCACGAGGGCGCCCCGCGGCGCCAGCAGCAGCATTGCCTGCGGAATCAGCGCGCGATAGGCGTCAAGTCCGTCCGGACCGCCGTCGAGCGCGGCAAGCGGGTCAAAATTTCGCACCTCGGTGGCGAGCCCGGCGATATCGGCCGAGCGGATGTAGGGCGGGTTGGAGACCATGAGATCGAAAGGGCCCGCCAAGCCAGCCGCATAGTCGCAGGCGATGAAGCTGGCGCGATCGGCGAGGCCAAGATCGACTGCATTGCTGTGGGCTGTTTGTAGCGCTTCCTCGCTGATGTCGGTGCCGATCCCAACCGCGCGCGGCAATTCCGACAACAGCGCCAGCAGGATCGCGCCCGAGCCGGTGCCGAGGTCGGCGATCCGCAACGGACGACCTTGGGCAGGGGATGCGCGCAGCATTTCCAGCGCCAGTTCGACCACGGTTTCGGTATCGGGCCTCGGCACCAGGGTTGCGG
>NZ_JAURXB010000210.1 GCF_030654605.1 Bradyrhizobium sp.
GCGCCGACTGCGCGCTCGCCGTGATCGCCGCCGTCCGGGCGTAGCTGCCGTTGGCCGCGACGTCGACGAAGGTTTTGAGCTGTTTGATATCCATCGATTTGCGAAATGTGTTTTTGGCAATTCTGATTTATCTGATGTGACCATACCGCATGACGGAGGCGGCGGCTAGGCTCCGTGAATGGCAGCTTCCCCCACCAGCGCTCCCACGCCTGCTCCGACCGGTCCCTTGACGGGATTGCGGGTGCTCGACATCTCCACGGTCGTCGCCGGCCCGTTCGCGTCCGCCCTGCTCGGCGACCTCGGCGCCGAAGTGCTGAAAGTGGAAATGCCCGGGATCGGCGATGCGCTGCGCCGGCTGGCGCCGCACAAGGACGGCGTGCCGCTGTGGTGGAAGGTCACCAACCGCAACAAGAAGGGCATCACCCTCGATCTGCGCAAGCCGGACGGCAAGGAACTGCTCGGCCGCCTCGCTGCGGAGCATGACGTGCTGGTCGAGAATTTTCGCACCGGGACGCTGGACGAATGGGGCATCACCCGGGACTGGCTGCAGGCGATCAACCCGCGGCTGACCATCCTGCGCGTCACCGGGTTCGGCCAGACCGGGCCCTATCGCAACACCCCCGGTTTCGCCCGCGTGTTCGAGGCGATGAGCGGCTTTACCCGGATGTGCGGCGAGGAGGGCGGCACGCCGCTGCATCTCGGCTATCCGATCTCGGATGCGGTCGGTGGCCTGTTCGGCGCGATCGGCGTGCTCGCCGACCTCTATCGGCTGAAGAGCGATCCTTCGCTGCGCGGCCAGGAGATCGATTGCTCGGTCACCGAGGCGATGATGCGCACGCTGGATTTCCTCGCCATCGAATATGACCAGCTCGGCACGGTGCGGACGCAGAGCGGCAACCGCAGCCAGTACGCCGCGCCCGGCAATATCTACGCGACCTCGGACGGCAAGTGGGCCTCGATCGCGGCATCGACGCAAAGCATCTTCGAACGATTCTGCGCAGCGCTCGACCTGCGGGATCTGCTCGGCGATCCGCGCTTTGTCGATAATCCCGCACGGGTGAAAAACTGGCAGGCGATCGACGCCATCGTGCGCGAAGCCATCTCCCGCCTGACGTTGGACGATCTGCGCAGCCGCCTGCACGCGCATGAAGTCGGTTTCTCGCCGATCTACGACGCGGCCGATATCTTTGCCGATCCGCACTTCATCGCGCGCCAAACCATCGTCAGCGTGGCCGACGCCGAACTCGGCGATGTCAGGATGCAATGCGTGGTGCCGCGTTTCTCGGAAACCCCGGTTTCGGTGCGCCGCGCCGGTCCGGCGCTCGGCCAGCACAATGACGAGACCTATGGCGCGTTGGGATTGACGGCTCAGGAGATCGGACGGCTGCGCGCCGCCGGAACGATCTAGAACAAAAATCGAGGGAGGAGACGAGATGCGGGGCTTGCTGGTGGTTGTCACGGCGCTGGTCTTGAGCATGACCGGCGCGCGATCTGCCGATCTCACGCGCATTCTGGTCGGCTTCCCGCCGGGGCAGGCGACCGATCTGGTGGCGCGCCTGTTGGCCGAGCGGCTGGGTCCGGAACTGGGCGAAACCGTGATCGTGGAAAACCGGCCGGGCCAGGGCGGCAGCATTGTGCTCGCCTCATTGGCCCAGTCGCCCGCCGACGGCCATACCCTGGTGCTGGCGCCGCTGGCCTCGCTGGTGGTCAATCCGCATCTGTATAAATCCGTCGGCTACAACACGCGAAGGGATTTCGCGCCGGTGGCGCTGGTCGCCGATCTGCCGATGTTGCTGGTGGTCAATCCGGAGCTGCCGGTGAAGACCGTCGCCGAACTGATCGCCTATGCCAAGGCCAACCCGGAAAAACTCGCGCATCCCTCATCGGGCAACGGCACGCTGTCGCATCTCGGCATGGAAGTGTTCAAGCAGCGCGCCGGCATCACCATCCTGCATGTGCCCTATCGCGGCAGCGTGCCCGCGATGACCGACCTGATGACCGGGATCGTCGGCGTTGCCATGGACACCGTCGCCGTCACCGAACCGTTCATCCGCGGCGACAAGATGCGGCTGATCGCCAGCGCCTACGGCAAACGGGTCGCGGCCTTCCCCGATACCCCGACCGTGGCCGAGCAGGGCTTTGCGGAAGTCGACCTCTCGGCCTGGCTAGGCATTGTCGTACCCGCCGCGACGCCGAAGGCGCGGGTCGAACGTCTGGGGGCCGCGATCAACAGGATCATCCAGTCGCCCGAGATCGTCGCGAAGTTCACCGGTCTCGGCGCCATCCCGCGCGACGAGGGACCGGCGGCGTTCAGCGCCTTTCACGACAGCGAGGACGCGCGCTGGAGCGCGGTCGTCAAGGCCTCGGGCCTGCGGATCGAGTAGGGAATATTCCACCTTGGCAATCTCAATCCTGCTATCGG
>NZ_JAURXB010000221.1 GCF_030654605.1 Bradyrhizobium sp.
CTGCCGGCCGACAGCCCGTTCTGGACCCATCCGAAGGTGGTGCTGACGCCGCACAACGCCGCCGACACCGATCCCGACGAAATTTCAAAATACGTCGCGCGCCAGATCGCACGGTTCGAAGCGGGCAGCGCGCTGGAGAACGTGGTGGATCGCAAGCGGGGGTATTAGGGGCGCGATCACCACTCCATCGTCGTCCCTGCGAACGCGGGGACCCATAGCCACCGGCGTCTGAGTTTGTGAGAGATGCCGCAACAGCCAGCTTCAAACGAGAGTGCACAGCGTATGGGTCCCTGCGTTCGCACGGGCGACGTTGATGGAGTGGAATGCGCCCTCACCCCTTCGCCGGCAGCGAAGCTGCAAAACTCCGCGTCGGGAACCTTTGCCAGCGGGAACCGTTCTTTCCTCTGAATTCCAGCAGCGATTTTCGCTCGGAGGAGACACAAATGATTGATCGCGCCGCGATAGCCATTCTGGCCGTGTTCATGGCCGCCGGGCCCGCGTTTGCCCAAACGACGCCGCCGTCGGGCGACGCGAAGAAGGGCGAAACCAATTGCGCAACGACGGGATCCGCGACCTCGGGGCACGGCGAGGATAAAACCAATACCTCCATGGCCATCGGAAACAGCGCGATCGTGCCCGAAGCCGGCGGAACGAATTCGGCCGCCCCCACCGTGCAAAGCGACGGCAAGCCGATGGCAGTCCGCAAGGATTGTCCGCCGGATGGCAAGGCGAAGTCGTAGGCGGCGCTTCTCCGCCTACTCGATCACGATGCGCGGCGCCGGCCGGCTCGCCGCGCCCGTAGAGACCGCCGTCCAGATTTCGCGGGCGATCTCGACATAATGTCTGGCATGAACGCCGTCCGGCTCGGTCGCGACAATGGGGCGGCCGTCGTCCGAGGTCTGGCGGATCTGCATGTCGAGCGGGATCTCGCCGAGAAACGGAATGCCGCGCCGTTCCGCCTCCTGTCGCGCGCCGCCATGGCCGAAGATCGGGGTGACGTGGCTGCAGGTCGGGCAACAGAAGCTCGACATGTTCTCGATCAATCCCAACAGCGGAATGTTCACCTTCTCGAACATCGCGATGCCGCGCCGCGCGTCGATCAGCGCGATGTCCTGCGGGGTCGAAACGATCACCGCGCCCGCCAGCGGGGTCTGCTGCGCCATGGTGAGTTGCGCATCGCCGGTGCCGGGCGGAAGGTCCACCACCAGAATATCGAGATCGCCCCACGCCACCTCGCGCAGCATCTGCGTGATCGCCGAGATCACCATCGGGCCGCGCCAGATCATGGCGAGGTCTTCCTCGACCAGGAAACCGATCGACATCACCTTGACGCCGAAACGCTCCATCGGCTCCAGCATGCGCGGGCCGACCTGCCTGGGCTTGCCGCGCAGGCCAAACAGCTTTGGCTGCGACGGCCCGTAGATATCGGCGTCGAGAATGCCGGCCTTCAAGCCCATCGCCGCAAAACCGAGCGCGAGGTTGCAGGACGTGGTGGACTTGCCGACGCCGCCCTTGCCGGAAGCGACCGCGATGACGTGCTTGACGCCGGGAATGCCTGACGCTTTCGAGGTCGCGCGGGCTTGCATGGTGGGCTGAGCGGCTGACAAATCTGTTCCTTACGCTTCGTTCTCTTGTTCTCGTCATGGCCGGGCTTGTCCCGGCCATCCACGTCTTCTTCCTGCTGTGCCGCAAAGACGTGGATGCCCGGCACA
>NZ_JAURXB010000226.1 GCF_030654605.1 Bradyrhizobium sp.
CAACCACCTCGTCCAGAACCTCAGGAAACAAGGTCGCTTGATAACGCGACGCTCCGGTGACATGCGCCATCACGGCCCCCGAATCAGAAAATCCACTCCAAATGATGTTAACACACCCACTTTTCACACAGCCTGGTTCGCCGGGACGACACCGAGAGGGCCTCCTCAAAACGCTCTCAATCCTCCATAAATCCCTTGGGAAAAGCCCTTTGCGGCGGTTGCCCTCCGGCCCCGGCCTCGCCATTGTCGCGGTGCATAAGGGTTGCCCAAGCGCGACTCGGCCACACACCGACATTGCCTTCTATGGTACTGTCCCGGCAGGGAGATTCGCGTCCTGCCAACAGAGAATCGCGTCCATGAAACTGACCCGTCTTCGCCTTCACGGTTTCAAATCCTTCGTCGAACCCACCGACTTCATGATCGAGCCGGGCCTGACCGGCGTGGTGGGACCGAACGGTTGCGGCAAGTCGAACCTGGTCGAGGCGTTGCGCTGGGCGATGGGCGAAACCTCGCATAAATCGTTGCGCGCCGCCGACATGGACGCGGTGATCTTTGCCGGTTCCGGCAACCGTCCGTCGCGCAACCATGCCGAAGTGGTGATGACGATCGACAATTCCGACCGCTCGGCGCCGGCGGCGGTGAACGACCGCGAAATCCTGGAAATCTCGCGCCGGATCGAACGCGACGCCGGCTCGGTCTACCGCATCAACGGCCGCGACGTGCGCGCCCGCGACGTCCAGATCCTGTTTGCCGACGCCGCCACCGGCGCGCGTTCGCCGGCGCTGGTTCACCAGGGCAAGATCGGCGAGATCATTCAGGCCAAGCCGGAACAGCGCCGCCGCGTGCTGGAAGACGCCGCCGGCGTCGCCGGGCTGCACGCCCGCCGCCACGAGGCCGAATTGCGGCTCAAGGCGGCCGAAACCAATCTCACCCGCGTCGAGGATGTGGTCGGGCAACTCGCCGGACAGATCGACGGGTTGAAGAAGCAGGCCCGCCAGGCGATCCGCTACCGCGAAGTCGCGGCCAGGGTGCGCAAGGCCGAGGCCATGCTGTTCCATCTGCGCTGGCTGGAAGCCAATGCCGATGTCTCGGAAGGCGCCCACACCCACGACCTCACCGTCCGCGAAATGGCCGAGCGCACCCGCGAACAGGCCGAGGCCGCCCGCATCCAGGCGATCCGCGCCTCCGAACTGCCGGCCCTGCGCGAGGCGGAAGCCCGCGCCGCCGCCGGGCTGCAGCGGCTCACCAATGCGCGCGAAACCCTCGACCGCGAGGAAGAGCGCGCCAAGGAGCGCGTCTCCGAGCTCGACCGCCGGCTGATGCAGTTTTCCGCCGATATCATGCGCGAGCAGCAGCAGAGCTCGGACGCCGAGGTGGCGCTGCAGCGGCTCGAGACCGAAGACACCGAACTGAAGGAAGAGATCAAGTCGCGCGTCGAAAAGCGCAGCGGCGTCGATGAACGGGTCTCCGAGGCCGAAGCGACGCTGGCATCGGCCGAGCGGCTGTTCGCCGAACTGACCACCGTGCTCGCCGACCTCACCGCCAGGCGCAACCAGCTCGAAGGCAATGTGCGGACCCATCGCGACCGGCTGGCGCGGCTCGATCAGGAGATCGCCAACGTCGCCAGCGAGGAGCAGAAGCTGGCGCAGGAAACCAGCGGGTTCGGCGATCTTGCGGAACTTGCCGGCATCATGGAGACGGCGCAGCAGAGTCTCGCCGAATCCGAAGCCATGGCGCAGGCCAACGAGGCCGGCCATGTCGAGGCCCGCGCGCGGCTGGAAGCCGCCCGCGCGCCGCTCAACGAGGCCGACAAGCGCGTGCAGCGGCTCGAGACCGAAGCGCGCACCATTTCAAAACTGGTCAACAGCGAAACCAAGAACCTGTGGCCGCCGATCATCGACGGCGTCACCGTCGCCAAGGGCTACGAGAAGGCGATCGGCGCCGCACTCGGCGACGACCTCGACGCGCCGGTCGATCCCTCGGCGCCGATGCGCTGGACCAATTCCGGCGTCACCGAGGGCGATCCCGCGCTGCCCGAGGGCGTCGAGCCGCTGGCGGCGCATGTCGATGCGCCGATCGAGCTGGCGCGCCGCCTCGCCCAGATCGGCGTGGTGCCGAGAGAGCGCGGCGCGGAGCTGGTGTCGCAGTTGAAGACCGGCCAGCGGCTGGTGTCGCCGGAAGGCGACGTCTGGCGTTGGGACGGCTTTGTCGCGGCAGCCCATGCGCCGACCGGTGCTGCGCGGCGCCTCGCCGAGCGTGCCCGGCTGGTCGATATCGAGAACGAACTCGAGCAGGCCCGGATCGACGCCTCCGCCAAGCGTCAGCAGCTGGAATCCGCCGAGACCGCGCTGAAGGCGGCCTCCTCCGCCGAAGGTTCCGCGCGCGAGGCCTGGCGCGCCGCCCAGCGCGAGGCCGACGCCGCGCGCGAGCGCCATGCCCATGCCGAACGCGAAATCAACCGCCACGCCGCGCGAAAATCCGCGCTGACCGAAGCGCACACCCGCCTCAACGCCGACCGCGCCGAGGCCGAAAGCGCGCACGAAAGCGCTACTGCTGCGCTCGACGAATTGCCGCCCAGCCTCGACACCGAGACACGGTTGGCTGCCGTTCGCTCCGACATCGAGGGCCACCGCCGCTTCGCAGCCCAGGTACGGGCCGAAGCCCAGGCGCTGGCACGCGAGGCGGAACTCGCCGACCGCCGCCTGCAGGCCATCATTGCCGAACGCAACCAGTGGCAGGAGCGCAGGGCCGGTGCGGCCTCGCACATCTCCACCATCGAAGAGCGCATCACCGAGGTCACCGCCGAGCGCGCCGAACTCGACAATGCCCCGGCCCTGTTCGCGGAAAAGCGTCGCGCCATCATCGGCGAAATCGAAGCCGCCGAATCCGGCCGCCAGGTCGCCGCCGACGCCTTGGCCACGGCCGAGAACGCGATGGCGGAAACCGACCGCGCGGCGAAGGTTTCGCTCGAGGCGCTGTCCAGCGCGCGCGAGGCGACCGCCCGCGCCGAGGAACGCATGGAAGGCGCGCGACGCCGGCTCGCCGATATCGAGCGCGAAATCCACGATATGCTGGAAGTCGAGCCGCACGCCGTGGCCGGTCTCGCCGAGATCGAGCCGGGCGCCGACCTGCCGCCGCTGCCCGAGATCGAGGAAAACCTCGAAAAGCTGCGCCGCGACCGCGAGCGGCTCGGTGCGGTCAATCTGCGCGCCGAGGAAGAACTGCACGAGGTCGAGGCCCAGCATACGGCGCTGACGACCGAGCGCGACGACCTGGTCGAAGCCATCAAGCGGCTGCGCCAGGGCATCCAGAGTCTCAACCGCGAGGCGCGCGAGCGGCTGTTGACCTCGTTCGAAATCGTCAACAGCCATTTCAAGCGGCTGTTCGTCGAACTGTTCGGCGGCGGCGAAGCAGCGCTTCATCTGATCGAGAGCGACGATCCGCTGGAAGCCGGGCTCGAAATCATCGCCAAACCGCCCGGCAAGAAGCCGCAGACGCTGTCGCTGCTGTCAGGCGGCGAGCAGGCGCTGACCGCGCTGGCGCTGATCTTCGCGGTGTTCTTGACGAACCCCTCGCCGATCTGCGTGCTGGACGAAGTCGACGCGCCGCTCGACGACCACAATGTGGAGCGGTTCTGCAACCTGCTGCACGAGATGACCTCCTCGACCGACACCCGCTTCATCATCATCACCCATAATCCGATCACCATGGCGCGGATGAACCGGCTGTTCGGCGTCACCATGGCCGAGCGCGGCGTCTCGCAACTGGTGTCGGTCGCGCTCGATGAAGCGGTGAAGATCCTCGATCAGCACGTGGCGTGAAGCCCTTCCCTTCTCCCCTTGTGGGAGAAGGTGGCGCGCTCCTGAGCGCGCCGGATGAGGGGTTTCTATCCGCGGAGACAGACCCCTCACCCGTCTCGAATGCGCTGCGCGCATTCGATCCACCCTCTCCCACAAGGGGAGAGGGGAAGAAAGCCAGATGATCCCTCCCGACCTCCCCGCCGAGCTGAAATCCGCACTCGACGCCCGCCTGCACGGGCTGTCGCGCAACGATGCCGCCGGGCGTTCGGCCGTCATTTCGAAA
Organism: Bradyrhizobium sp.; assembly: GCF_030654605.1. Taxonomy (GTDB): domain Bacteria; phylum Pseudomonadota; class Alphaproteobacteria; order Rhizobiales; family Xanthobacteraceae; genus Bradyrhizobium. The sequence goes on from NZ_JAURXB010000226.1 coordinate 4,084, forward strand.
ACCTATCGCGATGGCGGCGGCTCCGGCGCAATCCGTTCGGAGGCCGACGCGCTCGCCTATGCGCTGGCGCGGATGCCCGCAACCTATGCCGCCGTCACGGCAAGCCTGAATGCGCTGGCTGAGATAACCCCGGACTTCGCGCCCACCAGCCTGCTCGATATCGGCGCCGGGCCGGGCACCGCCAGTTGGGCGGCGGCAGAGGCATTTTCATCGCTCTCTGCATTTGCGCTGCTCGACGCCAACAGCGCGCTGCGGGCGCTGGCGCTGGAGCTGGGCGGCGCCAGCCCGCGCCTGCGCGGCATGACCTATCAGCGGGGCGAAGCCCGCGCCGAGCTTGCCAAAGCTGGCGCCGCCGACCTCGTGGTGGCGAGCTACATGATCGGCGAGATCGGCGAGGGCGAGCGAACGGCACTCGCCGACCTGATGTGGGCCAAAACCCTCGATACGCTGCTGGTAGTCGAGCCCGGCACACCGGCGGGTTATGCGCGGATCATGGCGGTGCGCGCGCAACTGATCGCGGCGGGCGCGCATGTTGCGTCGCCCTGCCCGCATGATGGCCCGTGTCCATTGCAACCGCCCGACTGGTGTCACTTCACCCAGCGCCTGTCGCGATCCCAGGCGCATAAACAACTCAAATCCGCAGAACTTCCCTATGAGGACGAAAGATTTTCCTACGTAGCGCTGACCCGCGCGCCGGTCGCGCAACGTCCTGCCCGCGTGCTGGCGCAGCCGACCGTCAACAAGGTTGCGGTAACTGCGAAACTCTGTACCGAACAAGGCATCATCAACGCCGTTGCACCGCGCCGCGACAAGCCAGCCTATGCGCGCTTCCGAAAATATAACTGGGGTGACGCCCTCTTTGCGGACAGCCCGGCATCCGCGGAATAATTCGCCGGCTGCGGCGTTGATCTTGATGACGCGTCCGCGTCCTCAACACGCTTCATCAGGAGTACAGCTGCAATGTCCAGGACATTCGCCGCAATGGCGGCTTTGACTTTGATTCTCGCATCGACGGCGGCATCGGCGCAGATGCTGAAGATAGCCGATACGCCCAAAGGCAAGACGTTCGTCGACGCCAAGGGCATGACGCTCTATACTTTCGACAAGGACGCCGGCGGCAAGTCGATGTGCAACGGTCCCTGCGCCGAGAACTGGCCGCCGCTCGCGGCCGCCGACGACGCCAAGCCAAACGCCGACATGACCATCGTGGTCCGCGACGACGGCAAGAAGATGTGGGCTTACAAGGGCAAGCCGCTCTACACCTTCAAGAAGGACGTGGCCGCCGGCGACACCAATGGCGACGGCTTCCTGAACGGCGCCTGGCACATGGCGAAACCGTAACCCTCGATCGGAGTGTGCCTCGGATGCGGCGCTTCGCCGAAACGGCGTTGTACCGCGTCCGGGACATCCAGCCGGGTCCTTGCTTGAACTTGCTGCGCTCCTGCAGCGACCAACCGGGGCGGCATCCCTGACGGAGCCGCAGACGCGCGCCGATCTTTCATCTAGGCTGTGCGCCGGTCGTCTCATCAGGAGCTATGGGTCATGTCATCTGGCTGGATCGTTCTCGGCGTCATCATCCTTCTCGTTTTCCTCGCGTTCGCCATGTACAACCGCCTGGTGGCGCTCAGCCAGCGCGTCGGCCAGGCCTTTGCCGACATCGACGTGCAGCTCAAGCAGCGCCACGATCTGGTCCCGAACCTGGTCGAGACCGTGAAGGGCTACGCCAGCCACGAGCGCGGCACCCTGGACGACGTCATCAAGGCCCGCAACTCGGCGATGTCGGCGCAGGGCCCGGGACAGGTCGCGGCCGCGGAAAACCAGCTGAGCGGCGCGCTGGGCCGGCTGATCGCGCTGTCGGAGGCCTATCCCGACCTCAAGGCCAACGCCAACTTCCAGCAGCTGTCGAGCGAATTGTCCGACCTCGAGAACAAGATCGCGGCCGCCCGCCGCTTCTTCAACAACGCGGTCCAGGAATACAACACCGGCATCCAGCAGATGCCCGCCGCCCTGTTCGCCGGCACGTTCGGTTTCACAGCCAAGGAATTCTTCGATCTCGGCGATTCCAGGACGCAGGTCGAGGCGGTGCCGACGGTCAAGTTCTGATCGCGCAAGGCACCTTCAAAGCATCCTCGCAGAGTAGCGCAGCATGGCCGCCTACGGACTTTACACGCACATCGCATCGAACAAATTGCGTTCGATGCTGCTGCTGGCCGGGCTGTTCCTGCTGATCTACGTGCTGGTTTATGCCGGGGCGCTGCTGGCGGAAGTCGCGCTCGATAGCAACCGGCCGGTCGACTATTATCTGATGGCGGCGGGGCGCGACCTGGTGAAGGCGTTTCCCTATGCGACGGGGGCGGCGGCGCTGTGGATCGTGATCGCCTATTTCTTCCACCAGAACATGATCGACGCCGTCACCGGCGGCGAGGACGTGACGCGAAAGCAGCAGCCCAGGCTCCATAACCTGCTGGAAAACCTCTGCGTCTCCCGCGGCATCCCGATGCCGAAACTGAAGATCGTGGACAGCGACGCGCGCAACGCGTTCGCCAGCGGGCTGAACCGGCGGCAATATGCCGTCACCGTCACGACGGGGCTGTTGAAGGCGCTGAACGACCAGGAACTGGAGGCGGTGCTGGGCCACGAGCTCACCCACATCCGCAACGGCGACGTGCAGCTGATGGTGACCGCGGTGATCATCGCCGGCGTGGTCGGCTTCTTCGGCGAGCTGTTTTTCCGGATGTTCACCAATCTGAGCTGGAATTCCTCCTCTGGCGGCTCATCGTCATCGAGGTCGTCCTCTTCCTCGTCGGACAGCAACAGCAAGGGCGGCGGCGGCGCGGTCATTGTCGTCATCATCGCGGTGGCGTTGATCCTGCTGGCTTGGCTGCTGTCGCAAGTCGTCAAACTGGCGCTGTCGCGCTCGCGCGAGCTGCTGGCCGACGCCGGATCGGTCGAATTGACCAAGAACCCCGACGCCATGATCTCGGCGCTGCGCAAGATCGAGAACCGCGGCGAGCTTCCCGGCGCCACCTCGGCGGTGATGGAATTGTGCATCGACAACCCGCGCGAGGGTTTTGCCGACCTGTTCGCCACCCACCCTTCCGTGGATTCCCGGGTGCAGGCGCTGGTGAAATATGCCGGCGGACACGATTCCGGGCGGCTGGCGCTGCCGTCGGATACCGAGGATCCCGGCGCCGGCGAGCCTGAACTGACCGGATCCGGCGACCGGGCTCCTCCTCCCCTGCCAGGAGGCTCCTGGAGCGACGCCGCCGCGCCCGGAGGCCTTGCCGCTGGCACGCCGCAGGATGCCTCGACGGCCGCTTCCCGCGATCCATGGGCCAAGCCCGTGTGATTCGTGCCCCGTGCCACGCGGCCTCGACGAAATCCCCCACGATTAAAGCCGCGGGCGGCTTAATGAATTGAATTCCCCCTTGTTTCTGCCATGTTCGCGCCCAAAGCAGGTATAGGGACTGGCGGGTCGTTTCCGCGATCCGGGGCGCATAAGGGAAATTCATGACGACGAAGCCGGTAGTGATCGTGGTGGGCGCGGACAAGGGCGGGGTCGGCAAGACCACGGTGTCGCGGACCCTGCTGGATTATTTCAGCGCCAACAACATCCCCACCCGGGCCTTCGACACCGAGTCGCCGCGCGGCACCCTGATGCGCTTCCACCCCGACATCACCGAGATCGTCGACATGACGACGACCGCGGACCAGATGAAGATCTTCGATACGCTGAATGCGGCGAGCCCCTCCGTCACCGTGATCGACGTCCGCGCCGGACTGCTGTCGCCGGCGCTGGCCTCGCTCCGCGACATCGGCTTTCTCGACGCCGCCAAGTCCGGGCAGATCACCTTTGCCGTGTTCCATATACTGGGCCCCTCGATCGCCTCGCTGGACGAAATCGCCCAGACCGCCAACTTCATGCAGGGCGCCAAATATTTCCTGGTGAAGAACTTCATCAACGATACCCAGTTCTTCCAGTGGGACCAGGCGACCTACAATTCCTATTTCCACCGTATCAAGGACGCAACCGAGCTCACCATCCCCAAGCTCAACGAAATGGCCTACGAGCAGGTCGAGGTCTCCTCGGTGCCGTTCCTCAAATTCGTCGCCAACAAGGGCGTCCACGACGAGGCCGCGAACTATTCGTTCGTGCTGCGCGGCTATGTCCGGCACTGGCTGGCCAATGTCTGGAGCGAGTTCGACCGCATCAAGCTGACCGACCTGGTCGGCTCGGGCAAATCGGTGACGCGCGGCGGCGAAAAATAATTGCGCAAACGGCTGCTATTTGGCTGGATCGGGCGCCGAATTCGCCTGATATAGCCCAATGTACCGCACGCCCGTCTTCATCATCTGCTCGCCCCGCCCGCTGGTCGGCAAGACGCTGATCGCGCGGCTGTTGACCGAATTCCTGCTGCTGAAGCACGGCACGGTCGCGGCCTTCGACATCAATCTGAAAGAGCCGTCGCTGCTGGACTTCCTGCCCGGGGTCACCGAGACCGCCGACGTCATCGACACCTTCGGAAAAATGCAGCTGATGGACCGTCTGATCGTCAATGACGGGGTCGGCAAGGTCATCGACCTCGGCTTTCACGCCTTCGACGAGTTCTTCAAGATGACCGGGGAAATCGGCTTCATGAAGGAGGCGGCGCGGCGCGGCGTCTCGCCGATCATCCTGTTCGTCGCCGATACCGACCGCGTCTCGGCGCGCGCCTTTCCCATGCTGCAGCAGCAGATTCCGCCGAACGCGCTGATCACCATCGACAACGAACATATCGTGCGTGGCGAACTGCCGCCGGCCATGGGCAAGGGGCGCGTGCTGCGCATCGCCGCCCTGCCGGTGTTCCTGAAGACCTATATCGACCGGCTGACCTTCTCGTTCACCGGCTATCTGCGCAACGAGAAGGATTCATCGACCGAATTGCATCAGTGGATCCGCGCGAACTACACCAGCTTTCGCGAGCTGGAGCTGAATTTGCTGCTGCAGGGGTCGTGATCTCGTCGTCCCGGACAAGCGAGCGTTAGCGAACGCAGATCCGCGGCCTATCGTTGCGGCACGCGGGTAGCCACCGTCATCCAACAACAGACGCCCGGGATTATAGGTCCCTGCGTTCGCAGGGACGACGAATGGAGAGTTCAGTGTTGAACGCTCAATGCCCCTCGAATGCCATCAGCGTTCGCACCGGCACGCCCATCGCCCGAATCTTCGCCGCACCGCCGAGATCCGGCAGGTCGATGATGAAGCAGGCCGCCACCACGTCGGCGCCGATCTGGCGCAGCAGTTTCACAGCGCCTTCCGCGGTGCCGCCGGTGGCGATCAAATCGTCGACCACGATCACCCGCTCGCCCGGCTTGATGGCATCGGCGTGCATTTCCATTTCGTCGAGGCCGTATTCCAGCGAATAGGCGATGCGCACGGTGGTATGCGGCAGCTTGCCCTTCTTGCGGATCGGCACGAAGCCGGCCGAGACCTGATGCGCCACCGCGCCGCCGATGATGAAACCGCGCGCCTCGATGCCGGCGACCTTGTCGATCTTGGAACCGGCCCAGGGATCGACCAGCTGATCGACCGCGCGGCGGAACGCGCGGGGATCGCCGAGCAGCGTGGTGATGTCGCGAAACAGGATCCCCGGCTTGGGGTAATCCGGAATGGTGCGGACGGTGGCCTTCAGATCGTGTTCAAAAGTCATCGGGTTCTCTTCTCCTCTATGTCGTTACCGAGCGCAGCGAAGCAGCAGGACTGTCGTCGCCCGGCTTGACCGGGCGATCCAGTACGCCGCGGCGTCTCAGCACTATGAATGGCGTCTCTGGAATACTGGGTCGCCCGGTCAAGCCGGGCGATGACAACGGTGTTTGTTTCACCCAGTAACCCTCTTAATTGACTTACACTCCCAGCCGGAACGCGTTTTCCACGATGCGCAAACCGACTTCGCCGCCGAGTGACATCAGCGACTCCGGATGAAACTGCACGCCGCCGACCGGCAAGGTCTTGTGTTCGATCGCCATCGCCACGCCGTCCTCGGTGCTCGCGGTGACGCTGAGCACGTCGGGCATGCTGTCGCGCTCGACATAGAGCGAATGATAGCGGCCGATCACGATTTCACTGGGCAGGTTCTGCATCAGGCGCCCGCCGCGCACCTGGACCCGCGACGGCCGGCCATGCGCGGGCTGGCCGAGCTGGCCGAGTTGGCCGCCAAAATATTCGCCGATCGCCTGCACGCCGAGGCACACGCCGAAGATCGGCAACTTCCTGTCGAGCGCGGTATCGATGGTTTTTGAGATGGCAAAATCCTCCGGGCGGCCCGGCCCCGGAGACAGCACCAGCAGATCGTAGGCGTTCTGCTTCAGCATCTGCTGGGCGTGGATGTGCCGCACCACCGTCACGGTCGCGCCGACCTGGCGGAAATAATCCGCCAGCATATGCACAAAGCTGTCGTCATGGTCGATCAGCAGCACCCGCTTGCCCGAACCCGTGGCATCGGGCGCGATGCTCGACAGCGGCTTTGCAGGATCGCCGCGCAGCGCCTGGAACAGCGCGGCGGCCTTGACCTGGCATTCCCGGTCCTCGGCGGCGGGGTCCGAGTCGAACAGGCAGGTGGCGCCGACCCGCACTTCGGCGAGGCCGTCCTTCATCCTGATGGTGCGGATGGTCAGGCCCGTGTTGATGCTGCCATCAAAATTCACCGCGCCGATCGCGCCGGCATACCAGCGCCGCGACGAGCGCTCATTGTCCTCGACGAACTGCATCGCCCACAATTTCGGCGCGCCGGTCACCGTTACCGCCCAGGCGTGGGTCAGGAACGCATCGAGCGAATCGAAGCCCGGCCGCAGAATGCCTTCGACATGATCGACGGTGTGGAACAGTTTCGAGTAGGTCTCGATCTGCCGCCGCGCCAGAACTTTTATCGTGCCGGGCACGCAGACCCGCGCCTTGTCGTTGCGGTCGACGTCGGTGCACATGTTGAGTTCGAATTCGTCCTTCTCCGAATTCAGGAGTTGCCGGATCTGCTCGGCATCGCCGATCGCATCGACGCCACGCGCGATGGTGCCGGAGATCGGGCAGGTCTCGACCCGCCTGCCGTCGGAGCGCACGAACATCTCCGGCGAAGCCGCGACCAGGAACTCGCCCTCGCCGAGATTCATCAGCGCGCCATAGGGCGACGGGTTGATCCGGCACAGCCGCTGGAACACTTCCGCCGGCGAGCGCTCGCAGGGCTCGGCGAACAGCTGCCCCGGCACTGCCTCGAACAGGTCGCCGCGCGCGAAGGCGGCCCGCGCCTTCTCGACGGTGGCCTGATATTCGCCGGCCGCGTGATCGGCAAATCCCTGCCGCGGCGTCTGGGCGTAGCCGCTCTCGGCGGTTTCGCGCGGCAGGCCCTCGGTGAACTGGCCGTTCCAGGCAAAGTCGTAGCTCAGCACCACGCCGCGCCCGGTGGCGCGGTCATAGGCCAGCAGGCGATCCGGCACGTAGAGCACGATGTCGCGCTGGTCGGCCTCGCGCGCCCGCTTCTGCACGAGGTCCTCGATCTGGAACACGAGATCATAGGCGAAGGCGCCGAACAGGCCGAGCAAGGGATCATCATTGGCGCCGAGGGCGGCGACGAGATCGCGCACCAGCGACATCACGCTGGCGCGGCGGGTGCGCTGGTCTTCGTCGACCGGGGCTGCGCCGCGCACGATATGGCCCCTGAGCTCGGTCGCGCTTTTCCCGGTCATGACGACGCAGGGCTGGCGCAGCACGTCACCGAGGAACGCGATCAGCACCTCGCCGCGCGCGTTCAGCGCCTGCAGCGAGAAATCGGCGCCGCTGGTCTGCAGCCACAGCGGCGGATCCGAGAAGCCGAGGTCAAAACTCTCGTAGCGGCCGGGCACCGTGGTGCCCGACGACAGCACCACCCCGCGGCGGCGGTCGAGCTGGTCGATCAGGTCGTCGAGCCGCTTGGCGTCGCCCGTGAACTGTTCGACGTTCCGCGTCACCGCAAGCCCGCCACGGGTGCGATATTCGCTGTGGTCCGGCAGGGAAAAGGCTGTCCTGTTCATGTGATCCTCTTACGAAACTTAGCGAGGGAGCGCCATGCAGGACAAACAAAAGGGCCGTCGCACTGCGATGACGGCCTCTGACGATTTGGGAAAATGAAATCGCACCGGCCACCTCTCAGGAGGTGCGCCACCAAAGACGGGTTGGGCGGACGACGGTGCTCATGGCGGCTAGACACCATGCCGGAGCTGAAACGTCAAGGGAGGCGGCGGCGCGCCCCGGGCGGTTTCGGGCCGATCTTTTGGTGTCGAAAGCCCAGAAATATGCGTAGGATTTGAGCAAGCCGGATGCGTCCGATCATTCGGATTAGCAATAAAACGGAGGCGACGATGCCGATACAGGCGCTGGGATATGCCGGATTCGGATCGACTGATCTGGACGACTGGCGGCAGTTCGGCACCGGGCTGGTCGGCCTGCAGGCGGTGGAGCGCGGCAATTCCCTCTTGGCGTTCCGGATGGACGACCGCAAGCAGCGCATCGTCATCGACCGCGCGATGCCGGACGGAGGGCGCTTCTTCGGCTGGGAGGTCAAGGATGCGGCCGATCTGGATGCCCTCGCCGCCCGGCTCGAAAAGGCCGGAATCGAGATCACGGCAGAACCGCGGACGCTGGCCGATGCAAGGCGTGTGGGAGGCCTGATTTCATTCGCCGACCCGGAGGGCAATCGGCTGGAGGCATTTTACGACGCCGAGATCGACGAGACGCCGTTTCGGCCCGGCCGCTCGATTTCCGGCTTTCGCACCGGCCCGCTCGGCCTCGGCCACGCGGTGCTGACGGTACGGAATATCGACCCGATGATGGCGTTCTATGTCGACCTGCTCGGCTTCGGGCTCTCTGACTACATCGAAAAGCCGTTCCGCGCCTATTTCTTCCATGTCAACGCGCGCCACCACAGCCTCGCGATGATCGAGACCGGCAAGAGCGGCATGCATCATCTGATGGTGGAGTTTTTCTCGCTCGACGATGTCGGGCAGGCCTATGACGTGGCGATGACGCAGGAGGATCGCGTCGGCGTCACGCTGGGACGCCACACCAACGATTTCATGACCTCGTTCTACGCCAAGTCGCCGTCCTCCTTCATGATCGAATGCGGCTGGGGCGGCCGCGAGATCGATCCCGGCAACTGGCAGCCGATCGAGATGTTCGACGGCCCGAGCCTGTGGGGTCATGAGCGCGTCTGGCTGCCGCCGGAAGACCGCGAGCTGGCGCGCCAGATGCGCATGCGCGCCGCGGCCGAAGGCCGCCGCGCGCCGGTGCAGGTGATGGAGGGCAATTACAAGCTGATGTCGGGGACGTGCGCCTGGTGGGACGGAGTGAGCAAGGGCCGCGCCGAATAACAGCTGTCGTCCCTGCGAACGCAGGGACCCATAGCCACAGGTCGCGGCTGTCGGACGAAGGCGTCCATCACATCGTTTCGATTACAACCGCCGCGGCGTATGGGTCCCTGCGTTCGCAGGGACGACGGCGAGATTTACCCGCGATCACAGCCCTGCTCAATCTCCTCGATCACGCCGCGCGCCGTCGGCGTCCAGCCGAGCTGCCGGGCCCGCTTGGCGCGCACCCGGCTGTTCGATGCCATGGTGTTCTCGGCGGCGCCCTCGCCCCATTCGGCGGCGGCCTCCGCCATCGAGATCGCGGCCGGCGGGCCCTGAAAGCCCAGCATGCGGTTGATGGATTCGCAGAGTTCGCGCATCGAATGCTCGCCGTTCTCGGCAAAATAGAATGACCCGGCCGGGGCCTTCTCGATCGCGAGCGCATAGAGCGTCACGAGATCGTCGATATGGACGTCCGACCAGATGTTTTCGCCGGGCCCGGCGTGCGCGGCATTGCCGCGCTTCTTGGCGAGCTTGATCAGATAGGGCACCTGCACGCTGTCAGGCTTGATGCCAAGGCCTGCCCCATAGATCAGGCTCGGACAGATGATGACGGGACGGCAGCCCTTGTCGCGATATGACAGGATGAACTCGTTCAACGCGACCCGCGCCGCTCGCGCTGATGATGGCGTGAAGGGCGTGTCTTCATCGAACACCGCATCGGAGCGCTCGCCGCGGGCGGGCGTGCCGACGATGCTCGACCCCGAGGTGTGGATGAACGGCTTTCCGCTCCCCGCCACCGCATCGAGCAAGGCGACGACCGCGCCCTTGTGGTCGGCGCTGGCGGCATTGACGACGACATCGGCGGCTTTCGCTGCCTGCGAAAGAACAGCCGCATCATCCAGCGTTCCCAGCACCGGCTCGATGCCCCGGGCGCGAACCGCGTCGGCCTTGTCCTGCGAGCGAACCAGGCCGGACACCTGGTGTCCGGCCGCGACGAGATGGGCCGCCACCGATCCGCCGATATAGCCCGACGCGCCTGTGCAAAAGATCTTCATCTCAGCCGAGATGCTTCTTGAAGAATTCCGTCGCCCGGCCCCAGGCCAGCTCGGCGGCCTCCCGGTCGTGCACCGACTGGCGCTGCTCGTTGACGAAGGCGTGCTCGGCGTCATAGCGGAACAGCTCGAGCGACTTGCCGGCGGCCTTCATTGCTTTCTCGAAGCCATCGACCAGCGCCGGCGTGCACCAGTCGTCCTTGTTGGCAAAATGCGCCTGCAGCGGAATTTTCACGTCGGCGGGGTTTGCCGCCGCCTCCGGCGGGATGCCATAGAACACCACGCCGGCGGCGAGTTCGGGAATTTTGGTGGCGCCGATGATGGTCACGGCACCTCCGAGGCAGAAGCCGGTCAGGCCGACCTTGGCGCCGTTCCTGGCCAGATATTGCGCGGCGCCGCGCACGGTCTGGGTGGTCGCATCCATGAAATCCAGTGAGTTCATCTGCGCGTTGGCGGCGTCGGTGTCGTGATAGGGCACCACCGTGCCCTTGTAGAGATCGGGCGCCAGCGCATCGAAGCCCGCCAACGCGAAGCGGTCGCACAACCCCTTGATCTGATCGGAAAGCCCCCACCATTCCTGGATCACCACCACACCCGGCGCATTGCCGCGCGCGGCGTTGGCGAGATAGCCGCCGGCATCCTTGCCGTCCGGACGTTTGAACGTGATGCTGGTACCCATGGGTTCCTCCGGGGATTTTCTGGCGGGATGGTTTGGCGGCTATTTTGACCGTTGCGGGACCGGGATGCAATCACACTCGGTCATTCCGGAATGGTGCGTAAGCACCATGTCCGGAATCTCGAGATTCCGGGTTCGATGCTGCGCATCGCCCCGGAATGACGGCCCAACAAAAAAGCCCCCGCAGGGGCTTTTCCGAATTCACATTGCCAACGAAGAGATCAATGCGCGTCGGCCCAGATCTTCTTCTTGGTGAAGTAGAGCAGGCCGGTGAGCAGGATCAGGAATACGAACACCTGCATGCCCAGTTTCTTGCGCGCTTCCATGTGCGGCTCCGCGGTCCACATCAGGAACGTGGTGACGTCCTTGGCGTATTGCGCCACCGTTGCCGGCGAGCCGTCGTCGTAGGTGACCTGACCGTCACTGAGCGGGTTCGGCATCTTGATGGCGTGGCCGGGGAAATACTTGTTGTAGGAGGAGCCCTCCGGCAGCGTGAACCCGGCCGGCGGTTTCTCCTCATAGCCCTGCAACAGCCCGCTGACGTAGTTCGGACCCTGCTCCTGGAACTGGGTGAAGAGGTCCACGACGAACATCGGGAAGCCGCGCGGGTAAGAACGCGCCTTGGTGATCAGCGACAGGTCCGGCGGCAACGCACCGCCATTGGCCGCCCGCGCCGCGTTGTCGTTCGGGAACGGCGACGGGAAGTAATCGGCGGGCCGGCCGGGCCGCTCGAACATGTCGCCCGCATCGTTCGGGCCGTCCTTGACCTTGTACTCGGAAGCGAACGCCGCCGCCTGCGCGACCGTAAAGCCGGGACCACCGGGGTCGGCGAGATTGCGGAACGCAATATAGGACAGTCCGTGGCAGGACGCGCAGACTTCCTTGTAGACCTTGAGGCCGCGCTGCATCGCGCCGCGGTCGAACTTGCCGAACGGACCTGCGAACGACCATTGCTGCGACGGCGGCGCTGCCTGCCCTTCCGCCGCCAGGGCGCCTGGCGCGCTTCCGGCGAACAGGGCGCCCGCGACCGCAAGCGCGATCACGGTGGACACCATCGGCGCCGACTTGCCGGCTTTGGCCAGCACGTCGTCGGCGATCGAATTCGGCACCGGCCTCGGCTTTTCGATCCGGCTCAGCAGCGGCAGCACGATCAGGAAGTAGGCGAAGTAGCAGAACGTCAGCACGCGGCCGGCGATCACGTAGATGCCTTCGGCGGGCTTGGCACCGAGCCATCCGAGCAGCACGCAGACCACGACGAAGATCCAGAAGAACTGCTTCGCCAGCGGGCGGTACTTCGACGATTTGGTCCGGGCGGTGTCGAGCCAGGGCAGGAAAGCCAGAACCAGGATCGCACCGAACATCGCCACCACACCGGCGAGCTTGTTCGGGATCGAGCGCAGGATCGCGTAGAACGGCAAATAGTACCATTCCGGCACGATGTGCGCCGGCGTCACGCCGGGATTGGCCGGGATGTAGTTGTCGGCCTCGCCGAGATAGTTCGGCATGTAGAAGATGAACCAGGCGAAGAACAGCATGAAGCAGGAGACCCCGAACGCGTCCTTCATGGTCGCGTAGGGCGTGAACGGCACGGTGTCCTTTTCCGTCTTCGGCTCGACGCCCGCCGGATTGTTCTGACCGGCGACGTGCAGCGCCCAGACGTGCAGCACCACCACGCCGGCGATCACGAACGGCAGCAGATAATGCAGCGAGAAGAACCGGTTCAGCGTCGGATTGCCGACCGAATAGCCGCCCCACAGCAGGGTGACGATGCTGTCGCCGACATAGGGAATGGCGGAGAACAGGTTGGTGATGACGGTGGCGCCCCAGAAGCTCATCTGGCCCCACGGCAGCACGTAGCCCATGAAGCCGGAGGCCTTCATCAAGAGGTAGATGATGACGCCGAGAATCCACAGGATCTCGCGCGGCTCCTTGTATGACCCGTAATACAGGCCGCGGAACATGTGGATGTACACCGCAACGAAGAACATCGAGGCGCCGGTGGCGTGCATGTTGCGCAGCAGCCAACCGTAATTCACGTCGCGCACGATGCTCTCGACCGACTTGAAGGCCATGTCGACATGCGGCGTGTAATGCATCGCCAGGATCACGCCGGTGATGATCTGCACCCCGAGCATCATCGAGAGGATGGCACCGAAGGTCCACCAGTAGTTCAGGTTGCGCGGCGTCGGATAGGCCACGAACGAGGAATGCATAAGTCCCAAGATCGGGAGGCGCCGTTCAATCCACTTCAATGCGGGATTGGTCGGCTGGTAGTCGGATGGTCCGCTCATGGTGCGATCCCTAGGGAAATTGGACGACGCGACGGGCTCAGAGTCTCGGATGTCAGATCCGAGGCTCAACCGATCTGGATTTTGGTATCGGAAACGAATTGATAGGGCGGCACCGGCAGGTTGGTAGGTGCCGGTCCCGACCGGATGCGGCCCGAGGTGTCGTATACCGAACCATGGCAAGGACAGAAGAAGCCGTCGTACTGCCCCTCATGGGCGATCGGGATGCAGCCGAGATGGGTGCAGATGCCGATCACGACCAGCCACTGGTCGTGGCCCGGCTTGACGCGGGCCTCGTCGCTTTGCGGATCCGGAAGGCTGGCGACCGACACCTTGCGGGCTTCGTCGATCTGCTTCTTGGTGCGGTGGCTGACGAAGATCGGCTTGCCGCGCCAGAACACCTTGATGTCCTGCCCCTCGGCGATCGGCGCCAGATCGACTTCGATCGGCGCACCGGCCGCGATGGTCGAGGCGTCCGGATTCATCTGCGTGATGAAGGGCACCAATGTCATCGCCCCGCCGACCGCGGCGACGGATCCCGTTGCAACAAAGAGGAAATCACGGCGTGTCGGATGATCCGCCGAAGACGCTGTCGTCACGATCCCAATCCCTTTCTTGTCCGCAGCCGGTGGAACCGCCCCAGGGAACGTCAATACGAACCGGAGGAGGCTGCCGGCGCCCGCGACCCCCGCGGCGGCAGAAAGACCACTTTTCCCGCCCAATCGGGCGGAACAAGCAGTCCAGAATCGTTCTATTGGCACCCTTGCCGGAAGAGCGCAAGCCCGCTATCGGCTCCCATGCGTGCAATGCACTAATTCCGCACCGCGCGGCGAATATTCAGACATTTCATGGAGCCCTCAACGGGCGGTCAGATCATGCAGGTTGCGCTTTTCCAGCCCGACATCCCCCAGAACACGGGGACGATTCTGCGCCTTTGCGCCTGCCTGGACGTATCCGCCCATATTATCGAACCCGCCGGCTTCCCGGTGTCGGACCGGCACTTCCGCCGGGCCGGCATGGACTATCTCGACCAGGTAACCATCATGCGCCACGACTCGTGGTCAAAATTCGAGCATTGGCGTAACGAACAGGGCTATCGCCTGATCCTGTTCACGACCAAAAGCCCCGGCTGCTACCTTGATTACCGCTATAAGGCGGATGACATCCTGCTGTTCGGGCGCGAATCCGCCGGGGTTCCCGACGAAGTGGTGGCCGCGTCCGACGCGCGGGTGGTGATCCCGATCAAGCCCGGTCTGCGTTCGCTCAACGTCGCGGTCGCAGCGGCAATGGCACTGGGCGAGGCCCTGCGGCAAACCAGTTCCGCAACCATGGAGACGGCGCGTTGAGTTACGCGGTCAAGGAGATCTTTCTGACCCTGCAGGGCGAAGGCGCGCATGCCGGCCGCGCGGCGGTGTTTTGCCGATTCTCGGGCTGCAATCTCTGGAGCGGCCGCGAGCAGGACCGCGCCAGCGCGACCTGCCGGTTCTGCGACACCGACTTTGTCGGCACAGACGGCACGCTGGGCGGCCGCTACGCCTCGGCTGACGAACTCGCCGATACCATTGCCAGCCAATGGGCCGGCGAGCACGGACATCGCTATGTGGTGTTGACCGGCGGCGAGCCGCTGCTGCAGGTCGATGCCGACTTCATCGAAGCCCTGCACGCGCGAGGCTTTGAAATCGGCATCGAGACCAACGGCACGATCGAGCCGCCGGCTGGCCTGGACTGGATCTGCGTCAGCCCGAAGGCCGGCGCGGAATTGCTGGTCCGGCGAGGCCACGAACTCAAGCTGATCTACCCGCAGGCGGACGCCATGCCCGCGGCCTTCGCGGATCTCGCCTTCGAACGATTCTCGCTGCAGCCGATGGATGGCCCCGATATCGGGGCCAATACGGAGAGCGCGGTCGACTATTGCATGCGCCACCCGCAATGGCGGCTCAGCCTGCAGACGCACAAGACACTCGGCATCAGATAAGGGTTGGACTTTCAGAATGTGGGAACTGACAAAATCGTTCCGGTTCGAGGCGGCGCACGCGCTGTCGGGAACGACGCTGGGCGACGCCAGCATGGAAATTCACGGCCACTCGTTCCGCGCCGAGGTCACGATCCGCGGCACACCGGATCCCGCCACCGGGATGGTGATGGATCTCGGCCTGCTCGACCGCAGCATGGCGGAGGTGCAGAAAATCCTCGACCACAAACTGCTCAACAAGATCGAGGCGCTGGGGCAGCCGACGCTGGAAAACCTGTCGCGCTTCATCTGGGAGCGGGTGGCGCATGCCGGCAAGCTCGCCCGCGTCAGCGTACACCGCGACAGCTGCAACGAAAGCTGCACCTATTACGGTCCGCAGGGGTAGGTTTAAGTCTCAACGTCATTGCGAGGAGCACTTGCGACGAAGCAATCCATTCTTCTTTCTTTTTGTTGCACGATGGATTGCTTCGTGGAGTTTATCATCGGGCGCGCATTCGCGCGACCCGGTGGCTCGCAAAGACGGAAGGAAACATCAGGAATTCCATATGGATCTATCCGTGATCGAGGATCGCAAAACGCTGGCGCGGAGCTGGTTCGAACGGCTGCGCGATGACCTCTGCGCGGCGTTCGAAAAACTGGAAGACGACGCCCCGGCGTCGCTCTATCCGGGCGGCGCGGGCCGCTTCGTGCGCACGCCGTGGGACCGCACCGACCATACCGGCCAGCCCGGCGGCGGCGGCGTAATGTCGGTGATGCGCGGAAAACTGTTCGAGAAGGTCGGCGTGCACTGCTCGACCGTGCATGGCGAGTTCGCCCCCGAATTCCGCGCGCAGATTCCAGGCGCTGCCGATGATCCCCGGTTCTGGGCCTCAGGCGTTTCGCTGATCGCGCATATGCGCAATCCGAACGTCCCGGCGGTGCACATGAACACCCGCTTCGTCGTCACCACCAAATCATGGTTCGGCGGCGGCGCGGATCTGACGCCGGTGCTCGACCGGCGGCGTACCCAATCCGATCCCGACACCGTCGCCTTTCACACCGCGATGCAGGCCGCCTGCGACGCGCACAACGCGGTGGCCGATTACGACAAGCTCAAGAAGTGGTGCGACGAGTATTTCTATCTGCCGCATCGCAAGGAAGCACGCGGCATCGGCGGCATCTTTTACGACTGGCTCGACTCCGGCGACTGGGATGCCGACCTGGCGTTCACCCAGGACGTCGGCCGCGCCTTCCTGAAAGTTTATCCCGAACTGGTGCGGCGCAATTTCGAGATGCCGTGGAGCGCCGAAGACCGCGAGGAGCAGCTGGTCCGGCGCGGGCGTTACGTCGAATTCAACCTGTTGTATGATCGCGGCACCATCTTCGGGCTGAAAACCGGCGGCAACGTCGATTCCATCCTGTCGTCGATGCCGCCCGAAGTGAAATGGCCTTGAATAAAATGACGCCCCTGCCCCGCGCGATGCTGATCGATATGGACGACACCATCCTGTCCGCCTATGGCCGGCCGGAGATCGCCTGGAACAAGGTCGCGGCGGAATTTTCCAACGAATTGGCACCGTTGTCATCGCAGCAGGTCGCCTCCGCGGTGCTGGAGTCGGGCCGCAGGTTCTGGACGACGGCGGAGGCGGCATGGCGACTGAAACTCGCTGAAGCGAGGCAGGTGGTCGTCAAGGATGCCTTTGCCGTGCTGGCCGCCGCCGGCCAGCCAGCCTTGCCTGGAGATCTTGCCGTCCGGCTCGCCGACCGCCTGACCGCCTATCGCGAAGAAGAGATGTTCATGTTTCCGGGCGCGCATGACGCGATCGACGCCCTGAAGGCGCGCGGCATCAAGCTGGCGCTGGTGACCAACGGCGCCGCCGACACCCAGCGCGCCAAGGTGGAGCGCTTCGAGCTGGCGCACCGGTTCGACCACATCCAGATCGAGGGCGAGCATGGTTTTGGCAAGCCGGAGGAGCGCGCCTATCTGCACGCCATGCAGGCGCTCGGCGTGACGGCGCCCGATACCTGGATGATCGGCGACAATCTGGAATGGGAAATCGAAGTGCCGCAGCGCCTCGGCATCTATGCGATCTGGATGGACGCGCATGGCGACGGCCTGCCCGCCGACACCCATGTCAGGCCCGACCGCATCATCCGGTCGCTGACGGAACTGCTGCCGGCCTGAGCCGCCTGAAGCCGACCCGGGCCCGCCCCCAACCAAAAATATCGAAAACAACCCCATGCACAGATACAGACCCGTTGGCTGGCATGGGGTTATGCCGGAGACACCATTTGACACGTCGGGCAAATCACCGGCACTAATCTAGTGTTCTGACTCATTCATTTGCATCCCGTTTTGCGATGACGAGCGCTTTTTTGGCTCGGCGGTGCTTTGCGAGGATGGATTTGGCGCTGGCGGTCCACTTGAAGGGCTTTGGGTTTTGGTTTCGATGCTCGATCCACT
>NZ_JAURXB010000228.1 GCF_030654605.1 Bradyrhizobium sp.
AGACCCAAGCGCCGGAAGGCGCCATCTACACCTGCCCGATGCATCCGCAGATTCGCCAGGTCGGCCCCGGCAGTTGCCCGATCTGCGGCATGGCGCTGGAGCCTGAAGTGGCCAGCCTCGATACGCCGCCCAATCCCGAACTCGCCGACATGACGCGGCGGTTCTGGATCGGCCTCGTGCTCGCGCTGCCCGCCGTCGTGCTGGAAATGGGCGGCCATTTGGTTGGCGGTCACGGCTGGGTCGACCCGACCCTGTCGAACTGGATTCAGCTTGTATTTGCCACGCCCGTGGTGCTGTGGGCGGGCTGGCCGTTCTTCGTGCGCGGCTGGCAATCGCTGCTCACCCGCAATCTCAACATGTTCACCCTGATCGCGATCGGTACCGGCGTCGCCTATGTCTACAGCCTCGTCGGCACGCTCGCACCCGGGCTGTTCCCGGCGACTTTCCGCGGTCATGGCGGCGCGGTGGCGGTCTATTTCGAATCCGCGGCGGTCATTACCGTGCTCGTGCTGCTCGGCCAGGTGCTGGAGTTGCGCGCCCGCGAGGCGACCTCGGGCGCGATCAAGGCGCTGCTCGAGCTGGCGCCCAAAACCGCGCGCCGCATCGGCGATGACGGCGCCGATCATGAGGTCCAGATCGACAGCCTGCAGGTCGGCGACCATCTGCGGGTCCGGCCGGGCGAGAAAGTACCGGTGGACGGCATCCTGCTCGAGGGCCGCTCCTCGCTCGACGAATCGCTGGTCACGGGCGAATCGATGCCGGTCACCAAGGAAGCCGGCGGCAAAGTGATCGCGGGCACGCTCAACCAGTCCGGCAGCTTCGTGATGCGCGCCGACAAGGTCGGGCGCGACACGCTGCTGTCGCAGATCGTCAAGATGGTCGCGGAAGCGCAGCGCTCGCGCGCGCCGATCCAGCGGCTGGCCGATCAGGTTTCCGGCTGGTTCGTGCCGGCGGTCCTCGTGGCCGCCATCATAGCCTTCGCCGCCTGGGCCTGGTTCGGACCAGAGCCGCGGATGGCGTTCGGCCTGGTTGCCGCGGTCAGCGTGCTGATCATCGCTTGCCCCTGCGCGCTCGGCCTCGCCACGCCGATGTCGATCATGGTCGGGGTCGGACGCGGCGCGCAGGCCGGTGTCCTGATCAAGAACGCCGAATCCCTGGAGCGCATGGAAATGGTCGACACGCTGGTGGTCGACAAGACGGGAACGCTGACCGAAGGCAAGCCGAAAGTGGTTGCGATCGTTGCCGCGGAGGGTTTCGACGAAACCGAAATCCTGCGGCTCGCCGCCAGCGTCGAGCGCGCCAGCGAGCATCCGCTTGCCGACGCCATCGTGCGGTCGGCGAAGGAGAAAAATCTCGATGTGAGCAAGGTGGAGGAATTCGACTCGCCGACCGGCAAGGGCGCCACCGGCAAGGTCGACGGCAAGACCGTGGCTCTGGGCAATGCCAACTTCCTGTCGTCGCTCGGTGTCGAAACCCAGCCGCTGAACGCGGAGGGCGAGCGTCTGCGCGGCGACGGCGCCACCGTCATCAACATCGCGGTCGACGGCCGGCTGGCCGGGCTGTTTGCGATCGCCGATCCGGTCAAGCCGTCGACGCCGGATGCGCTGAAGGCGCTCGCCGCCGAGGGCATCAAGGTCATCATGCTGACCGGCGACAACCGCACCACCGCCAACGCCATCGCGCGGCAACTCGGCATTGCCGATGTCGAGGCCGAAGTGCTGCCGGATCAGAAGAGCGCCGTCGTGGCCAAGCTGCAGAAGGCCGGCCGGATCGTCGCCATGGCCGGCGACGGCGTCAACGACGCCCCGGCGCTCGCCGCTGCCGAAGTCGGCATTGCCATGGGCACCGGCACCGACGTCGCGATGGAGAGCGCCGGCATCACACTGCTGGGCGGCGATCTCGGCGGCATCGTGCGCGCCCGCCGGCTCTCGCAGGCCACCATGAGCAACATCCGGCAGAACCTGTTCTTTGCGTTCATCTACAACGCCGCCGGCATCCCGATCGCCGCGGGTATCCTCTATCCGACGTTCGGCCTGCTGCTGTCGCCGATCATCGCCGCCGCGGCGATGGCGCTGTCGTCGGTGAGCGTGGTGGGCAATGCCTTGCGATTGCGGGTGACGCGTCTGTAAGCTGGCCACGGCACAACAGGAGATTCGATCTCCGCGTGCTGTGGAGCAATGCCATGGCTGATTTCACTCCGTTAGCGGCGGCGGTCGGCGGCGCGCTGATCGGTCTTTCCTCGGTCCTGCTGATGCTGCTGACCGGCCGGGTCGCCGGCATCAGCGGCATTTTCGGCGGCCTGCTTAATCCCAGAAGCGGCGAGATCGGCTGGCGCATCGCCTTTTTCGCCGGGCTCATTCTGGCGCCGCTGCTGGCGGGCCTGATCGGCCATGGCATGCAACCACCACAGATGCCGGCGAGCTGGGCCGTCATCGTCGCGGCGGGACTGCTGGTCGGCTTCGGCACCAGGCTTGCCGGCGGCTGTACCTCCGGCCATGGCATCTGCGGCATATCGCGAATGTCCGCCCGCTCCATCGCGGCCACCGTCATCTTCATGGCCGTAGCCATCGCGACCGTCGCGCTCACGCATCACGTGTTCGGAGGCTGAACCATGGCGATGATCGCATCCTTGCTGTGCGGCTTGATCTTCGGCGCCGGCCTGCTGATTTCGGGAATGGTGCAGCCGACGAAAGTTCTGGCATTTCTCGATGTTTTCGGAGCATGGGACCCCAGCCTTGCCGTGGTCATGATGGCGGCGCTCGCGGTGTCCGCTCCGGGATTCATGCTGGCGAAGGGCCGTTCGCGGCCGCTGCTGGCGGTTCGAAGCTTCTGGCCGGCCAGGGACGACATCGACCGGCCGCTCGTGATCGGATCCGCCATGTTCGGCGTGGGCTGGGGTCTCGTCGGATTGTGCCCGGGGCCGGCTTTGGAAAGCCTCGCCACGCTATCGCCCGGCGTCATCGTGTTCGTCGCGGCGATGGCCGCGGGCATGGTTCTACGCGACCTCTGGCAAAGGTCGCGGCCCGCGAAGCCGCCGGAAGAAGCACTGGCCCAACGAGCCAGCTAGCCTGTTCACTGTCCTGCGGTTTCACCGGATGGCGTCGGCGGTTTGGTATCCCGCAGCGCGATGTAGATCGCCGGGATCACGAGCACCGTGAGCAGCGTCGAGGACGCCAGCCCGAACAGCAGAGAAATCGCCAGGCCCTGGAAGATCGGGTCGAGCAGGATCGTCGCGGCGCCGATCATGGCGGCGAGCGCGGTGAGCAGGATTGGTTTGAAGCGCACGGCGCCGGCTTCCAGCACGATGTCGCGCATCGATCTGTTCTCGCCGCCGCTGTGGCGGATGAAGTCGACCAGCAGGATCGAATTGCGGACGATGATGCCGGCCAGCGCGATGAACCCGATCATGGACGTCGCGGTGAACGGCGCGCCCAGCAGCCAGTGGCCGATCAGGATGCCGATCAGCGTCAGCGGAATCGGCGTCAGGATCACCAGCGGCAGGCGGAAGCTGCGGAACTGGGCCACCACCAACACGTAGATACCGAGAATCGCGGCGCCGAATGCCGCGCCCATGTCGCGGAACGTGACGTAGGTGATCTCCCATTCGCCGTCCCACAGCAGCGTCGGACGGGACTCGTCTGTGGGCTGGCCGTGCAGGCCGATCACCGGCTTCTGCAGCTTGCCCCAGTCATGCGCCTCGATGCGGTCGGCGACCGCCAGCATGCCGTAGAGCGGCGCCTCGAAGCGGCCGGCGAGCTCGGCCATCACCATGTCGGCGAAGCGGCCATCGCGGCGGAAAATCTGCGGCGAACCCTCCTCGACGGTCGCCTTCACCAGCTGACCCAGCTCGACCACGGTCTTGCTGCCGGGCAGCGTATTGGCGGGCACCGGCGTGGAGGCCAGCGCCTCGGTCCAGGCGAGGTCGCGTTTCGGCAGCCGGACCGCGATCTCGATCGGATTGCGGTCTTCGCCGCGGTGCGAATAGCCCACGGACACGCCGCCGAACAGCGTCTGGATGGTATCGTAGACGTCGCGCTGCTCGACGCCGAAGAATTCGAGCCGGTCCTGGTCGATCGAAAGCCGCAGCCGCGGCCGCTTCTGCCCGATCGAATCGTCGATATCGACGATGAACGGCACGTCGGCGAAGATTTTCTTAAGCTCGCCGGTCACGGCGCGACGGGTTGCCGCATCGGGCCCGTAGATCTCGGCCAGCAGCGTCGCCAGCACCGGCGGTCCCGGCGGCACTTCAACGACCTTGATGCTGGTGCCGGCGGGAACGCTGACGGCCTTCAGGCGCTGCCGCAGGTCCAACGCGATATCATGGCTCGCGCGTTTGCGGTCGGAGCGCGCGGCGAGATTGACCTGCAGTTCACCCAGTTCCGGCCGCTCGCGCAGATAATAGTGCCGCACCAGGCCGTTGAAATTGAACGGCGCCGGCGTGCCGGCATAGGACTGCACGGACGTGATCTCGGGCAGGCCGCGGGCGATGTCGGCGGCGGCAAACAGCGTCCGCTCGGTATCTTCGAGGCTGGCGCCCTCCGGCAGGTCGACGACCACAGCGATCTCGGACTTGTTGTCGAACGGCAGCAGCTTGACGGTCACGGACTTGGTGGCGAACAAGGCCATCGACAACAGGGTCGCGATCCCGACGCCAATCAGGAATATCCAGGCCGAACGCTTGCTGGCGACAACAGGGGTTGCGAAGCGGCGATAGAGGCGTCCGAGCGCGCCTTCGTCATGCGCGGCGTGCGCCGCGCCGACGGCGCCCTCTTTCGGCGCCAGCTTCAGCATCAGCCAGGGCGCAACCACCATCGCCACGAAGAACGAGAACAGCATCGCCGCGGACGCGTTGGCCGGAATCGGCGCCATATACGGGCCCATCATCCCCGACACGAACAGCATCGGCAGCAGCGCGGCGACCACGGTCAGGGTCGCAACGATGGTCGGATTGCCGACCTCGGCAACCGCCTCGATGGTGGCCTGCAGCCGCGGCCGGCCGTCCCGCATCGCCCAGTGGCGGGCGATGTTCTCGACCACCACGATGGCGTCGTCGACCAGGATGCCGATCGAGAAGATCAGGGCGAACAGGCTGACGCGGTTGATGGTGTAACCCATCAGATTGGCGGCGAACATCGTCAGCAGGATGGTGGTCGGAATCACCACCAGCGTGACCAGCGCCTCGCGCCAGCCGATCGCGATCGCGATCAGCACCACGATCGAGATGGTCGCGAGACCGAGATGGAACAGCAGTTCGTTGGCTTTTTCGTTCGCGGTCTCGCCATAGTCCCGGGTGACGGTGACCACGACATCGTCGGGGATCAGGCGCGATTTCAGCCCCTCGAGCCGGTGTGCGATTTCCTCGGAAACCACCACCGCGTTGGCGCCGGCGCGCTTGGCCAGCGCCAGGCTGACCGCGGGCACGCGTTCCCACTTGCC
Source organism: Bradyrhizobium sp. (assembly GCF_030654605.1). GTDB lineage: Bacteria > Pseudomonadota > Alphaproteobacteria > Rhizobiales > Xanthobacteraceae > Bradyrhizobium. The sequence goes on from NZ_JAURXB010000228.1 coordinate 5,437, forward strand.
CTTGCCGTCGCGCGCATCGTTCCAGACGCGGTGCTCGATTGCATTGGGCCCGATGACGACGCTGGCGACGTCCTTGACGTAGACTGGCCGGCCGTCCCGCGTCGAAATCAACAGCAGCCCGATGTCGGGAATGCCGGTCAGGGTCTGGCCCGCCGAGACGCTGCGAACCATGCCGGCGTCGCGGACCTGTCCGGCCAGGAACGAGCGGTTGGCGTCCTTCACCTTGGCGACGAGTTGCTGCAGCGTCACGCCGAACAACGACAATTTCTCTGGATCGGGCTCGACCCGGATCTGCTGGGCGCCGCCGCCGGAAATATAGGTCAGGCCGATGCTGTCGACCTTCATCAATTCCGAGCGCAGCTTGTCGGCGAGTTCGTAGAGATCCTTGTCGGTCCACCGGTCGGCGGCCTCGGGCTTCGGCGACAGCGTCAGCACGGTCACGGCGACGTCGTTGATGCCGCGGCCGACGATCAGGGGTTCGGGAATGCCGACCGGGATGCGGTCGAGATTGGCGCGGATTTTCTCGTGAACGCGGAGGATGGCGTCCTCGGACTTGGTTCCGACCAGAAAGCGCGCGGTGACCAGGACGCGGTCGTCCTCGGTCTGGCTGTAGACGTGCTCCACGCCATCGATGCCCTTGACGATCGATTCGAGCGGCTTGGTGACCAGTTCGACCGCATCCGGCCCGCGCAGTCCGTCCGCGTTGATGCGGATGTCGACCATGGGGACGCTGATCTGCGGCTCTTCCTCGCGCGGAATCACCACCACGGCGATCAGGCCGACGACCAGCGACGCCAGCAGGAACAGCGGCGTCAGCGGGGATCCGATGGTCGCGCGGGTCAGGCGGCCCGACAATCCGAGATTCACGGCTGCACCAGCTTGTCGCCGGGACGAATGCCGGACAGGATTTCGAGACCATTGGGCATATCGGGGCTGGCCACTTGGCGCCCGCGCTGCACCGGCGCGCTGACGGTTCGGTCGGCCTGACGGATCTGGACGTAGTCAATGCCATAGCGCGTGGTGACGTAATCAGACGGAATCACGAACGCCTTGCGGTCGCCGCCGGAGATCCAGACGCGCAGGCGGTCGCCGACGAAATACTCTCCGAGATTTTCAACGGTGGCGTCCGCGATCACACGGCCGTCCTCGATCTGCGGATAGACCAGATCGATCACGCCGGATTTCGGGCTATGGTCGCCGAATTCGGCGCCGTCGACCCTGATCCTGTCGCCGGCCTTCAGGAAGCGCGCATGCCGCTCCGGCACCCGCAGCCTCAATTTGAAGTTCTGTTGCGCGATCATCGCGACGGGGTCGCCCGGCAATACGACTGAACCGACGGCGATCAGCTTTTTCAGCACGCGGCCGGCGGCGGGCGCCAACACCTGACCTTCGTTGAATTGCTGTTGCACCACCGCGCGCTCGGCGGTCTTCGCCCGCAGGCCGTTATCCGCCACGTTGAGCGCGGTGCGCGCCTCATCGAGCCTGATCCGCGGCAGCGTGCCGCGCTCCACCAGGCCCTCGATCCGGGTGAAATCGATCTGCGCCTGGCTGGCCTGCGCCTGCAGCGCGTCGATCTGCGCGTCCAGCGATTTCATCTGCAGCGCGAGCTTGTCGTCGCCGATCGTCGCGATGGCCTGGCCACGCGTCACCGGATCGCCTTCGCGGACGCCGAGCTGAACGATGGTGCCGCCGATCCGCCCTCGGGCCGGAACCACGCTGATGCTCTCGACGGTGGCAAATACCGCCTTCTCGTCGGCGACCGGCCGCAGGGCGACATCGAGGGTTTCGCCGGCGGCAGGACTGGCGCCGATCGCCACCGCCGCGAGCATGCACATCGCTGTCAGTCTGCTAAGCATCGTAATCGCCTTTCCGCGCGAGTGGCGGTTGTCGGAGCATCTCATTGAAGTTCGGGCGACGGCGTTGACCTGCCTCAAGGCGCCGCCTGCGCGCTGCTATAGTTTGGCTTTCGTTTTTCGGGCCTTCGGCGCGCAATAGACCTGATAGAGCGTCTTCAGGATCTCGCGCGCAGGGTCGCTGGCGATCGAATAGTAGATCGTCTGGGCGTCGCGCCGCGCCGCCACCAGACCGTCCTTGCGGAGCAACGCAAGATGCTGGGACACCGTGGAATCGCGAAGTTCCAGGAACCCGGCGAGATCGCCCACCGAGCGCTCGCCGTCGATCAGCTGGCAGATGATCAGCAGCCGATGCCGGTTGGACAACGCCTTCAGGAGGTCGCTGGCCTGATCGGCGGCGGATTCCATGATCGCACTATCTATTTTCATACTTGCGTATATACGAGAGTTCGAATATATAGTCAAGCGACGCGGCCAACGGACCGGACAAAACCGGCGCAGCCGTCCACAGGGGAATGCAGCCAACGGAGACGATCATGTCGGAAGTTGTCGTTATCGGAGCCGGCCTCAGCGGAACGCTGATGGCCTATGAACTGTTGCCGCAGCTGGGGAAGGACGACCGCCTGACCGTGGTTTCCCAGGGACCGGTCTATCACTTCGTCCCTTCCAATCCCTGGGTCGCGATCGGCTGGCGCAAGCGCGCCGACATCGAGATCGACCTCGTCGACATCATGAAGCGCAAGGGCGTGCGGCTGCTGACGCAGGGCGCGCAGCGCGTGCATCCAGGCGAAAACCGGATCGAACTCTCGGACGGCGCTTCGATCGATTACGATTACCTGGTGGTGGCAACCGGGCCGGAGCTCGCATTCGACGAGATTCCCGGGCTCGGGCCGGACGGCCACACCCAATCGATCTGCCATGTCGACCACGCGACCAACGCCAAGGAGGCGTTCGAGAAGCTGGCGGCAAACCCGGGACCGGTGGTGATCGGCGCCGTGCAGGGCGCCTCCTGTTTCGGTCCCGCCTACGAATTCCTGTTCATCCTGGAAACCGAGTTGCGCCGCCGCAAGCTGCGCGATCGCGTGCCGATGACCTTCGTCACCTCGGAGCCTTATGTCGGCCATCTCGGCCTCGACGGAGTCGGCGACACCAAGGGCCTGCTCGAAAGCGAGATGCGCGAGAAGCACGTCAAATGGATCACCAGCGCCCGGGTGAAGGGCGTAGAGCAAGGCAAGATGACCGTCGAAGAAGTCGCCGACGACGGCTCGGTCCGCAAGACCCACGAATTGCCGTTCGCCTATTCGATGATGCTGCCGGCGTTTCGTGGCGTCGGCGCCGTCAGGGGCATCGAGAAGCTGACCAATCCCCGTGGCTTCGTCATCGTCGACAAGCATCAGCGCAATCCGGCGTTTCCAAACATCTTCGCGATCGGCGTGTGCGTGGCGATCGCGCCGGTCGGCGCCACCCCGGTCCCGGTCGGCGTGCCGAAAACCGGCTTCATGATCGAATCGATGGTGACGGCGACGGCGATGAACATCGGTTCGCTGCTGAAGGGCAAGGAGCCGGTGGCGCAGCCGACCTGGAATGCGATCTGCCTCGCGGATTTCGGCGACACCGGCGTCGCCTTCCTGGCGCAGCCGCAAATCCCGCCGCGCAACGTCAATTGGTCCTCGAAGGGCGAATGGGTCCATCTCGCCAAGGTCGCGTTCGAGAAATACTTCCTGCGCAAGATCCGGCGCGGCGAGAGCGAGCCGTTCTACGAGCGCTTCCTGCTCGACAAGCTCAACATCGCCAAGATCAAGGAGGTCAAGACCGGAACATGAGTGCAAGTCACCTGAGTCCAAGTCACCAGGTCGTCTGCGGGCATTGCGGCAAGATCAACCGGCTGCCGGCCGAACGGGCCGCGACCGATGCCCGCTGCGGATCCTGCCACCAGCAGATCTTCAGCGGCCATCCCATCGAGGTGGACGAGCAGGCGTTCGACCGCCATCTCGCGCACAACGAGATTCCCGTGCTGGTCGATGTCTGGGCGCCCTGGTGCGGTCCCTGCCGTTCGATGGCGCCGATGTTCGAACGCGCGGCGCAGCAGCTCGAACCCGGAGTCCGGCTGTTGAAGCTGAACTCGGACAAGGCGCCCGCGGTGTCTTCCCGCCTCGGCATCAGCGGCATTCCGACCCTCCTGCTGATGCGCGGCGGCCGGGAAATCGCCCGAACCTCGGGCGCAATGGATACCAGGAACATCGTGGCCTGGACGACGGCCGGGCTTGCCCGGCCCTGATCACTTCAACCCAAGAGAAACCAAGAATACTCCAAGCAAAAGGAAATACGTCATGAATATCGATAAGGCAGTGCTCGCTTTCGCCGGATGTGTGGTGCTTCTCAGCCTTGCGCTGGGCTGGCTGGTGTCCCCCTACTGGTTCCTGCTGGCCGCTTTCGCCGGCCTGAACATGCTGCAGGCAGCCTTCACCGGTTTCTGCCCGGCGGCGATGGTCTTCAAGAAGCTCGGCTGCCACGGCGGCAACGCGTTTTCGTAAACGCGCGTACTGAGGATCAGAACCTTCCCGCCAGCGTCAGGCGAATCGCAAGCGGTTCGCCGGGATGGACATGCCGGTCGGCGACACCGCCGATCGGCTCGCCCGGCACGTCGCGGGCTCCAGCTATTTCGGCATTTCCATGCCCTTATGCGGGTCGTCCGCCTTCATGCCGCCCATGCTCGCCATGTTCTTGCAGCACGAGCACATGCCCATGCCGCTCGACTGCTGTTGTGGCTGAGCCTGCGGAGCGATCGGCCAATCCGACATCTGCTTGGAAACGCCGGACGCACCGCACATGCCGCCTGAGCTTGCCTGCTGGCCGCCACCGCCGCACATGGCGGATGCCGGGGACACGCTGAACAGCAGGGCGATGGCCGTCGAGGCTAACATGGCGCGCATGGGGAATCCTCCTGTTGACCGGCTAGTTCTAATCGCCATCAGGAAAAACCGGCAATCACGTTCCAGTCAGCGCCGTAAGCCCGCCTGCGAGCAGTGGGATCACGCCGCCTTCGCCGTGCCGTTCGGCAGTCCCGCCCGCGCGAGCCCGCCATAGAGCGTCTCGCCCGGCATCTCCGAGCGCAAAATCCCGCGCACCGCGATCAGCTTTTCGATATCGATGCCGGTGGCAAATCCCTTGCTCTCGCAGAGAAACGCCAGATCCTCGAACACCACGTTCCCGGTGGCGCCGGGCGCGAACGGGCAGCCGCCGAGGCCGCCGAGCGAGCCGTCGAGAATACGCGCGCCGGCATCGAGGGCGGCCGACGCGTTGGCAATGCCCATGCCCCTGGTGTCGTGCAGGTGAACGCAGACCGGTTTTGTACCCGACAGTTTCACCGCGGCCCTGGTCAGTTCGCCGACCTGTTTCGGGCCGGCATAGCCGACGGTGTCGGCGATGGCGACGAAGTCGACGCCGGCCTCCAGGCATTTTTCGACCAGCTTCAGCACTTCCTTTGGGTCCACCGGACCGGTGATCGAACATCCCAGCGCCATCGAGATCGCGGCATTGACCAGCGGCTTGTGCGCGCTGGCGTCGCGCAGCTCGCACATCCGCCTGACGTTGGCGATGGCGGATTCGCGGCTGCGGTTGGCATTGGCCTGGCTGTGTTCCTCGGTGGCCGAAACCACCGTGGCGATTTCGGCGACGCCGGAGGCCAGCGCCTCGTTGACGCCGCGCTCGTTCAGCGCCAGCGCAACGCCGTGCGCTCCCGGCAACGACGCAATAGTGGCAATGATGTCGCGGACGTCGACAAATTGCGGAAACGTGCTGGCGGGCAGGAACGAACCGACTTCGAAATGCCGTACCCCCGCGCCGTATTCGTCGCGGATCCAGCGCTGTTTTGCGGATGTCGAGGGAAATTTTTTCACCAGTTGCAGGCCGTCGCGCAAACCTGTTTCGCGCAGGCTGACGCGATCTCCGGGATAGACATCTTGAATGCTGGTCATGCGAGCCTCGCAGCAGGTTTGGCGGTTGGAGAAATGTACAGTATTTGCTCTTCCTGAACACCGGTTCATCGCGGTTCAGGCCCGCTTTTGCCGGCCCTTGCCGAACCGGGCCTGCATGGCTACCTCTCGCGAGGGCTTTTCCGGAAGAAGGACTTTGACCGCCATGCTGGACGCCGCCGTCAAGGCGCTATCGCAAATCCTGTCGCCGCCGATGCGCTCGATCCTGTGGCGCTCGATCGGGCTTGCGCTGATATTGATCACGGCGCTGGCGTTCGGCCTGCAGCGGCTGCTGAGCTGGTTCGCGACCTCGGGCGAAGTCTGGCTCGATGGCATGCTCGGGCCCAGCTTCGAGACCTCGATCAACGTGCTGGCCTGGATCGTCTCGATCATCGCCGGCCTCGGCGTCGTGTTCGGCGCGGTGTTCCTGATGCCCGTGATCACCTCGCTGGTGGCCAGCGTGTTCGTCGACGAGGTCGCCGACCATGTCGAACTCGAGCACTATCCGGCGGAGCGCCCCGGCACCGCGCTGCCGTTCGGCCTCGCCATGACCGAAGGCGTCAAGACTGCGCTCCTGACGCTGCTGGTCTACCTGATCGCGCTGCCCTTCGTGTTGATCGCCGGCGCCGGCTTCATCGTGTTCTTCATCGCCACCGCGTGGCTTTTGGGCCGGGAATATTTCGAGCTTGCGGCGATGCGGTTTCGCAGCCCGGCGGAAGCCAAGGCGATGCGCAAGGCCAATGCCGCGACCGTCTTCACCGCGGGGCTGTTCATCGCGGCGTTCGTGTCGATCCCGATCGTCAACCTGGCGACGCCGCTGTTCGGCATGGCCTTCATGGTCCACATGCACAAGCGCCTCAGCGGCCCCCGGCCGGAGCTGATCGAGCCCGCGCGGAAGACGAGAGTGCCGGCAGCGTAAAGTAAGAATCGCCGGCGCGAGACTCTCACTCCCCTCCCTCCACGCGCCCTTGCGCGTGGCGGGGAGGGGTCGGGGGTGGGGGGCGTCTCAGCAAATTCGCTAACAGTTGTGTGTGCTGAAGCACCCCCCACCCCCGACCCCTCCCCACCGCTTCGCCCGCCATCGCCAAGTGGCTTCGGCGGACGCAGCGGGAGGAGGGGAGAAAACCCTACGCCGTCTTCTCCGGCCACCGGCAGAGATCGTTGATCAGACACACATCGCAGCGCGGCTTGCGCGCGAGGCAGATGTAGCGGCCGTGCAGGATCAGCCAGTGGTGGGCGTGCAGCATGAACTCGGACGGGATCACCTTCTCGAGGCCGAGCTCGACTTCGAGCGGATTTTTTCCCGGCGCGAGGCCGGTGCGGTTGCCGATGCGGAACACGTGGGTGTCGACCGCCATGGTGTGTTCGCCATAGGCCATGTTGAGCACGACGTTGGCGGTCTTGCGGCCGGCGCCGGGCAGCGTTTCGATCTCGGCGCGGGTGCGCGGCACCTCGCCGCCGAATTCGGCGATCAGCTTTTGCGACAGCGCGATGACGTTCTTCGCCTTGTTGCGATAGAGCCCGATGGTCTTGATGTAGTCGCGCACGCTGTCCTCGCCGAGCGCGAGCATTTTTTCCGGCGTGTCGGCCACCGCAAACAGCGCGCGCGTCGCCTTGTTGACCCCGGCGTCGGTCGCCTGCGCCGACAGCACCACCGCGACCAGGAGGGTGTAGGCGTTGAGGTGTTCGAGCTCGCCCTTCGGCTCGGGATTGGCGTTGCGAAACCGGCTGAACGCCTCGTACACCTCGGCGGCGGTCCAGGGTTTTGGCTTCGAAGGTTTTTTCGTCGCAGGTTTCAGCCTGGAAGGCTTTATCCCGACCGGCTTCTTCGCGACGCGCGCGGGCGCCGGTTTGGCTGCCGCCTTCTTGATCGGTTTTGCCGTCGGGATTCTGGATTTGGCCGGAAGGACGCGGGTGATTTTCGCCATGATCGGGGTATACTGACCCACGATGACCGCAGGCAACGATTATGATCCGCAGCCGGAATTGTTTTCAGCGCTGCTGACACCGCACCGCTCGCTGAACCGCACCGGCTTCATCGTGCTGATGGTGTTTCTCAGCGTGGTCAGTTTTGCCACCGGCCTGGCATTCCTGTTGATGGGCGCATGGCCGGTGTTCGGCTTTTTCGGCCTCGATATCCTGGTGATCTGGTGGGCATTCCGGATCAATTTCCGCCGCGCCGCCGCCACCGAGGAGATCCGGATCACGCCGTCGGAGCTGCGGGTGCGCCGGGTCAGCCACCGCGGCCACGTGGTCGAATGGGTGCTCAATCCGCTGTGGGTGCAGCTCGACCAGCAGACCCATGCCGAATTCGGCATCGAGAAGCTCTACCTGGTCTCCCGCGGGCGCCGCGTCTCCATCGCGAGCTTTCTGGGACCCGACGAAAAAGCCAGCTTTGCCAAGGCTTTACTGGCAGCATTGCAGGCTGCCAAACGCGGCCCGACCTACAATCCCGTATCGTGAAAGCTGATCGGGAATCGGGTGGTTTGCGTCCCTGGCGCGGCCTACATCAGAACCATGAACCTCGCCATGAATGAGCACCGCCTCACCAAACCGGGACCCCAGAACGCAGCACTGCGCGACTATGATTCGGTGCGCCGCGCCATCGCCTTCATCTCGGAGCAATGGCGGGCGCAGCCGACCATCGAAGCGATGGCGGAAGCCGCCTCCGTGACACCGGATGAACTGCACCATCTGTTCCGCCGCTGGGCAGGCCTGACGCCAAAGGCCTTCATGCAGGCGCTGACGCTCGACCACGCCAAGGGCCTGCTGCGCGATTCCGCCAGCGTGCTCGACGCCGCCCTCGACTCCGGTCTTTCAGGCCCGGGACGTCTGCACGATCTGTTCGTCACCCATGAGGCGATGTCGCCCGGCGAATGGAAGAATGGCGGCGCCGATATGACGCTGCGTTACGGTTTCCATCCCTCGCCGTTCGGCACCGCCATCGTGATCGCCAGCGGCCGCGGCCTTGCGGGCCTTGCCTTCGCCGATCCCGGCGAGGAGCCGGCAGCACTCGCCGACATGCAGCGGCGCTGGCCACGCGCGACCTATGTCGAGGACCGCGCCGGCACCGCCGACCTGGCGCAGCGCGTGTTCGACAAGAAGATGTGGCGCGCCGACCAGCCGCTGCGCGTGGTGCTGATCGGCACCGATTTCGAGGTGCGCGTTTGGGAGACGCTGTTGAAGATCCCGATGGGCCGCGCGGTCTGCTATTCCGACATCGCCAGCAACATCAACAGCCCGAAGGCGTCGCGCGCGGTCGGCGCCGCGGTCGGCAAAAACCCGATCTCGTTCGTGGTTCCCTGCCACCGCGCGCTCGGCAAGAGCGGCGCGCTGACCGGCTATCACTGGGGCATCACCCGCAAGCAGGCGATGCTGGGCTGGGAAGCCGGACAGGTCGGGGTGCATTAGAGGGGGCCGTAGGGTGGGCAAAGCCGCCCCTGCGGCGTGCCCACCATCTATCCGGTCATGGGCTTTGAACGGTGGGCACGGCGCGACGTGCGCGCCTTTGCCCACCCTACGAATCTGCGGGCTTTCGGCGATTGACGACCGCAAACCGATCGCTCACAACCACCCTGGTAAGCAGCCATAAAAGGTGGATCCATGCAAAAACGTCGTCCTGTCATGCTGGCCATATTGGATGGCTGGGGCTGGCGCGAAGACCCGGCAGACAATGCCGTTCGCCAGGCCGACACACCGAATTTCGATCGCCTGTGGACCACCGGGCCGCACGCCTTCCTGCATACGTCGGGACTCGATGTCGGCCTTCCCGGCGGCCAGATGGGTAATTCCGAGGTCGGGCACTTCAACATCGGCGCAGGCCGCGTGGTGATGCAGGATCTGCCGCGGATCAACGAAGCGATTGCCTCCGGCAGCATCAAATCCGCCGAAGCGTTCCGCAGCCTGATCCAGGCGCTGAAACAGAGCGGCGGCACCTGCCATCTGATCGGCCTGGTTTCCCCGGGCGGGGTGCATTCGCATCAGGACCAGGCGGCAGCACTGGCCGTCATCCTCGCCGAGAGCGGCGTGCCAGCGGTGGTACATGCCCTCACCGATGGACGCGATACGCCGCCGAAATCGGCGGCCGATGATTTGAGGCGGCTGCAGGCCGCACTGCCGCCGGCGGTGCCGGTGGCCACCGTGATCGGTCGATACTATGCGATGGACCGCGACAATCGCTGGGAACGCGTCGCCAAAGCCTATCACGCCATCGTCGAGGCCGAAGCCCCGCGATTTCCCGACGCCCAGTCGGCGATATCGGACGCCTATGCGCACGAACACACCGACGAATTCGTCGAGCCCTCGGTGATCGGCGGCTACGCCGGCATCAAGGACGGCGACGGCGTGCTCTGCTTCAACTTTCGCGCCGATCGCGTCCGCGAGATTCTCGGCGCCATGCTCGATCCGGCGTTTGCCGGTTTTCCACGCAAGCGCGCCGTCCGCTTCGCCGCCGCGGTTGGCATGACGCAATACAGCGAGCATCTGGACCAGCTGATGCAGACGATATTTCCGCCGCAGACCTATCCGAACATTCTGGGAGAGGTTACGGCGGCCGCGAACCGCACGCAGTTGCGCATGGCGGAAACGGAGAAATATCCCCACGTCACCTATTTTCTCAACGGCGGACGGGAAGAGCCTTTTGCCGGCGAGGATCGCATCATGGTGCCGTCGCCCAAGGTCGCGACCTACGACCTGCAGCCGGAAATGTCGGCGCCCGAATTGACGGCGAAGGCGGTTGAGGCCATCCGGTCCGGCAAGTACGACCTGATCGTCCTCAACTATGCCAATCCGGACATGGTGGGCCATTCCGGAAACCTCGCCGCCGCGATCAAGGCAGTGGAAACGGTGGACCGCGGGCTCGGCCAGATCGCGGACGCGATCGAAGAATCCGGCGGCGCGCTGCTGGTGACGGCCGACCACGGCAACTGCGAAATGATGCGCGATCCCGTCACCGGCGGTCCGCATACGGCCCACACCACCAATCCGGTGCCGGTGTTGCTGTTCGGCGGCGGCGATGTGTCATTGTCGGATGGCCGGCTGGCGGATCTTGCGCCGACGCTGCTCGACCTGATGGAATTGCCGCAGCCGGCCGAGATGACCGGCAAATCGTTGCGGCAGAAGAATTAGAGCACCTTCTTCTCCCCTCCTCCCGCTGCGTCCGCCGAAGCCACTCGGCGAAGGCGGGCGACGGGGTGGGGAGGGGTCGGGGGTGGGGGGTGCTTCAGCGCACACGACTGTCAGCAAATTCGCTGAGACGCCCCCCACCCCCGACCCCACCCCGCCACGCGCCAAAGCGCGCGGGAGGAGGGGAGAAGAGCGTCAGAAGTCGCTCAAGCCCAGCACGTCGGCCATCGAATACAGCCCGGGCTTCTGCTGGCGCGCCCACAGCGCGGCCTTGATGGCGCCCTGCGCGAACATCATGCGGTCCTCGGCGTGATGCGACAGCGTGATGCGTTCCATGGCGCCGGCGAAGATCACGCTGTGATCGCCGGTGACGGTGCCGCCGCGCAGCGACGCAAAGCCGATATCGCCCGGCCGCCGCGCGCCGGTGATGCCGTCGCGGCCGCGCGCCGAATGGCTGTCGAGATCGACGCCGCGGCCGGCGGCGGCGGCCTCGCCGAGCATCAGCGCGGTGCCCGACGGCGCGTCGATCTTGGCGCGGTGATGCATTTCGAGGATTTCGATATCGAAGCCCTGGTCGAGCGACTGCGCCACCCGCTTGACCAGCGCGGCCAGCAGATTGACGCCAAGGCTCATATTGCCGGACTTCACGACAATGGCGCGCCCGGTGACGCTCTTGATCACGGCGTCGTCGGACGAAGAGAGACCCGTGGTGCCGATGATGTGGACCAGGCCGCGCTCGGCGGCAATCGCGACATTGGCGATGGTGGCGGCCGGCACGGTGAAATCGACGATGCCGTCGGCATTGGCCGACAGCGACCACAAATCGCCCGAGAGTTTCACGCCATTTTCGGGCAGGCCGGCGAGCACGCCGGCATCCTTGCCCAGCAGCGCGGAACCCGGCGCTTCCAGCGCGCCGGTGAGCACGGCGCCCGGCGTTTCCGAGATGACGCGCGTCAGCGCGCGGCCCATCCGGCCGCCCGCCCCCGCAACGATCAAACGCATGTCGGCCATGGCACTACCTCTCTCCGCCCCTATAGCGGGCACAGGCTTTCCGGGCAACGGATCGATGGTCTCTTCGGGCCATACTCGCACCACTCCCTCATGGTGAGGAGGGCGTTGGGCAGCGCCCTTGCGCTGTCCAGCGCGCGTCTCGAACCATCTGGCACAATGCCTGTTGCCATCCTTCGAGACGCGGCCAAGAGGCCGCTCCTCCAGCGACAACGACGAATCCGTTGCGCGGGGATGAGGGACGGAGTGCTACGGCTGCGGCCCGTCATAGCCTTCGATGACGATCAGTTCGGCGATCGAATGCGGCTGCCGCAGCTTGATGTTGGCCTGGTATTCCGGCGAGCGGTAGCAGGCCAGCGCGGTCTCGTAATCGGCGAATTCGATCACGACGTTGCGCGAGCGGCTTGCGCCCTCCACGGCCTCGAACTTGCCGCCGCGCACGACATAGCGGCCGCCGAATTTCTTGAAGATGGCCGGGTTGGCGGCTGCGTATGCCTTGTAGCCTTCGTCACTGTGAACGTCGACGCGCCCGATCCAGTAGCCCTTTGCCATTTGCATTCTCCCTTTTGTTATTGTTCAGCCCAGTGCCTGCTCGATCTCGGCCTGGATGGCCTCGGCCGCTTCCTTCGGGTCGGCGGCTTCCATCACGGGACGTCCGACCACCAGATAATCCGCGCCGGCGGCAATGGCGCGCGCCGGCGTCATGATGCGCTTCTGGTCGCCGACAGCCGCACCCGCGGGCCGGATGCCGGGGGTGACCAGGTTCATCTGGTGACCCACCACCTTGCGCAGATGTGCGGCTTCTTCCGGCGAACAGACGAGGCCATCGACGCCGAGCACCTGGGCCTGCTGGGCGCGGGCCTCGACCAGATCGGACACGCCGAGCCGAAAGCCCGCGGCGTGAAGGTCGCCGTCGTCATAGGAGGTCAGCACGGTGACGGCGAGAATTTTCAGGTCAGAACCGGCGCGCGCCTCGACCGCCGCCTTCATGGTCTGCGGATAGGCGTGCACGGTCAGGAACGTCGCGCCCAATTTGGCGATGCTCTCGACGCCGCGCGCCACGGTATTGCCGATATCGTGCAGCTTGAGATCGATGAAGACCTTCTTGCCCTGGTCCGCGAGCTGGCGGACCAGCGGCAGGCCCCCCGCATAGGCGAGCTGATAGCCGATCTTGTAGAACGTCACGCTGTCGCCGAGCCGCGCAATCATCGCCTCCGCGGCAGGGACGCCGGGCAGATCGAGCGCGACTATCAGGCGGTCGCGGGGAGCGATCCTGGAAGCTTGCATGTCACCTCACATCATGCGCTGGGAAATATCGATCAGCTGCCGCACCAGCGCGTTCAGCGCCTCGCTATCGGCCGGATGCTTCAGCCTGTCCATATCATCATAGGCCTCGTTGGCGAACGACAGCCCGAACTGGCTGGGAACGACCAGCGCATGGCAGGCGGTCAGGATCAGCCGCAATGCCGCGAGGCCGCACGTTCCGCCGAGCCGGTTTTCCGAGGCCGCCGCGATCGCAAAGGGCCGCTCGCGAAACACCTGGCCGCGGGTCTCGTGCGGATCCTGCACCCGGCTGACCCAATCGATGGCGTTCTTGAGCAGCGGCGAGACCGACGCATTGTATTCCGGCGAAACCAGCAGGACGCCGTGATGCGCGCCCATCATCCGCTTCAGGTTGATCGCGTGCTTCGGCACGCCGGATTTGTTCTGCAGGTCGCCGTCATAGATCGGCAGCGGAAAATCGGCCAGCGAGATGCGGGTGACTTCGGCGCCGGCCAGCGCGAGCTCATGCGCAGCGGCAGAAGCCAGCTTCGCATTATGCGAGCCTGATCGCAGCGAGCCGGGAATGACGAGGATTTTCAGCGCGGCCATGAACCAATCGCAAGACAGGGCTAACCGGCACGCGGCGGCGCCGGAAAAGGGTCAGCCCTTGCGATACACCCAGACGCGGGCCGGCGGAAGGTTCATCCAGATGCGCTCGGAGGCTTCGGTGGAAACGCCCGGCAGCGATTTCGGAATCGGCGGCGCCACCGAATAGGTGAACTGCACGAAGGGCGCGCCCGGCGCCAGCGCCAGGAAAGCGTCGCGGATCTGTTTCAGGCGCTTCAGCATCGGTTGTGTCACCAGCGGCAGGCCGGACACCACGGCGGATGCCGGCGCGCTCAGCACGTCGCCGAGCGAGTCGCGCAGCGCGTAGGCGTCGCCCTGCACAACCGTAGCCTGCGGATAGCGGTCGCGCAGCAGCGCGCAGAAGCCCGGATTGTATTCGACCAGCA
>NZ_JAURXB010000239.1 GCF_030654605.1 Bradyrhizobium sp.
GGCGGGCGGCGCAGCGGCGGGCGGCGGCGCGGCGGGACGTGGAGCAGCAGCGGGCGGTGCCGGCTTCGGCTTGGGTTTTCCATCCGGACCAACATCCTTGTCCGCCTGCGCCACCACGATCGGGGCGGTTTGCGCGTACGATGAAGGTGCAGCGAATTGCATTGCCGTAAGCGCTGTCGTGGCGAGCAGCACGAGGCGTAGGTGTGTCATATGGTTTGAACCCCGGGGAATGGAAACAAGATGCGCAATCAACGAATAAGCGTTGGGCCGGATTGTGGCGGCCTGCAATGGCGAAGCTTCTTTTATTTCAACGCAACAAGCGCCTGAAGGCGCAATTATTCATTGCGCATTCAGACGCTGGTTGTGAACGCAACGGGAGTTACATCGTTCCCTGTGGCAAACCCGATATACCCGGATTGAGATTTGTCTGAGAGCCCGGCAAATCAGCCGTCGCGGGGTTAGGCGCGGTCGGACCCGGTGGTCCCCGCACCGGCAACTCCTCGGGCGTTTGTCCGGGCAACTCTTCGGGGCGCGCCGGTGCGCCGGGCTCGCGCATCGGCGGCGGCACATCGGGCTGCGGATTTCCCGGCGGGCTTTCCTGCGGCGGCTCGGTCGGTTGTCCGGGCTTGATCGGCGGATTCTCCAGCGGATCGATTCCCATTTACATCGCCACCCTGGCGCTGTCCGTGTCGTGGGCGCTATTGTCGTTGGCCATGTCGTAGCTCCCTGTGCTGGAGCGACAACGGCGGCGATCCCGCGATGTTCCGCCGAACTGGAACCGTCACTCAGGCGCGTGGCACACCGCTTCGATGTTGTGGCCATCGGGATCGAGCACGAAGGCGCCGTAATAATTGGGATGGTAGTGGGCGCGGATGCCGGGCGCGCCATTATCGCGACCGCCCGCCGCCATCGCCGCCTGGTAGAAGGCGTCGACCGTGGCGCGGTCTTTGGCTGATATCGCGACATGCAATGGCTTGTTCAATCCGCCTTCGCCGCCGATCCAGAAATCCGGTTTGCCGTTGGCGCCGAATCCGGCCGCGACCGTACCGTCGTTTTGCTCCTGCGTCACTTCCATCACGAGGCCGTAGCCGAGCGGCGCCAGCGCCTCGAGATAGAAAGCCCTGGCGCGCGGATAGTCGGAAACCGGAAAACCGATGTGGTCGATCATCAAAATCTCCTGCGGTTCGGGTGGCGCTATGGTTTCACCAACAGCGTGTTGCTGCGGGTCTTGCCGGTTTCGGCGTAGCCGCGCGCGCGCATGTCGGCAATGCAGTCCGCCAGCCATTCGTTGCGCGACAGATGCTCGATCACGACCGCGCGCGGCCACAGCGACGGCGGCGCCTCCGCGAAAAAGCCGGTCAGCACGCGGTCCTCAAAACCCTCGACGTCGATCTTCAGGGCGTCGACCCGCGACACGCCGGCCTGATCGAGGATGCGCTGCAGCCGCAGCGCCGGCACCTTGAAGGCATTGCCGGCGGGCCGGCCGGTCACGATGTGGCTGGCGCCGAGATTGTCGCCGTCGGTCTCGATCAGCAACTCGCCGTCCGCAGGTCCCGCGGCTGCGGCCACCAGCTTCACCTGGATGGCGCCGGATGCTTCGCAGTTGAATTTCAGCCGCGCATGCGTCACCGGATGCGGCTCGATCACAATCACCTTGCCATTGGGGCCAACGTGCCGCGCCAGCGCCAGCGCATAGGTGCCGACATTGGCGCCGACATCGACGAACACGCCGCCTGCGGGGGTGTGGGCGCGCAGAAAGTCCAGCTCTTCGAGATTGTAGTCGGGATTGAACAGCGCGCCGCGCTCGGTGGCGCTGGCCTGATGGTAGAACCGGAACGACGCGCCCTGATACGATACGTCGAGCGGGCCGGCGCGCAGCAAGTTAACCAGCCGCGACAGCATCGGGCGGAACGCGCCGCGCTTCAGCCGGGAGCGCTGCGCCAGCGAGATGATCGCGGCCTGCGCGGCATTCGGCGTGAACGCGCCGAACGGCGCGGGAACGGGGTCGTTGTCGGGTTTCAAACGGGTTTCCTCGAAGTCGGTGCAAACGGTGCATGCATAGCCGAGTTCGACTACGACTCCAACGACGACGGGTTTGACGCCGCCCGGTTCAGATCTGCCGCTCGACCAGCTTCAGCTTGAGCTCGGCGATCGCCTCGGCGGGATTGAGGCCCTTCGGACAGGCCTTGGCGCAGTTCATGATGGTGTGGCAGCGGTAGAGCCGGAACGGATCCTCGAGATTGTCGAGCCGTTCGCCGGTGGCTTCGTCGCGGCTGTCCTTGACCCATCGGTTCGCCTGCAGCAATGCGGCCGGGCCGAGATAGCGATCGCTGTTCCACCAGTAGCTCGGGCATGAGGTCGAGCAGCAGGCGCACAGAATGCATTCGTAGAGGCCGTCGAGCTTTTCGCGGTCCTCGTGGCTCTGCCGCCATTCCTTCTGCGGAGTCGGCGTGGTGGTCTTCAGCCAAGGCTCGATCGAGGCGTATTGCGCGTAGAAGTTCGTGAGATCCGGCACCAGGTCCTTGACCACGGGCTGGTGCGGCAGCGGATTGACCTTGACCGCGCCGTCCTTCACGTCGTGCATCGACTTGGTGCAGGCCAGCGTGTTCTGGCCGTCGATGTTCATGGCGCAGGAGCCGCAGACGCCTTCGCGGCAGGAGCGGCGGAAGGTCAGCGTCGGATCGATGTGGTTCTTGATCCAGATCAGGCCGTCGAGCACCATCGGGCCGCAATCATTGATGTCGATATGATAGGTGTCGATGCCGGGATTCTTGCCGTCGTCCGGATTCCAGCGATAGACCTTGAACTCGCGCGTCTCGGTCGCGCCCACAGGCTTCGGCCAGGTCTTGCCGCCGGTGATCTTCGAGTTTTTCGGAAGCGCGAATTCAACCATCTTTCAAGCCTTCGCTGTCGATATCAATACACCCGCGCCTTCGGCGGGATGTACTGCACGTCGTTCGTCATCGTGTAATCGTGCACCGGGCGATAATCGACTGACGTCTTGCCGCCATCGTCGATCCAGGCCAGCGTGTGCTTCATCCAGTTCTTGTCGTCGCGGTCCGGAAAATCCTCGCGCGCATGGGCGCCGCGGCTCTCGGTGCGGTTCACCGCCGAGTCCATCGTCACCACCGCCTGCACGATCAGATTATCGAATTCCAGCGTCTCGATCAGATCGGAATTCCAGGTCAGCGAACGGTCGGTCACCGAGATGTCGCTGATGCCGCCGTGCACCTTGTGAATCAGATTGTGCCCTTCGTTCAGCACCTCGCCGGTGCGGAACACCGCGCAATTGTTCTGCATCACGTGCTGCATGCTGTCGCGCAGCTTCGCCGTCAGCGTACCGCCGGAGGCATAGCGGTAACGATCGAGCCGGCCGAGCGCCTTGTCGGCGGAGTCCGCCGGCAAATCCGGCTGCTTGCCGTTCGGTGTCAGTTTTTCCGCGCAGCGCAGCGCCGCGGCGCGGCCGAACACCACGAGATCGATCAACGAGTTGGAGCCGAGACGGTTGGCGCCGTGCACCGAGACGCAGGCCGCTTCGCCGACAGCCATCAGGCCCGGCACCACGAAATTGTCGTCGCCGTTCTTCTTGGTCAGCGCTTCGCCGTGGAAGTTGGTGGGAATGCCGCCCATGTTGTAGTGCGCGGTCGGCACGATCGGGATCGGCTCGCGGGTGACGTCGACATTGGCGAAGATTTTCGCCGATTCGGAAATGCCCGGGAGGCGTTCCTGCAGCACCTTGGGATCGAGATGATCGAGGTGCAGGTAGATGTGATCCTTCTTCTTGCCGACGCCGCGGCCTTCGCGGATCTCGATGGTCATCGCGCGCGAGACCACGTCGCGCGACGCCAGATCCTTGGCGGACGGCGCATAGCGCTCCATGAAGCGCTCGCCCTCGGAATTGACGAGATAACCGCCCTCGCCGCGCGCGCCTTCGGTGACGAGGCAGCCGGCGCCGTAGATTCCGGTCGGGTGGAACTGGACGAACTCCATGTCCTGCAGCGGCAGTCCTGCGCGCAGCGCCATCGCGCTGCCGTCGCCGGTCTGGGTGTGAGCGCCGGTGCAGGAATGATAGATCCGCCCATAGCCGCCGGTGGCGAGGATGGTCGTCTGCGCGCGAAAGCGATGCAGCGTGCCGTCGTCGAGCTTGAGCGCGATCACGCCGCGGCAGGTGCCCTGGTCGTCCATGATCAGGTCGATGGCGAAGAACTCGATGTAGAATTCCGCGGCGTGGCGCAGCGCCTGGCCGTACATGGTGTGCAGCATGGCGTGACCGGTGCGGTCGGCGGCGGCGCAGGTGCGCTGGGCCTGGCCCTTGCCGTAGTCCAGCGTCATGCCGCCGAACGGCCGCTGATAGATCTTGCCGTCCTGGGTGCGCGAGAACGGCACGCCCCAGTGCTCGAGCTCGTAGACCGCCTCCGGCGCCTGGCGCACCATGTATTCGATCGAATCCTGATCGCCGAGCCAGTCCGATCCCTTGACGGTGTCGTACATGTGCCAGCGCCAGTCGTCCTTGTGCATGTTGCCGAGCGCTGCAGAAATGCCGCCCTGGGCGGCCACCGTGTGCGAACGGGTCGGAAATACCTTGGTGATGCAGGCGGTGCGCAGGCCGGCCTCGCCGCAGCCGACCACGGCGCGCAGACCGGCGCCGCCGGCGCCGACCACGACGACGTCGTAGGTGTGGTCTTCGATCGGATAGGCTTTTCCGTTGGTGGCGGGGCCGTTACCTTCAGCAGCCGAATCTCTGGAAGCCATGGGCTACACTCCCGATGACATTTTGAGGATCGCGTAAATGGAGGCGAGCGCCACCGCGATACAGAAGAAATTGTTGGCCATCACGCTGGCGAGCTTGATCTTTTCATTGTGCACGTAGTCTTCGATCACGACCTGCATGCCGATCTTCATGTGCCAGGCACTGGCGACGATGAAGAGCAGCATGATGATCGCGATGGGCAGCGAGCTGAAGATTTGCTTGGCGCCCGCCTGGTTGCTGCCGATCAGCATCAAGACCACCACGATGACGGGCACGATCAGCACGGTCATCGCGACAGCGGTAACGCGCTGCCGCCAGAAATCGGAAGTACCGGAATGCGAGGAGCCGAGGCTGCGGACGCGCGCCAGCGGCGTGCGCATCGAAGGAGATTTGGGCGCGTTCATCGTCCGCCTCCGATCGCATAGGCGGCGATCCAGACCAGCACGGTCAGCGAAACGCCGCCGATCAGCGCGCCCCAGGTCATGGCCTCACGCTCGCTGGCCTTGAAGCCGTAGCCGAGGTCCCAGACCAGATGCCGCAGGCCGGAGAGCAGATGATGCATCAGCGCCCACGTGTAGCCGAACACGATCAGCTTGCCGATGATGCTGCCGGTAAAGGCCTGCACGTTGGCGTAGGCGCCGGGGCCGGAGGCCGCCGCAATCAGCCACCACGCCAGCAGCAGGGTACCGAAATACAGCGCCACGCCGGTGGCGCGATGCACGATGGACAGCGCCATCGTCAGGGTCCAGCGGTAGGTCTGCAAATGGGGCGAAAGCGGTCGTTCGATCCTGGCGGTCATCGGCGGCTTTGATGGGTTGGCGGGCTGCAAGAGCCCTTTGTGGATCGCGATAGACAAATTCTATTTACGAACTCGAAACAATCAGCGCAACGACGAAAATCGGCAATTGCGAACCGCGATTCACATCTATGGATGTGCCCTGCAATCGTGGCCGTTGACAAGGTCGGCGGCTGCTGGTGGCTGGTATACCTGAAGCACGATTCATGAACGCGCCAAGTCTGGAACTGCAAGGCTGGCCGCGAGACGAAGGAACCAGAGATGGCAATCGGCGGGCTTGGTGTCGCGGAGCTTGCCGAACTGGCGCTCCTGCTGGTGGCGGTGGGGGCGCTGTCGGGCTTCCTCGCCGGCCTGTTCGGGATCGGCGGCGGCGCTATCCTGGTCCCGGTATTCTACGAATGCTTCCGGCTGGCCGGCGTCCCGCTCGAGGTGCGGATGCCGCTGTGCATCGGGACATCGCTCGCCATCATCATTCCAACCTCGATCCGCGCCTGGCGTGCCCACCATGTCCGGGGCACGGTGGATCTGGAGATCCTGCGGGCGTGGTGGCTGCCGGTGCTGTCAGGCGTGATCGCCGGCAGCGTGACCGCACGCTACGCACCGGAGCGGCTGTTCAAGATCGTGTTCGTGATGGTGGCATGGTCGGCCGCGACCCGGCTGCTGCTGGCGCGCGAGGGCTGGAAGCTCGGCGACGACCTGCCGAAGGGGCCGCTGATGAAGCTCTACGGCTTCGTCGTCGGTCTGCTCTCCACGCTGATGGGAGTCGGCGGCGGATTGTTCTCCAATCTGCTGCTGACGTTTTATGGCCGGCCGCTGCTGCAGGCGGTCGCGACCTCCTCGGCGCTGGCGGTGCTGATCTCGATTCCCGGTGCGCTCGGATACGTCTATGCCGGCTGGCCGGCCGCAATGCGCTATCCCGAGGTCGCAGCCCTTCAGCTGCCGTTCGCGCTCGGCTACGTCTCGCTGATCGGCGCCGTGCTTGTGATGCCGACCAGCCTCCTGACCGCGCCGCTCGGCGTCCGGGCCGCGCATGCGGTGTCGAAGCGCACGCTGGAGGTGGCGTTCGGGTGTTATCTGTTCATCGTCGGCGGAAGGTTCGTGATCAGTTTGCTGTGAAGCACTCGAGGCGGGGACGACGCCACATAGACGCCAACTTCCTCAACCCGTCGTTCCTGCGAACGCAGGAACCCATACAGCGCGATTTATCGTTCGAGAATGCTGTTGGACGACCCCTTGTCACCACAGATGACCGGGATTATGGGCCTGCGTCCGCAGGGGCGACGACAATCACTTCGCGTAAATCTTCGCGTAGGTGTCCCGCAGAATATTCTTCTGCACCTTGCCCATGGCATTGCGGGGCAATTCCTCGACCACGATCACCCGCTTCGGCATCTTGAACTTTGCCAGCCGGCCGTCGAGCGCCTTCAGCACCGAGGCCTCGTCGATCGCAGCGCCCTTGTCGCAGACCAGCACGGCGGTGACGCCTTCGCCAAAATCGGCGTGCGGCACGCCGATCACGGCGGATTCGATCACGCCCGGCATGGCGTCGATCTCGCTCTCGATTTCCTTCGGGTAGACGTTGAAGCCGCCTGAAATCACCAGGTCCTTGCCGCGGCCGAGGATGTGCACATAGCCCTTGGCGTCGATCTTGCCGAGATCGCCGGTGATGAAAAACCCGTCGTCGCGAAACTCCGCCTTGGTCTTCTCCGGCATCCGCCAGTAGCCCTTGAACACGTTGGGGCCATTGACCTCGATCATCCCGATGGTTTCCGGTTCGAGCGGCTTGCCGGTTTCGGGATCGGTGACGCGCACGGACACGCCGGGCAGCGCATGGCCGACCGCCCCGGGCACGCGATCGCCGTCATAGGGGTTTGAGGTATTCATGTTGGTCTCGGTCATGCCGTAGCGCTCCAGCACGGCGTGGCCGGTGCGCGCAGCCCATTCGCGGTGGGTGTCTGCGAGCAATGGCGCCGAGCCCGACACGAACAGCCGCATATGCCTGGTCGACTCCCTGGTCAGCGCGGGACTCTGCAGCAGCCGCGTGTAAAACGTCGGCACGCCCATCATCACCGTGGCGCGCGCCATCAGCTTGATGATGAGTTCCGGATCGAATTTCGGCAAGAAGATCATCGCGGCGCGCGCGAACAGCGTGACGTTGCTGGCCACGAACAGGCCGTGGGTGTGATAGATCGGCAGCGCGTGGATCAGCACATCCTTGTCGGTGAAGCGCCAGTAATCGACCAGTGAGAGCGAATTCGACGCCAGATTGTCGTGCGTCAGCATCGCGCCCTTGGAGCGCCCCGTGGTGCCTGAAGTGTAGAGGATCGCGGCGAGATCGTCATCGGCGCGCTCGACAGTTTCGAATTCCGCCTTCACGGAGGCTGCGGCTTGCGTCAGGGATCCCTGGCCATCGGCGCCCAGCGTCTCGACCCTGGCGCCGACTTTTGCCGCGATCGCGCCGATGCCTTCCGCCTTGGAGGGATCGCACACCACCAGCGACGGCTCGGCGTCGCCGATGAAGTATTCCAGTTCGTTCAGCGTATAGGCGGTGTTGAGCGGCAGATAGACCGCGCCGGCGCGAACCGTCGCGAGATAGAGCACCAGGGCCGCCACCGATTTTTCGGTTTGTGCTGCAACGCGGTCGCCTGATTTGACGCCGCGGGACACCAGCACATTCGCCATCTGCCCGGCGCGGGCCATGAGATCGCCATAGCTGATGTGTTGCCCGTCGACCGTCTCGATTGCGAGGCGTGAGGGATCGTCGAGGTCGTCGAACAGGCGGGAAAACAGGTTGGCGTTGGCGGTGGTGTTCATGCAACATTCCCTGAGGGGCGATGGCCGGTCAGTCTGAGCGCTGCATTAGCAAAAACGCCCTTCAAAAAGCAACGGAGACAGTTTGCATGTCAAATAACGGGAAACGCGTGGCCTGGGTGACCGGCGGCGGCAGCGGGATCGGCGAGTCCGGGGCGGAGTTTCTGGCGGCGGATGGCTGGACTGTGGTGGTTTCCGGCCGCCGAACGCAAGAGCTCGACCGCGTCGTGGCGAACATCACGAGAAAAGGCGGCAAGGCCGAGGCCATCGCGCTGGATGTCAGCAACAAGGATGACGTCACCAGGGCCGCGGACCAGATCCTCGCCAAACACGGCCGCATCGATTTGCTGGTCAACAGCGCCGGCATCAACGTGCCGAAGCGCAGCTGGGCCGACATGGAACTGGAGGGCTGGGACAAACTGGTCGAGATCAATCTCAACGGCGTGCTGTACTGCATGCGCGCGGTGTTGCCGGCGATGCGCAAGCAGCAGGACGGCTGCATCATCAACGTGGCGTCGTGGGCCGGCCGTCACGTCTCGAAAATGCCGGGACCGGCCTACACCACCACAAAACATGCGGTGCTGGCTCTGACCCATTCCTTCAACATGGATGAATGCGTCAACGGCCTGCGGGCCTGCTGCCTGTCGCCCGGCGAGGTCGCCACCCCGATCCTGAAGCTGCGGCCGGTGGTGCCGAGCGAGGCCGAGCAGGCGAAGATGCTGCAGCCCGAGGATTGCGGCCGCACCATCGCCTTCGTCGCCTCGATGCCGCCGCGGGTCTGCATCAACGAAATCCTGATCAGCCCGACGCATAATCGGGGATTCATTCAGACGCCGAACAACCGGGATTAGAGCAATTCTCCCACGTCGTCCCTGCGAACGCAGGCACCCATACCCCCCGGCGTCATTTTTCCGAAAGGCGACAGCCAAGCTGCCTTATCGTTAAATCGCGCGGTATGGGTCCCTGCGTTCGCAGGGACGACGTAAAGCCCCCCCACGGATGGGGCCGAAAATAGTTTCAGACATCACGATAAATTATTCTCCGAAACCCGCCCGAAACCCTCCCGTAACTCGGCCCAACGGCGACGCAGTCTGACCAACCGGGCAAGCGTCGTTGTTGCCCCTTCAACGCCGGCGAACCGCCGGTCACCTCAATCATCGGGAGACGTTTCCATGTCCAAGCGTATTGCACTTTTCTCCGCCGCCGCCTTCGGCGCCCTGGCTCTGACCGCCGTTGTCATCGCGCCCGCCAGCGCTGAAGACAAGAAGATGATGAAGAGCGAAATGTCCGGCGAGAAGACCGTGATGGTCGGTGGCGCCGCGATGTTCCCCTCGAAGAACATCGTCGAGAACGCCGTCAACTCCAAGGATCACACCACGCTGGTGGCCGCGGTGAAGGCCGCCGGTCTGGTCGACACCCTGCAGAGCAAGGGCCCGTTCACCGTGGTCGCGCCGACCAATGCGGCGTTCGGCAAGCTGCCGGCCGGCACCGTCGATACCCTGGTGAAGCCCGAAAACAAGGCGACCCTCACCAAGATCCTGACCTATCACGTGATAGCCGGGAAGATGGATGCTGCCAGCCTGACCGACGGCAAGAAGCTCAAGACCGTCGAAGGCGAAGAGCTGTCGGTCAAGCTCAAGGACGGCAAGGTCTGGATCGTCGACGCCAAGGGCGGCGCCTCGATGGTGACGATCTCGAACGTCAATCAGTCGAACGGCGTGATCCACGTGGTCGACACCGTTCTGATGCCGGCGTCGTAACGGTCCGCGCCTGACCTGCCCCGGACAGGATGCGCGACGGAAGAGCGAGCCGGGGCAACCCGGCTCGCTTTTTTGTGACCGCCATAGGCTCCAGGCATCAATCTGATAGCGCCTTGGCAGTAACGAACCGCCTGTAACCGGCGTATAAGCCTGTATCGGCCTCTCCTTAAGCTTGGAACAGCCAGGGAATCACCATGTCCAGCCTCGCCGTCAACGAACAGCCCGCTGCCGCCGCCACATCGACGAAGGTCGTCCAGCCAGCCTGGGTCCGCACCGTGCACTGGATCAACGCGGTGGCGATGGTGCTGATGATCATGTCGGGCTGGCAGATCTACAATGCCTCGCCGCTGTTCGACTTCACGTTCTCGAAGTCGATTACGCTGGGCGGCTGGCTCGGCGGCGCACTGCTCTGGCATTTCGCCGCGATGTGGCTGCTGATGGTCAACGGCCTCGTCTATCTTGCCCTTGGCCTTGCCACCGGCCGCTTCCGCAAGAAGCTGCTGCCGATCACGCCGGAGGGCGTGATTGCCGACACCAGGGCAGCCCTGACCGGCAAGCTCTCGCATGCCGACCTGACGAAATACAATTATGTCCAGAAGCTGCTCTATGCCGGGATCATCGCGGTCGGCATCCTCGTCGTGCTGTCGGGCCTGGCGATCTGGAAGCCGGTGCAGCTGCAATATCTGACGGCGCTGTTCGGCGGTTATGATGTCGCGCGCTACGTCCACTTCTTCTGCATGGCGGCAATCGTCGCATTTCTGGTGGTGCATGTCGCGCTGGCGCTGCTGGTGCCGAAAAGCCTGCGCGCCATGATCATCGGGCGTTGAGATCAGGTATTAGGGAGAAACATCATGGGCCGCCTTCGCTCGCTTCTGATCCCCGGCGTCGACAAGCAATTGCTGGTCAGGGACGCCACAAGGGTGATGCCCGATCTGGCGCGGCGGCGTTTCATCGCCGGCGGCGCCAGCCTCGGCGCGCTGACGCTGTTGACCGGCTGCGACGTGACCGACAGTTTTTCGGCCGAAGAGATGCTGAAGCAGATTTCGAAATTCAATGACGGCGTGCAGGCCGCCATCTTCAATCCCAACGCGCTGGCGCCGACCTTCCCGGAAAGCGCCATTACAAAGCCGTTCCCGTTCAACGCCTATTACGCGCTGAACGACGCCCCCACCATCGACGGCAAGGAATGGAAGCTCGAGGTCCGCGGCCTCGTCGACAACAAGAGATCCTGGACACTGGAGGAGCTCTACAAGCTGCCGCAGGTCAAGCAGGTGACGCGCCATATCTGCGTCGAGGGCTGGAGCGCGATCGGAAGCTGGACCGGCACGCCGCTGCGCGATTTCCTCAAAATAATCGGTGCCGACAGCCGCGCCAAATATTGCTGGTTCCAGTGCGCCGATGCGGAAGGCTACAACTCGCCGCTCGACATGGCCACCGCGCTGCATCCGCAGACCCAGATGACCTTCAAGTTCGGCGACGAGATTTTGCCGCGCGCCTATGGCTTCCCGATGAAGATCCGGGTGCCCACAAAACTCGGCTTCAAGAATCCGAAATACGTGATCTCGATGGAAGTCACCAACGACTACAAGGGCGGCTTCTGGGAAGATCAGGGATACAATTCATTCAGCGGGAGCTGACCAGAGAACGCGCGCGGTCTCTTCTCCCCTCCCCACCACGCGCAAGGGCGCGTGGGAGGAGGGGAGAAGAATCGCGAAGCGCCTACTCTCCGTTTCTCGCGCCGTATCGTTTCGCCATCACGCCGTCGAATGCCATGCCGAGTTCCGCGATCGACGGCGCATACCCCGTGAACAGATCGAACGCATCGGCGGCTTGATGGATCGCCAGTTCGCGTCCGGTCATCACGCGGGCGCCTTTGGCTTTGGCCGCGGTCAGCAGCGGCGTCCAGAGCGGTGAATACACGGCATCCGCGACCCACAGCCCGGCATGCAAGAGGGCTTCGGGCACCGGCGTGTCAACACTGGGCAACATCCCGACCGGAGAAGCGTTGACCACGCCGACTACTCCGCGCAGCGCCTCCTCGACACTTTCGGCAATGCGCGCCGTTATCTGACCATCGAGCCGGGTTGTCAGCGCCGCGGCCTTCTCATGGTCGCTGTCGAAAATCCGCAATTCGCTGACGCCGAGCCCGGCCAGCGCAAAGGCAATCGCCTTGCCGACACCGCCGGCGCCGATCACGGCGACGGCGCCATGCGGGGAAGATGTCACAAGTTCGGTAACAGCTCGCGCGAAACCGGTCGCATCGGTGTTGTGGCCGATCAGCCTGTTATCGCGGACGACGACGGTATTGACGGCGCCGATCAGCGCAGCCCGCGGCGACAACTCGTCGAGCAGATCGAGCACCGCCTCCTTGTAGGGAAAGGTGACGTTGATGCCCGCAAAACCCAGCCGCCTGACGCCCTCGAGCAGCGTCCTGAGCTCTTCGCGCCCGGCATTGGCGACCTCGATCAGCTGATAGTGACAATGCAGGTCCAGCGCCGCCGCCGCCCGCTCATGCATGTCAGGCGAAGCCGACTGCGCGATCGGCGCGCCGAGCAGGCCGGTGAGAAAGCGGTTTGTCGAATGCGGGGCGGGCGGTGCGGAGTTCATGAGAGCACCTTAGCCTGCTCCATTATTTGCGCGCCAGCCTGGGCTGAAACGCCGCCGCCACCGCGCCGATGGCCAGCATTGCCGCCGAGACGTTGAGCGCATAGGACAGGCTGCCCATGGCGTCGGTCACCGCGCCGACCGCGATCGGCCCGAGGGTCTGGCCGATGCCGAAGGCGATGGTCATCGCCGCGATCGCGGTCGGCCAGGCCGCCGGCGGATAGTTGAGGCGCACGAAAGCGGTGGTCGATCCCACCACGGCAAAGAACGCGACGCCGAACACCAGCGCCGATATCGCCAGCAGCAGCGGCGAATGCCCGAAGATCGGCAAGGCCGCGCCGATCGCGTTGACGCCGAGAATGATGGTGGTCGAGAGCCCGCCGCGGTCGAGCGCCAGCACGCGGCGCCATACCCATGGCGTTGCGAAGGCGCTGAGCCCGATCAGGCTCCAGAACGCGCTCTGCGCCGCCGCGCCGCCACCGGCGTCGCGCACATAGGCGATCATGAAGGTCATGTAGGCGATGTAGCCGGCGCCGAACAGGAAGTAGCCGGCGAGATAGATCAGCACCGGCCGGACCGCGAAGGGGGCACCCGCCGCATCGGCGACGCCGGCGGTCGTGCTGATCGGCGCCAGCAGCAGCGGAACGGTCATGGCGGTCGCGAGCAATGTCATCGCCCACCACACGATCCACCACGATCCCGGCCCGAACGCCTGCAGCACGAACGGCGCCACCAGTCCGGATGCCAGGATGCCGATTCCGGGACCGGCGTAGAACAGGCTGAGCAGGAAGTTGGCCCGCAGGGGCTGCGATTGCGCGATGGTCGCCGCCAGGGCACCGCCGCCGACGAATCCGGCCGCGGCGCCAAGGCCGGCCAATAGCCGGGCAAAGCTCAAGACGACGAAGTTGCCGGAGACGGCGCACAGCGCCAGCGAGACCACGCAGGCCAGCGTTCCCCAGCGCACCGAAGCGGCCAGTCCAAAGCGCCGGATCAGGCGCGAGGCCAGCAGCGCACCGACCAGATAGCCGGCCGCATTGATGGTGTTCATGAAACCCGCGGCCGAATACGACCAGACCAGCGCGTCGCGCATGTCCGGCAGCACCAGCGAATAGGCAAAACGGCCGATGCCGAGACCGACGGTGGGCGCCAGCGACAAAATGAGGATCAGCCGCGCGGGATGCGCAGGCGTCGATGGGCGGTCGGGGGCGTGCAAGGGGTTACTCCGGCTCGGAGGCATTCTGGCAGGCCAGGCGGTACTTGCACAGGCGCGCCGCGGGCAATGGTGACTTGCCAATCTCGCAATGCCGCTCGCGGAAGAGCACCCATGCCGGCGGTCCCCCGTATCTGTGCATGGGGTTGTTTTCGATATTTTGGTTGGGAGGCGAGCGCCGCGTCGCGCGCGCCTTATCCGATCAGCACCAATGCGACGCCCGCCACCGTCAGCGCGGTTCCGGCGAGGATCCGGGCCGTGATCAGCACCTGACGCAGCATGACGGCGCTCAGCAGCACGGTCACCAGCGGATAGACCGCCACCAGTGGCGCGACCAGCGTAACCGGCCCGTGGCGCACGGCGGCAAACAGCGTCAGCGCGCTCAGGCCATTGAGAATCCCTGTGACGGCAAACCACAGCCGGCCAGCCCATGGCGCTGCGACCACGAAACTCCCCCGGCGGACGCGCTGAACGGTGAGCACGACCAGCGACGACATGACGTAGCCGATCAGGCAGGCCCACAGCGGGCTGGGCCAGACCTCGAGCCCGAGTTTTGCAATTGGCGGGATGACGCCGCGCAGCACCGCGCCGCCGAGCGGCAGCAGCAGCGCCCAGGTCCGCCAGCTGCCGAAGTCGCGCGGGCGCGTCACGGTGATGATCACAGCACCGCTCACCGCGAGCACCAGGCCTGCGAACTGCAGGCCCCGCAGCGGTTCCTGCAGCAGCACAATTGCCAGCGCCACCGCGAACAGCGGTGCGAGATTGCCCAGCGTCGAGGTGACCGCGGGCCCCAGCGCGCGGTTGGACGCAAAGGTCATGAGGGTCAGCAGCGCCGGGAAAACCAGCCCGATAGCAGCGAAAATCGGCACCCCGCGCCAGACCACGGGCTCGCCGGCCAGCAGCAGCGGCGACAGCAGCAGGAACAGCAGCGTGAAGGCGGGAACGCTGATCGCGGCACCCGAGATCGGCTCGACGCTGCGCAACCCGAACTGCGTCGTCACCACGCCCGCGCCGAGACAGGCCGCCGACGCGAAGGCAAACAGGATGGCTAGGGTCATGAGGTCCGTCTTGGAGGTCCGTCTTGGGGCGGGCTTGCTCGCGAGGCGAAGTGTCGCTGAAGCGGGCCGCCTTGCCAATCCGCCCCGAGCGCATTAGCACTCCCGCGCGGTTATCACAGTCTTCGTCATGCCCGGCCTTGTGCCGGGCATCCACGTCTTTCTTGTCTGGCTGAACAAGACGTGGATGGCCGGCACAAGGCCGGCCATGACGAGTTGGATGAGGAACGACAAATGGCGACCCATAAACTGCTGCTTCTCCCCGGCGACGGCATTGGCCCCGAAGTGATGGCCGAGGTGAAGCGCCTGATCGACTGGCTCAATGCGCAGGGCATCGCGCACTTTTCGACCGAGCAGGGATTGGTCGGCGGCTCGGCCTACGACGCCAGCCAGCAGAGCATTACCGACGCCACGATGGCGATGGCGATGGCCGCCGATGCCGTGATTTTCGGCGCGGTCGGCGGTCCGAAGTGGGACAGCGTGCCCTATGACGCGCGGCCCGAGGCCGGGTTGTTGCGGCTGCGCAAGGATCTCGCGCTGTTCGCCAATCTGCGCCCGGCGGTGTGCTATCCGGCGCTGGCGGACGCCTCCAGCCTGAAGCGCGAGGTGGTCGAGGGCCTCGACATCATGATCGTGCGCGAGCTCACCGGCGGGGTCTATTTCGGCGAGCCCAAAACCATCACCGATCTCGGCAACGGCCAGAAGCGCGCCATCGATACGCAGGTGTACGACACCTACGAGATCGAGCGCATCGCCCGCGTCGCGTTCGATCTGGCGCGAAAACGCCGCAACAAGCTGACCTCGATGGAAAAGCGCAACGTCATGAAGTCGGGCGTGCTCTGGAACGAAGTGGTCACCCAGGTGCATGCGCGCGAATACAAGGACGTGCAGCTCGAGCATCAACTGGCCGATTCCGGCGGCATGAACCTGGTCAAATGGCCGAAGCAGTTCGACGTCATCGTCACCGACAACCTGTTCGGCGACATGCTCAGCGATATCGCGGCGATGCTGACGGGCTCGCTCGGCATGCTGCCCTCGGCCTCGCTCGGCGAGATCGACGTCAAGACCAAAAAGCGCCGCTCGCTGTTCGAGCCGGTGCACGGCTCGGCGCCTGACATCGCCGGCACCGGCGCCGCCAATCCGATCGCGATGATCGCTTCATTCGGAATGGCGCTGCGCTATTCGTTCGACATGGGCGAACTGGCCGACAAGCTCGATGCCGCCATCGCCGCGGTGCTGGCAAAAGGCCTGCGCACCGCCGACATCAAGTCGGAGGGCACCATTGCGGTGAATACGACTGAGATGGGTGAAGCGATCCTGAAAGAGTTGCAGGCGCTGCACGCGTAGGCGCAACTGCATCAACGTCGCGTTCTTCCCCCTCTCCCGCTTGCGGGGGAGGGCCGGGGTGGGGGTGCTGCGGCAAATGCGATGTCGAGGCGGCCTCGCGGATGAGAGAGCCCCCTCCCTAACCCTCCCCCGCAAGCGGGAGAGGGGACCGACTGTCAGCCGCCGAACCACCGAGACTCGCTTCAGGCGGCGACACGCGCGTCGTTGCGACGAAGACGTTGATGTATCAATACAGCGGGAAGCGCTGCGGATAGCCGCCCATGTCCGACGGCGGATTCAGCGGGTGGCGGTCGATCGGGCGGTTCAGGTTCTCGCGGGCGAACGAGGGATAGCCGAGCGCCGGCGGGAAGGCGTAATCTTGGAACTTGCGGTCGCCGGGCAGCACTTCGGTGCCGGCGTCGAGCCAGGAGCGCGTGGTAACGTAGACGCGCGTGCGCGGGCCCTGCTGGTAGGAACGGTTCGGACCCTGCGCGCCGTAATAGGGACGGCCGTTGCGGTCGTATCTGGTCTGGGCATCAGCCGAAGGGACGTCAAAGCTGATTGCGATAACGGCGGCTGCGGCAAGCAACGCCGCGAGCTTGGTCGCGGCAGGGAATTTCAGGGTCATCAGGTCCTCACGGGCGGCCGGACCGCCATATCCGATTTGCAGCCATCTTAGCCGCACCGGGTATATCGTCGCTAGGTCAATTGGGCCACACCAGATCACAATAATGCCGGGGCGAGCTAAAAAGTTTCATAAAAACCAACGCCTTGGGTCTTTCTGCTCCCCTCCTCCCACGCGCCTCTTGCGCGTGGCGGGGAGGGGGGAAGAAACTAGAGCCGGCCGCGCAGAACGGGATTTTGCGCGGCGGTCACCCAATCGGCCGATACGGCTGACGTGGCGCTTGCGCAGCTGCCGCGCCTGAGCTCGGCGCGGGCGAACAATTCAGCCAGTTTCGGGTCGTTTCCGGCGGTCAGCAGCATCAGCCGGTTCAGCATGCAGGAGATCGCGGCGCGCCGCGCCGGCAGGGCCTCCCCCTGGCAGGACCAGCCGGAGATCTGCAGGCCGGGTTCGTCGACCCTCCTGACGAAGCCAAGGCAGGAACGCGCGCCGTCGGCGAGGCGGAGCAGCGTCACATGGCCGAATTTGCTGTCGATGACACCGGCGGCCTCGAGATCGGACGGGTCCTGAGCTCCCATGCGCACGGCCAGGTCGGCCGTGACGGGCCCCGACTGGTCCAGCTCTGCACCGAAACGATAGATCTCGAGCTCGGCTGCCGGCCATACCCCGGCGGGCCCCCAGCGGAAGACATCCTTGCGGCCGCCCCCGGGATGCCGGAGAATCTCGTAAGACTCTGTTTTATCGGACGAATCGGTCTGGCTGACGGCAAACGCCGGGTGCGAGCGCGCGGCCACGTTCCAGCCCGCCTGCGCCGATGGTACGGCGTCGGCGATCTCGGGCAACCGGTCCCACAGATGGACACCGACGATGACAAGCAGCGCCAGCGTCCCCACATAGGCCATCAGACGCGCCAGCATGCCGCAACATTCATCGGCAAAGCTGGTCAGCGCCGGATGTATCCTGTTCGGGTAATATGAGTTGGCAGCGGAAGCCAAAAACGATCGCATCAAACGCCCGGGCAAATCCTAAATTTGTCTTGAGGGCGTTTCTCGCATAGAAGCGCTGCCTTCTCCCTTTCCGCCGCGGGCGGCGGGTGAGCATTTTTCGTCGGAGAGTGAACGATGGGTTACAAAGTCGCGCTGGTCGGAGCGACCGGCAATGTCGGGCGGGAAATGCTCAACATTCTGGACGAACGCAAATTCCCCGCCGACGAGGTGGTGGCGCTGGCCTCGCGCCGCAGCATGGGCGTCGAAGTGTCCTATGGCGACCGCACCCTGAAGTGCAAGGCGCTGGAGCATTTCGATTTCTCTGACGTCGATATCTGCCTGATGTCGGCGGGCGGTGCGGTGTCGAAGGAATGGTCGCCGAAGATCGGCGCCGCCGGTGCCGTCGTGATCGACAATTCCTCGGCGTGGCGGATGGATCCGGACGTGCCGCTGATCGTGCCCGAGGTCAACGCGGATGCGGTGGCGGGCTTCACCAAAAAGAACATCATCGCCAACCCGAACTGCTCGACGGCGCAGCTCGTGGTCGCGCTGAAGCCGCTGCACGATCGCGCCGTCATCAAGCGCGTCGTGGTCTCGACCTATCAATCGGTGTCGGGCGCCGGCAAGGACGCCATGGACGAGCTGTTTTCGCAGACCAAGGCCGTCTACACCAACAGCGAACTGGTCAACAAGAAATTCCCCAAGCGTATCGCCTTCAACGTGATCCCCGAGATCGACGTGTTCATGGAGGACGGCTACACCAAGGAAGAGTGGAAGATGATGATGGAGACCAAGAAGATTCTTGATCCCAAAATCAAGCTGACCGCCACTTGCGTGCGGGTGCCGGTGTTCGTCGGCCATTCCGAAGCCGTCACCATCGAATTCGAGAATCCGATCTCGGCCGACGAGGCGCGCGACATCCTGCGCAACGCGCCGGGCTGCCTCGTGATCGACAAGCATGAACCCGGCGGCTACGTCACGCCCTATGAAGCCGCCGGCGAGGACGCCACCTATATCAGCCGCATCCGCACCGATCCCACGGTGGAGAACGGCCTGGTGCTGTGGTGCGTGTCGGATAATCTGCGCAAGGGCGCGGCGCTGAACGCGGTCCAGATCGCCGAATGCCTGATCAACCGCAAGCTGATCAGCGCGAAGAAGAAGGCGGCGTAACAGGCGCATGCTGGTGGCTTGCCGGCCGGGCTGGATGATTGCGCCGGTTATTGGCGGCGCAATTCTGTTTGGTGGGCTCGCGATGGCGGAAAGACTGACCGACGCGCAAGTGCAGGCGAATCTTGATCGATTTTATCCATTGATCGAACAGGGCGTCGATCCGCCGGGCCACTGGCGGGCTTACGAAGACGGTCGCCCCGGGCAAAAATGGACGGGCGAGTCTCGCTGGAGTAACCGGCACGGTGAAGCCATTGTCCGGTGGGGCTATGGAAAGCCGGAATATATCACGAAGGCGAGCCTGGCAGATGGAATGCGAGTCAATGCCAATAGGGCAGGTGACGGTTGGCGCTATCGAGTCTCCGACAGTCCTCGCCGCTGGGTGCATGGCACGATAGATATTCGGCCAGACCATGTACTATTCACGCCCGGCCAACAGCCAAAATACAATGCACCTGCCCGTGGCGGCTATCCCAATCTCTACGTGGATTTGGCGAACGACAATGTGCTTCGCGAACGCTTGCTCGATGAGGACTTTGCGGACGCGGTGTACGCCTATTTGAAGAACGAGGAATTCTTCAAGGAGGGCGGCGAGCGAATTTGGTTGAACGGGATGTCTGGAACGGCAGGGTTTGTCGCTAACTTGCGTGGCCAAGGCGATATATACACCGATTACTATCCCCATGGAGGCCGCGCGCCGCTTGGCGATCGAGCCTATGCCGCGCGGCGAACGCTCGGTGAGCCTGAACCGACGCCGGAAGAGGCTGCCTTGGAGGCGGCGATCATCGCTCGTTTTACGGAAATCAAAGCAATCCTGGCTGGACTGGGCTGGCGCTTGGCGACGAAAGAGGACAGAAATTTCGCTGCGGTGGCCACGCGACGCGATCTCGCCTCTTGGGAAGCGCGACCGGGAGGCGCGGTCCCGGATTGGGTTGCAAAGATCCAGGCACCTCGCCCGCCTCCTCCTGGAGCAATCCGGCTTTTGAGTGTACATCCCAATCAGATGACAGAAGCCGAACGCGCGCGTGAAAACGAAATTGCGACTCAAGCACTGCCGAAGCGACTGTATTCGCTTGCTACAAGCGGACGCATCTCAGAAATCGAATACCGCGAGATGGTCGGCAGGATTTCCCAGATTCCTTGACAATCAAGCTTCGATTATCATTTGTTCATCACAGCGGACCAAGACAGAATTCGAAGGTAGCAGCGCTGGCTTACCCTCCTCTGGAGGGACTGGCGAGGCGTCGAGCAAGTTCACGTCGCCGCGTTGACGCTGCGAAATTCCTTCGCTTCCTGATCGAGCAGGAACAGCGAGCCCTCGGCGACGCCGAAATAGGCGCCGTGCAGGTTCAGCCCGCCGCGTTCGACCAGCGTGCGCACGAACGGAAACGTCATCAGGTTCTCCAGGCTGCGATGGATCGCGGCCTTTTCGATCCGGATGGTGAAGTCCTGCCTCGATTCCCGGTCCCGTTGCTCGACCACTTCGCCCGGCTTGACGAACATCGCCATCCACCGGCCGATGAAATCGCCGGGTGAGAGGGGCTCGATGTCGTCGATGAAGGCCCGGATGCCGCCGCATTGGGCATGGCCGAGCACGACGATGTGCTGGATGCGCAGCACGTTGACCGCGTATTCCAGCGCCGCCGAGACGCCGTGGGCGCCGCCGTCGGGCTGATAGACCGGCACCAGATTGGCGACGTTGCGCACCACGAACAATTCGCCGGGACCGGCATCGAAGATCACTTCGGGCGATACCCGGGAATCGCAGCAGCCGATCACCATCACCGCGGGCGACTGGCCGCGCTCGGACAGTTCGCGGTAGCGCGCCTGTTCGGTGGGCAGCCGTTGCGAGGTGAAGTTCCGGTAGCCTTCAAGCAGATGTTTCGGGAATGACATGCGAGTTGCTAACCATATGGCGCAGGCCGGAACAAGCCTTTCGGAGCCCTTGCCGAAATGTTATCGCGGGAAATTCGAAAGTTGAAGGGGAACCCGCCATGATCCGTCCGCGCCGCAGCCTGCTGTTCATGCCGGGATCGAATGCGCGGGCGCTGGAAAAGGCCCGCAATCTCCATGCCGACGGCCTCATCCTCGATCTCGAGGATTCGGTGGCGCCCGACGCCAAGGCGGTGGCGCGTGACCAGATCGCCGCCGCCGTCGCCGCCAAAGGGTTCGGCAAGCGCGAGGTGCTGATCCGCGTCAATGCGCTGGATTCGCCGTGGTGGATCGATGACGTCGCGATGGCCGGCAAGGCGCGGCCGGACGGCATTCTGGTGCCGAAGATTTCCAGCGTCGAGGATCTCAACACCATCGCGGATCGGCTCAGCGATATCAACGCCGACATGTCGATCCGTGTCTGGGCCATGATCGAGACGTCGCGCGCGGTTCTGCATGCCGAGCAGCTCGCCGCCGCCGCGCGCGAGGTGCGGCTCGCCGGCTTCGTGTTCGGGCCGAACGATATTTCGCGCGAGACGCGGATCCGGATGCTGCCGGGCCGCGCGGCGATGATCCCGATGATCACGCATTGCATCCTCGCCAGCCGTGCCCACGGCCTCGAAATTCTCGACGGACCCTACAGCGATTTCAGCAATGTTGACGGTTTCGGCCAGGAATGCGCGCAGGGCCGCGATCTCGGCTTCGACGGCAAGACGCTGATTCACCCCGGCCAGATCGAGGCCTGCAACGCGATTTTCACGCCGCCGGCGGAGGAAGTCGCCCACGCCCGCAAGATCATCGCCGCGTTCGAGCGGCCGGAGAATGCCGGACGCGGCGCGATTTCGCTCGACGGCCAGATGGTGGAGCGGCTGCATGCCGACATGGCCAGGCGCACGATCGCCATCGCCGACGCGATCGCGGCGATGGGACAGCCGTAGCCTGGTGCTGCGGCGAGGAAATGGGACTTATGGGGGGCACCCGTCATGCCCGGGCCTGTCCCGGGCATCCACGTCTTGGCTTTAGTTAAGCAATGAAGACGTGGATGGCCGGGACAAGCCCGGCCATGACGATGAACCTCTAATTCCGCTTCAGGCTCAGAATGTAATTCACCAGGCTGTCGCTCTCATCTGGCTTGAGGATGAGATTCGGCATGGTGGGATGGCTGGTCTGAAGGAACACCTTGAGCGAAAGCGCCGTGGTCGAACGCCTGTCGGCGATCGCGGTGAAATCCGGCGGGCCGCTGCTGGCCCCGGCGGTCGCCGCCTCGATCGAGTGGCAATCCTTGCACCAGGCGGCGGCCAGGCGATATCCCGTCGCGCTGTCGGAGGACGCGCCGCCGGCATTGTGCAGCCGGATGAAAAACAGCGCCGCCAGCGCGATTGCGGCGGCCAGCATAATGCGTATCCAGACCGTGCGCGTCATCTTCATCAATCCACTGGCCTGCGGCGCCAGCCCTTACTGCTTCACCGGATGATCCAGGCTGTCGATGGTGGGCGCGTTGAGGCAATATCCCTCATAATGCTCGGCCGAGGTGCCGTCGGCGAGATCCCGGTCGCATTGGCGCTTGCTGGCGCACATGGCGCAGACACGTTCCATATCGCGCAGCACCATGGGCTCGGTCCGCGCCAGATCGGCTTCGTCGATGCCGAGAACCTTGAGCAGCTTGGGCAGTTCGTCCGCGGCGTGCGGACCCTGCCGGATCAGCTCATCGAGTGCGTTGGGCGACACCCTCAAATCGTTGGCAATCTTGTCGAACTGGGTCGTGTCCATCTGGCGAATCTCGCTGAGGTCCTGCCGATGCCTCAGCCAGTCGGCAAAGGTATTGATCAGCGCTTCGACGCGAGGAAACGGGTGCTCTTGGGCCGTCATGGATGCCTCCGCTAGGTAGCAGGATTTGATCCATATGAGCGCAACCTTGGGAAGGGTCGTTGCGGTAGATCAAGCTCGCCGGCGGCACCGAAGGCCAGCTAAGGCCGGCCGAACCGCTCCGTCGCCCATGCATAGAGGCTGCCGGGCACTGGCGGCTGGTTGCCGCGACCTTTCGGTGAAATGTGCAGCCCCATGATGTCGGGATCGCCGATCAGGGATACAAAATCGGAGGGATCGAAGAAGCGCGTCGGTTCGGCGTGAACGGCGTAAAACGACTTCTTCGGCAAGGCGCAGCCGAGTTCGCCGTTACGCGTGGCCAGTGCGGTCAGCGCCGCCGGCCCAAAGATCGCGACGCGAATATCGGCGAGCCGGTTCGATTTGCCGCGCAGCTTGCGCAAGCTGAAGACGATGCGATGCCGCAGCGCCAGCCAGTCCGGCGTCAGTTCGTCCTGCCGCATCAGCGCTTCGAATGCCACCACGATGGGATCGTCCGGCGGCAGATAGAGCACCGAGTTGCCGAGCTGGCGCGGGCGTTCCCAGGCGAAGAAGGGCTTTGCGGGATCGATTTCGACCGGCTTGAGCAGCAGCACGTCGGCGTCGAGCCACAGCCCGGCGCGCTCCGCCATCAGCCGCATACGGAAGAAGTCCGAGAATTGCAGCGTGGTCCAGTCGCGCCAGCTTCCGTCCGGTTGCGGCGGGCGAAGCTTTTCGGAGAAGGCGTGCGGCAGGATGGCTTCGGCCTCGGCATTACCGACGCCGTCGGGCAAGCCCGCCAGCGGATCGAAACTGTAGACGGTGACGTTATGGCCGGCCGCGACCTGCGAGCGGAGGCAGGTCTGGCGCAGGCGGTCGAGCGGGCCATGCCAGAAGGTGACGACGTCAGGTCGCATGCGTCACCTTCACTGGGGCCGAAAGCGTTTTCGAGCGAAGTGGGAACCGGTTCGCGTGAAGAAAACGCGTCTTAACAAGGGAAGATCAGGCCCAGGCGCGCGCGGTCTTGGCCTTTTCCTCGTAGGCGTCGATCGAGGCCTTCTTCTCCATGGTGAGACCGATATCGTCGAGGCCGTTCATCAGGCAGTGCTTGCGGAACGGATCGATCTCGAACTTCACCGTGCCGCCGTCGGGGCCGCGGATCTCCTGG
This sequence comes from Bradyrhizobium sp., assembly GCF_030654605.1. Taxonomy (GTDB): domain Bacteria; phylum Pseudomonadota; class Alphaproteobacteria; order Rhizobiales; family Xanthobacteraceae; genus Bradyrhizobium. The sequence continues at coordinate 24,030 of NZ_JAURXB010000239.1, forward strand.
GAGGCGAGATCGATCGACAGCGTCGCGTTGGCGCCGCGCTCGGCATCGTCGAACAGCTTGTCGAGGTCGTCCTGGGTGACGCGGATCGGCAGGATGCCGTTCTTGTAGCAGTTGTTGTAGAAGATTTGGCCGATCGAGGTCGAGATCACGCAGCGGATGCCGAAATCCAACAGCGCCCACGGCGCGTGCTCGCGGCTCGAGCCGCAGCCGAAATTGTCGCCCGCGACCAGGATCCTGGCGTGGCGATAGGCAGGCTTGTTGAGGATGAAATCCGGGTTCTCGCTGCCGTCGTCCTTGTAGCGCTGTTCCGAGAAAAGCCCGGTGCCGAGGCCGGTGCGCTTGATGGTCTTCAGGTACTGCTTCGGGATGATCATGTCGGTATCGACATTGATGATCTTTAAGGGCGCCGCGACGCCTTCCAGCGTGGTGAACTTGTCCATGACCTGATCTTCATCCGTGCGAGTGAATTGCCTGCAATGTAGCAGCCAAAAGCTGCAAATGTGCAAATTGGCGAGGGCCTTTTACCCCGACGCGGGCCCTGATTGAAGTCCGAATTATGCATTGCTATCCGGTTTGCGCCTCGATCGCCTCCATATCGGCGTCCGACAGGCCAAAATGGTGGCCGATCTCGTGAATCAGCACGTGGCGGACGATATGGCCCAGCGTTTCCTCGTGTTCGGCCCAGTAGTCCAGGATCGGCCGGCGGTAGAGCCAGACCATGTTGGGCAGCCGGGCGATGTCGTTATTGCTGCGGAACGGGAGGCCTACGCCCTGAAACAGGCCGAGCAGGTCGAACTCGCTCTCCGCCTGCATTTCCTCCAGCACCTCATCGGTCGGGAAATCGTCGACGCGCAGGATCACGCCCTCGCACAGGGTGCGGAATCCCTTGGGCAGGCGCTCGAAAATCTCGTGCGCCATGGCCTCCATCTCGGCCAGCGACGGCGCTTTTGTCGATTTCCACATGGGCTCTGCTTATAGCGTTTTCGAGCGAAGTGGGTACCGGTTCGCTTGAAGAAAACGCGTCAAATAAAGGGCTTCGCGGGTTCCCCCGGCATGCCCTTCGGTTTTGTAGTCCTGAATGAGTTGACCTCGGCGCGGCAATCGGAGACGTTGCGGCCACCAACAGGCCTGAGGCGTGATGATGCGGATTGTGACAGCGGCAACACTGGCTGCTTTTGTCGGGCTCTCGATGACCGGGGCGGTCGCGCAGGCGCAAACCGCGCCCTCCGGAATGAGGACTGCCCAGGCCGCGCCGACCGATACGTCGGCACAACAGCGCCGCCGCGTCATACGGCGCGTGCCGGTGTATCCCCGTGAAGAGTGGCGACCGCCCGTCTATCCCCAATACAATCCCGGTCGCAATGCGGTGCGCGACTGCACCGCGACCTATGTGCAGGAATACCGGCCGAGCGGCACGGTGATCACGCCGCGCATGAACTGCTATTGGCGGCCCGGCTGAGGTGTGTCGGCGGCCCTTGCCGGACGAATTTTCCTATCGATTCACCCCCATGGCCCGCCTTCCTGACCGTCCGCGCGGCAATGCGGCGCTTGATCTGAATCATGGACGCGGAAGCTATTCGTGCCCACATTTTTCCGTTTTTAGCAGTTTGATTTGGCTGCCCGGCACACTGTTGGGCTCGGACCGACACGGGAACGGAGGAAGCTTCTGATGAAGAAATGGATTGGCGCCGCGCTCCTCGCGCTCGCCCTGAATTTCGGCGGCTCGGCCGTGATCGATCCTGCCGTAGCAGCGCCGTTCGCAAAACAATCGCAGGCGTCGGAAGCGACCGACTTCAGCGCGCGTCGTTACTATCGGCGCTATTACCGGCACGGCTACCGGCCGTATTATCGGCCCTACTATCGGGCGCACTACCGCCCTTACTATCGGTCCTATTACCGGCCCTATTACTACGGGCGGCCGGCCTACTATCGGCCTTACCCGTATTATTATCGTCCATATCCCTACTACGCCCCGGCATTCCCGATCGGATTCGGGATCGGGTTTGGTTTTGGACCACGGTGGGGTTGGTAAACGCGCCGTCTGGCCAAGCCACCGCGCAAAGCAGATCGCCCCGGGGGTCGCCGCCATTGGCGCGCCGGTCGATTTGCCGCCGAGATCCGAAGTTTGGCTGAAAATGATTCAGGCGCCCGATGGGGCGCCTGGTGTCTGTCGCAGGCCGTCATGACCGGCGCTCAATCCCAATCTTTCCAGTTCCAGGGCTTGAGCTTCCACGGCGTGAACGTCTGCTCCCGCCACTGCGCCATCCCGTTCGACCGGTGAGCGAGCCGCGATTCGTGCTTGGCCTCGGGCGCCACCACCTGCCGCACGATGCGCCGCCGCACCTGGCGGGTCGCCTCGCTGATCAGATCGACGAATACCGGCTTGTCGGCCACAGCCCGCTCCCTGCGAAATTCATTCCCGCAAGGAGCCAGTCTGCTCCCGGTTCTTTAACGGGAGGTTTCCGGGAAATGTCGAGATTGAGACAAGCAGCGGTTCACCGCCACTCCCGGATATCGACGAAATGCCCGGCGATGGCCGCCGCCGCCGCCATCGCCGGCGATACCAGATGGGTGCGGCCCTTGAAGCCCTGACGGCCCTCGAAGTTGCGGTTCGAGGTCGAGGCGCAGCGCTCCTCGGGGGAGAGCTTGTCGGGGTTCATGGCCAGGCACATCGAGCAGCCCGGCTCGCGCCATTCGAAGCCGGCCTTGATGAAGATCTTGTCGAGGCCTTCGGCTTCCGCCTGCTCCTTCACGATGCCGGAGCCCGGCACGATCATGGCGCTGAGATTGGCATTGACGGTCTTGCCGTCGACCACCTTGGCCGCGGCGCGCAAATCCTCGATCCGGCCGTTGGTGCAGGAGCCGATGAAGATGCGGTCGAGCTTGATGTCGGTGATCTTGGTGCCGGCTTTCAGGCCCATATAGTTCAGCGCGCGATGTTTCGAGAGCCGCTTGGCTTCGTCGGCGATCTGGTCCGGATCCGGCACGAAGCCCGTGATCGACACCACGTCCTCGGGCGAGGTGCCCCAGGTTACGATCGGCGGCAGTTTTGCGGCATCCAGCCGGATCTCGTGATCGAAATGCGCACCCTCGTCGCTGCGCAACGTTTGCCAGTAGCGCATCGCGGCGTCCCAGGCTTCGCCCTTCGGCGACATCGGGCGGCCCTTCAGATATTCGAACGCCTTTTCATCCGGCGCGATCAGGCCGGCGCGGGCGCCGCCCTCGATCGACATGTTGCAGACCGTCATGCGGCCTTCCATCGAGAGCGCGCGGATCGCGTCGCCGGCATATTCCAGCACATAGCCGGTGCCGCCGGCGGTGCCGATCTCGCCGATGATGGCCAGGATGATGTCCTTGCCGGTGACGCCGTCGGGCAGCACGCCGTCAACGACGGCGCGCATGTTCTTGGCCTTCTTCTGGATCAGGGTCTGCGTCGCCAGCACATGCTCGACCTCGGAGGTGCCGATGCCGTGCGCCAGCGCGCCGAACGCGCCGTGCGTCGAGGTGTGGCTATCGCCGCAGACGATGGTGGTGCCGGGCAGCGTGAAGCCCTGCTCGGGGCCGATGACGTGCACGATGCCCTGACGCTTGTCGTGTTCGTTGTAATAGGTGATGCCGAATTCCCTGGCGTTGTCAGCCATCACCTTCATCTGCTCGATGCTCTCCGGATCCGGATTGGGTTTCGAGCGATCGGTGGTCGGGATGTTGTGATCCACCACGGCCAGCGTCTTCTCCGGCGCGTGCACCTTGCGGCCGGTGGCGCGCAGACCTTCAAAGGCCTGCGGCGAGGTCACCTCGTGAACCAGATGGCGATCGATATAGAGCAGGCAGGTGCCGTCATCGGCCTCGTGAACCAGATGGTCGTCCCAGATCTTGTCGTACAGCGTGGTCGGTTTGGACATGAGCGTAAGCCCTATCAATGATTTTGCGTGAAACAGGGAAAGCGCGAAGTCGCGCAACTAAACGAAGGTCAGCGGCAGCGTCAGGGCGCGCCGTCAAAGTCCCGACGTCGCCGACGTCGTGAACCGTCCGAAGAAGCGGCCGGGTAGCCGGCTGCGGTCGTCGAGAACGACGCGAGACCCGGTTGTTTGGCGATCTGGAAGCATTCCAGCCTTATAGCACGTGGGGCATCGAAGCGCGATATGCGTTTGCATCCACCCGTCATTGCGAGCGAAGCGAAGCAATCCATGCTTCTTGCCGGAGCCCAAGGGGTGGATTGCTTCGTCGCAAGCGCTCCTCGCAAAGACGATGCCGCAACAAAAAAGCGCGGGGGTGAGCCCCGCGCTTTTCGTCACATCTCCATGCAGGAGAGATGCTTGCGAATTATTTGGCGGCCGCGGCGACCTTCGGGGCCTTCTCGGGGCGCTCGGTCTTCTTCTCGACGATGCGGGCCGACTTGCCGCGCAGGTTGCGCAGGTAATACAGCTTGGCGCGACGCACCTTGCCGCGGCGCACCACGGTGATCGAGTCGATCATCGGCGACATCACGGGGAACACGCGCTCGACGCCTTCGCCGTAGGAGATCTTGCGAACGGTGAAGCTCTCGTTGAGCCCGCCGCCGGAGCGACCGATGCAGACGCCTTCATAGGCCTGCACGCGCGAGCGGTCGCCTTCGACCACCTTGACGTTGACGATCACGGTGTCGCCGGGGCCGAACTCCGGAATGACCTTGCTGGCGGACAGCCGGTCGAACTGCTCTTTTTCGAGCTCTTGAATGAGGTTCATCTTGAAAATCTCCATCGGCGGCGCGCCCCAGCCTGCAAGGCGCGGGCTGCGCGAACGTCCATCTATCCTGCCATTGCGCGGATTTGGCGCTCCTATACGGCAAAGGCCGGGCCTTGTCACCCGTCCGTCGTGTTTTTTGGGCGCTTTTGGCCAATCCCTGTCAAGGCTTGCGTTGAGGCCTGGGTCGAGGCTTGGGTCGAGGCCTTCCTGGCGGCCCAAAGATCGGGCCGCCGCGACCTGGTCAGGGCCTCGGCTTCCGCCCGCCGCCACGCCGCCACCTTGGCATGGTCGCCGGAAGTGAGGATCTCCGGGATCGGCCGACCCTCGAACTCCTGCGGCCGGGTATATTGCGGGTATTCCAGTAGGGAATCGGAAAAACTCTCGTCCTCGCCGGAGGCGAGCTTGCCCATCACGCCGGGCAACAGCCGCACACAGGCGTCGATCAGCGCCAAAGCGGCGATTTCGCCGCCCGATAGCACGTAATCCCCGATCGAAACTTCCTCGAGCCGGCGAGCCTCGATCACCCGCTGGTCGATACCCTCGAACCGGCCGCAGACAATCATCGGTCCCGGCCCGGCGGCCAGTTCCACGACCCGCGACTGGGTCAGTGGCCGACCCCGCGGGCTCATCAGCAGTTTTGGCCGATCCGGGGCGATATCGGCGGCGTCGATGGCATCCGCCAGCACGTCCGCGCGCAACACCATCCCAGGTCCGCCGCCAGCCGGGGTGTCGTCGACGCTGCGGTGGCGGTCGGTGGCCGAGGCCCGGATGTCCCGCGCCTCCAGCGCCCATAGCCCCGATGCCAGCGCCTTGCCCGCCAGACTCACGCCGAGCGGACCCGGGAACATGTCCGGAAACAGGGTGAGAACGGTGGCGCGCCAGGGTCTGTGAGTGATGGCCATGTCAGTCCCGATAACTCTTCGTCGTCCCGGCCAAGCGAAGCGCGAGCCGGGACCCATAACCACAATTGTCAATATTGCGCCAAGCTGTGGCACCGCCCGATGTTACGACAAACTTCGGTGGCTATGGGTCCCCGCTTTCGCGGGGACGACGCGGGGAGAGGTCTGCGTCTGGTTCGTCGCCGACAATCTCGTTCGGCAATTCGATCACTACCCGTCCGGCCGCAAGGTCCACCGTCGGCACGATGGCATTGGTGAACGGCAGCAGCAGGGTCGAGCCGCTGGGCGGGGCGATTTCGATAATGTCGCCGGCGCCGAAATTGTGGATCGCGGCGACACGGCCGAGCGGCTCGCCCGCGGATGTCACCGCCGCCAGCCCGATCAGGTCGGCGTGGTAGTATTCATTCTCGTCGGTATCGGGCAGTTTTTCGCGCGCGATGTAGAGCTCGATGCCGTTGAGCCGTTCGGCCTCCTCGCGGGTGGCGATGCCTTTCAGCGTCGCCACCAGATGGCCCTTGGCCTCGCGCGCGGTCTCGACCTCGAACGACCGGGCGCCGTCCTTGGTCAGCAGCGGACCGTAGCTCTGCACCGCGAACGGGTCTTCCGTAAACGTCCACAGTTTCACCGCGCCCCGCACGCCATGCGGAGCGCCGATGCGGGCGATGCAGATGTGGGCCGGCATCGCCACGATTTGTCGCGCTTACTTCTTGGCGGCGGCGGCGGCAGCAGCGGCGGCCGCCTTGGCGGCGGAGGCGGCAGCAGCGGAGGCGGTCGCGGCGGCTTCGGCGTTGGCCTTGCGCTCCTTGCGCGGCAGCGCCTTTTCCGGGTTGTTGCGCGCGGCGCGCTTGACCACGCCGGCGGCATCGAGGAAGCGCGACACGCGGTCCGACGGCTGCGCGCCCTTGGCGAGCCAGCTCTTGACCTTGTCCATGTCGAGCTTCAGCCGGGCTTCGTTGTCCTTCGGCAGCAGCGGATTGAAATGGCCGAGACGTTCGATGAAGCGGCCATCGCGCGGGAAGCGCGAGTCGGCGACGACGACGTGATAGACCGGACGCTTCTTGGTGCCGGCACGGGCGAGGCGGATAACGACTGACATGGAGTTCTCCTGTTGAGTTCGAAATTCAGTAGATTTGAACGGTGATAATTCCCGTCATTGCGAGGAGCGAAGCGACGAAGCAATCCAGCTTCGTTTGGGCATGGATTGCTTCGCTTCGCTCGCAATGACGAACGAGGTCATTTCTTCTTCCCCAATCCGGGAAAGCCGCCGAGGCCGGGCAAGGTCGGCTTGCCGCTGAGGCCCGTTAGGCCCGGCAAATTCGGCAGGCCGGAGCGCAGGCCCGCGGGCAAATCCTTCGGCAGCGCCGGCATGCCGCCGGCGCCACCCGGCATTTTCTCCGCAAGCGCCTTCATCTGCTCGGGCGACGGCATGCCGCTGCCGCCAAACCCCATCGCCTGCGCGATGCCGGCCATCGGGCCGCGCTTGCCCTGGCCCATGGCCTTCATCATGTCGGCCATGTTCCGGTGCATTTTCAGGAGCTTGTTGACTTCCTCGACCTTGAGGCCGGCGCCGGCGGCGATACGCTTCTTCCGGCTGGCTTTCAGGATGTCCGGGTTCTTGCGTTCCTGCCGGGTCATCGAATCGATCACCGCGACCTGGCGCTTGATGATTTTGTCGTCGATCCCGGCGCTGGCGATCTGGTTCTTCATTTTCGCGATGCCGGGCATCATGCCCATCAGGCCCGAGATGCCGCCCATATTCGCCATCTGCAACAACTGCTCGCGCATGTCGGTGAGATCGAACTGGCCCTTGCGCATCCGCTCGGCGGTGCGCGCGGCTTTTTCCGCGTCGATATTGGCGGCGGCCTTCTCGACCAGCGACACCACGTCGCCCATGCCGAGAATGCGGCCGGCGATGCGGCTGGGATGAAAATCTTCCAGCGCGTCGGTTTTTTCGCCGGTGCCGATCAGCTTGATCGGCTTGCCGGTGACCGCGCGCATCGACAGTGCGGCGCCGCCGCGGCCGTCGCCGTCGACCCGCGTCAGCACGATGCCGGTGAGGCCGACGCGTTCGTCGAACGAGCGCGCGAGGTTGACCGCGTCCTGGCCGGTCAGGGAATCCGCGACCAGCAGCACTTCATGCGGGTTGGCGGCGGTTTTGATCTCGGCCGCCTCCGACATCATCTCTTCGTCGAGCGTGGTGCGGCCGGCGGTGTCGAGCAGCACCACGTCGTAGCCGCCGAGTTTTGCCGCTTCCAGCGCGCGCTTGGCAATTTGCGCCGGCTTCTGGCCGGCCACGATCGGCAGGGTCTGGATCTCGAGATCGCGCCCGAGCACCGCGAGCTGCTCCATCGCCGCCGGGCGGTAGATGTCGAGCGAGGCCATCAGCACCTTGCGCTTGTCGCGTTGGGTCAGGCGTCGCGCCAGTTTGGCGGTGGTGGTGGTTTTGCCGGAGCCCTGCAGGCCGACCATCATGATGGCGACCGGCGGAACGGCGTTGAGGTCGATGGTCTGGCCGTCGGAGCCGAGCGTGGCGACCAGCTCGTCATGGACGATCTTCACCACCATCTGGCCAGGGGTGACCGACTTGACCACGGTGGCGCCGATGGCCTGCTCGCGGACGCGATCGACGAAGCTTCTGACAACGTCGAGCGAGACGTCGGCCTCGAGCAGCGCGCGGCGCACCTCGCGCATCGCGGCATCGACATCCTTTTCGGACAGCGCACCGCGCCCCGTCAGTTTATCGAGGATGCCACCCAATTTTTCCGACAGATTGTCGAACATCAGCGCAAGTCCAAGAACGGCCTTTCGGAGAAAGGCCTATGCCAAACCAATTTTGCGCCCGAGGGCGCATCGCGCTGTCGGGCGTTGACCTCCGGCCTCCAGGGCCGGGCGGCGGATCGAAAAGAACGTCTCTTCGAGAAGGGCCGAGATTTACAGCGGCGGATGGCGATAAGTCAAGGTTTTGGCTGCACGGCATCCCGCCCGAACGGCCGTTCAGGCCGCCGCAGCGTCGTATTGCTGCTGCGACTGCACCACCTGTTCCATGTGGGTTTCCGCCCAGATCCGCAAATTGTCGACGGTGGCCGACAGGGTCTGGCCCAGCGGCGTGATCGAATATTCGACCGTGACCGGCACGGTGGCGATCGCCCGGCGGCTGACCAGGCCGTCGCGCTCGAGGCTTTTCAGGGTTTGGGAGAGCATTTTCTGCGAAATGCCCTCGATCTGGCGCCGCAACTGGTTGAAGCGCACCGGGCCGTCGCCGAGCAGGCCGAGCACCAGGACCGCCCATTTGTCGGCAATGCGGTCCAGCACCATCCGGGTGGGGCAGGTATCGGCGTAGGCGTTGCCGTTTCGGGGTACGGACGTCATGGCGGTCTCCTGGAGGTAACCAGCTTACGGAAAGGTGCCTTCTTCACAGCTGCAGTCGAATTGAATAGCTGGTCTCCATTAGTTACGATATGGAGTCACCAAATGAAAATCGCTTTGATCGGGGCCACCGGGAATGCCGGATCCCGGATTCTCGCCGAACTGTCCCGCCGCGGCCATGCCGTCACCGCCATCGCCCGCAACCCGCAGAAAATTCCGGCCCTGAAGGGTGTGACGCCGCTGCAGGCCGATGCCAACGACGTCGCCGGTCTTGCCGCCGCGCTGCGGGGGCACGACGTCGTCATCAGCTCGGTACATTTCACCGCCAGCGATCCGAACAAGCTGATCGAGGCGGTGCAAGCGGCCGGCGTCGGCCGCTATCTGGTGGTCGGTGGCGCCGGCAGCCTCGAGGTGGCGCCCGGCATGAAGCTGTTTGATACGCCGCAATTCCCCGCGATCTACAAGACCGAGGCCGCGGCGGGCGGCGCGTTCCTCGACCTGCTGCGCCGGCAACCCGGGCTGGACTGGACGTTTCTGTCGCCCTCGGCAATGTTCGTGGCGGGCGAGCGCACCGGAAAATTCCGGCTCGGCGGCGATCAGCTGCTGACCAGCGAAAAGGGCAGCAGCATTTCGTTCGAGGATTATGCAATTGCCATGGCCGACGAGATCGAAAAGCCCGCCCATTCGCGCCAGCGGTTCACCGTGGGATACTGAAACGATTGCCGGACATGTTATCTCGATGCTGAACCTGACAATCCAATCCTGGTAAGGGCAGCATCGAGAATCCTGCATGAGCAAATATGACGGGCCTGTCTCCGACCATTTCGACGGCAAGCAGTTCTTCGATCCGGACGGCGTTCCGCCGAAATCGCTCGGCGAAGTGTTGCGCTGGCAATTCGGCAGGGATCGGCAGCGGCAGGCCTGGCCGGCATGGGCGCCGAGCCCGCATGCCGACACACCGCCGTCGCGTGTCGATGGCGGCAAGGTCCGATTGTCGTTCGTCGGCCACGTCAGCTGGCTGATCCAGACATCGGGGCTGAACATCCTGGTCGATCCGGTGTGGTCGGAGCGGGCCTCGCCGGTGAGCTTTGCCGGACCGAAGCGCCGCAACCACCCCGGCATTGCGTTCGAGGCGCTGCCGCCGATCGACGTCGCGCTGGTATCGCACGGCCATTACGATCATCTCGACCTCGAAACCCTGTCGAAGCTCTCGGCCAGTCATGCCCCCCGCGTGATCACGCCGCTCGGCAACGATGTCGCCATGCGCCGCGCCGATGCGGCGATCAAGGCCGAGGCCTTCGACTGGCATGACCGGGTCGAACTCGGGAGCGGCATCGCGGTGACGCTGGTGCCGACGCGGCACTGGACGGCGCGTGGCCTGTTCGACCGCAACAGGTCGCTGTGGGCAAGCTTCGTGCTGGAGACGCCGGCCGGCAAGATCTACATCGTCTGCGATTCCGGCTATGGCGAGGGCACGCATTTCCGCAAGGTCGCCGAAAAGCATGGCCCGCTGCGGCTGGCGATTCTGCCGATCGGCGCCTATGAGCCGCGCTGGTTCATGAAGGACCAGCACATGAACCCGGCCGACGCCGTCAAGGCATTGGCCGATTGCGGAGCCGAGCAGGCGCTGGCGCATCACCACGGTACGTTTCAGCTCACCGACGAGGCGATCGACGCGCCGGTCAGAGATCTGCATGCGGCGCTCGACGAAGCGGAGCTTCCGCGCGAGAAGTTTGTGGCGCTCAAGCCGGGACAGGTGTTCGAAGTCTAGAAAGCTCGTCGTCCCGGCCAAGCGAGCAACGCGAGCGCTGAGCCGGGACCCATAGCCACCGTTGCCAAATGTAAGGCAGGCTTTAGCCACAGCGCCTTATCGAGAAATCACGCGGTATGGGCCCCTGCGTTCGCAGGGGCGACATCTCATTCCTTCGGCTTGATTGCCCATGACACGCTGACCGTCACCGAAAGCGTCTCTTCGCCCTGCGCCACCGGAGCTGACGCCACCATGCCGGCGGACATCTTGCGGTAGGGCATTGGAGGCGCGTTGCCCTCTTCCGAAATGCTGAGCGGCGCGCCGAGCGCCACACCGGCGGCTTTGGCATAGATCTCGGCCTTGCGGCGGGCATCGGCGACGGCCTTGTCGCGCGCCTCGTCGAGCAGCTTCGAGGCCTGCGACACCATGAAGTTGATGCCGCCGATCTCGTTGGCGCCGGCGGCGACCAGCGTATCGATCACATTGGCGACCTTGCTGACGTCGCGCACCCGGATAGTCACCCGATTGCTGGCGCGGTAGCCGGTGATGGCGGACGGGCCGGTTCGGTTGGGCGCGCTTTGCGGCTGCAGCGACAGTCGCGAGGTCTGCACATCCTTCTGGTCGATGCCGGCCGCCTTCAGCGCCTGCAGCACCTTGCCCATTGCCGTGTTGTTGGCGTCGGAGGCCTCGCGCGCGGTTTTTGCCTCCGAGGTGACGCCACCATCGACCAGCGCCAGATCGGGCGGCACCGAGACGTTGGCCTCCCCGGTGACGGAAATCGCCGGCGGCGGAACGGTCTGCGCCGTCGCGGGCGCGGCGAACAGGGTGACCGCGGCGACGGCGCCGGCGAAAACAGTGCGATGCTTCTTCAGGTTCACTTTGGCTCTCACTTCAGCGGCACGTAGACGTTGATGACCAATTTGTCCTCCGCGGTCTTCAGCGGATCGGTCATGTATTCCTCGATGAAGGTGTCCTTGGCCTCCAGCTTCTTCTCGTCGAGGTGATTGGTGATCGCCTCGTAGGTGTTGTCCATATTGTCGTAGGAACCGCGATGGACGAATTTCAGCGCCTTGCCGTCGGGCGATTTGCCCATGCTCATGTCCTTGGTCAGGTTTTTCGGATCCTGCTCGACCGGGATTTCGGCGAGGAAGGTGAAACCGCTGTCGTCGGTCGAGGTATAGACGATGATCGAATTGCCTGACGGCTTGATGCCCTGCTTGTCGAGCAGTGCGGTCAGCGCCTTGAACGAATCGATCAGGGTGTCGAATGCCGAATCCCAGGTGGCGGTGCCTTTGAAGATGACGACCTTCTTGGCCTCCAGTGTGATCTGTTCGCCGAACGGATCGGCGGTCTGAACCGGCGCCGGGGCCGGCGGGACGGCCGGGGTTTGCGCGGTCGCCGGCGGCGCTGCGGGAGGGGCCGCGGGGCTTGCCACCGGCGCAGGGGTTTCCGACGGCGCCGGGGCGGGTGTTGCTGACGGGGCGGGCGCCGGCGTCGCCGGACTGCTCACCGCGGGAGGCGCCGGTGCCGCCGACGGGCTTGCCGCGGGTGCCGGCGATTGCGCCAGCACGGCGCTGCCCCAGGCCAACGCCGCGACCGGGATCAGCGCGATGCGAAAACAGTTCCTGAAATTCATTCGGATGTCCCCATAGGCCGTGCAGACTGGCGTTTCGCGGGCCTCGCCCCGGATCAGGCCGGCAAAACGCAACGCTGGAATATTAGCACGCGAGGCCCGATCTAGT
>NZ_JAURXB010000242.1 GCF_030654605.1 Bradyrhizobium sp.
GTGCCCAGTTTCTCGTGAAACACGATGTTCTCGAATTTCGGCAGCCGGTCTTCCAGCTTCGTCTTCAGATCGGTCTCATAGAAAAACTTTGCATCGCTCAACCGCGCGCGGATCACGCGCTCGTTGCCGGCGATGATGGCCTTGCCGCCGTCGGACGCTTCGATGTTGGCGGTGAGGATGAACTTGTTGGTCAACTTTCCCGTCTTGGGATCGCTGACCACAAAACATTTTTGATTGTTGCGGATGGTGGCGCGGATCACCTCGCCCGGAATCGACAAAAATTCCGGATCGAACGATCCCATCAGCACCACGGGCCATTCGACCAGCCCCGAAACCTCGTCGAGCAGCACCTGATCCTCGACCAGTTCAAAACCCTGCGCGAAGGCGAGCTGTTTGGCGTCGGTGAGGATGGCGTCCTTGCGGCGCTGCGGATCGAGCACCACTTTCGCATCCAGCAGTTTGGCCTCGTAGTCCTCGAAGCGGCGCACGGGAATCGCCGCCGGCGCCATGAAGCGGTGACCTGACGTGGTCTGGCCGGCCTCGATGCCGTCGATGGCAAATTTCACCACTTCGGGTGTTTCGGTCTCGAGCCCGAAGGTCGCGACGATGGAATGCAGCGGCCGCACCCAGCTCAGCGCGCCCGGCCGGCCGGAGCGTTCGCCCCAGCGCATCTGCTTCGGCCACGGGAAGGTCCGGATGATGACCGGCAAAATGTCGGCGAGCACATCCAGCGTGGCGCGGCCGGGCTTTTCGATCAGCGCGATGTAGAAATCGCCCTTCTTGGGATCGTGCTGGATCTTGGCTTCGTCGAGCGACTTCAGCCCGGTGGCTTTCAGAAAACCCTGCACGGCGGCGTCGGGGCCGCCGACGCGCGGGCCCTTGCGCTCTTCCTTGAGGTCCGACTGCCGCGCGGGAATGCCATGCACCGTCAGCGTCAGCCGCCGCGGCGTCGCGAACGCTTTTGCACCTTCATAAACCAGGCCCTCGGCGACGAGCTTGTCGGTCACCATCCGGCGCAGATCGTCAGCCGCCTTCGCCTGCATGCGCGCGGGAATTTCTTCGGAAAACAGTTCGAGGAGAAGATCGGGCATCACTTACCCTCCCCTGGAGGGGGAGGGTCGCCTACCCCGACGATGCCTTGCATCGT
>NZ_JAURXB010000246.1 GCF_030654605.1 Bradyrhizobium sp.
CAGGATCTGTTCGGCCTCGCCCATTACCCGCATCACCCTGGGATGGCGGTACATCCTGAACTTCAGGAACGCCTTGATCCCGGCTTCCGCCTGCGCCACCTCGGGCGGAAACGTGATCAGGACATCGCCCAAGTTGCGCACGTCCTCGACCGACGACGGCCTGGCGATATCGAGCCGGCGGCGCGCTTCGGTGACGACAGCGCCGATCAGGTACGAAATCAGTTCGCGCACCAGCTCCGCGCCGCGCCTGACGTCGTCGAGACCGGGATAGTGCCGTCCGATCTCCGCGATCATTTCGGCCGTCAGCGGCATGACCTTGAGGTCGTCGACCGTGAACAGGTCGGCCCGAAGACCATCGTCGATGTCGTGGGCGTCATAGGCGATGTCGTCGGCGATCGCCGCGACCTGGGCTTCCAGCGAGGCAAAGCTCCACAATTCCAGGTCATAGGCCGCCATGTAGTCGGATATCCCGGCGGGAATGCCGTGGTCGGCGTGACGTCCGACCGCGGCGCCGTTGCGCCCGGTCAGCGGACCGTTGTGCTTGACGATACCCTCCAGCGCTTCCCAGGTCAGGTTGAGCCCGTCGAACTCGGGATAGCGATGTTCCAGCGAGGTGACGACGCGCAGGGTCTGGGCATTGTGGTCGAAGCCGCCATGGGCCTGCAGGCAGGCGTCGAGCGCCCGCTCGCCGGCATGGCCGAACGGCGGATGGCCGAGATCATGCGCCAGCGCCAGGGTTTCCGTGAGATCCTCGTCGAGGCCGAGCTGCCGGGCCAACGCCCGGGCGATCTGCGCCACTTCGAGGCTGTGGGTGAGCCGGGTCCGGTAATGATCGCCCTCATGGAACACGAAGACCTGGGTCTTGTGTTTGAGGCGGCGAAAGGCGGTGGAATGGATCACCCGGTCGCAATCCCGCCGAAACGGGCTGCGGGTCTTGCTCGGCGGCTCCGCAAACAGCCGCCCCCGGCTGCGCTCGGGGTCGCAGGCATAGATCGCGCGTGGGGCTGCCATTCCGACCGACACGGTGTTTTAATCCTTATCCAATTGATTCCGCTGGCTTGCGCACTTAACTATGGAGCGTGCCGGATACCAAATAATTTGGCTATGGCAGCGGCGACCGGAGACTTCTCACATGACGACAGCCGTCACCATCAGCGAGCGGGCCGCCCGCCGCATCGGGGAGATCCTCAAAACCGAGGGCGATGGCGCCATGCTCCGGATCAGCGTCGAAGGCGGCGGATGCTCGGGCTTTCAGTACAAATTCGACGTCGAGCGCGCCCAGGCCGAAGATGACCTCGTGATCGCGCGCGACAGCGCCGTGGTGCTGGTCGATCCGGCCTCGGTGCCCTTTCTGGCCGGCTCGGAAGTGGACTTCGTCGACGATCTGATCGGCGCCTCGTTCCGGGTGGTCAACCCGAACGCCACCGCCTCCTGCGGCTGCGGCACCAGTTTTTCGATCTGACGAACTCGGCTGACGGCCGCTCAACCCGTTTAACGTCTATCCGCGAACAACGCCCTGGCGTTGCCATGCGCGATTTGTGCGGCGGCCTTCGGCGGCAGCTGCGCCAGCCAGGCGCGATAGCCGGCCATGATTTCACCGTAACTCGCCCAGCGCTCCGGCACCCAGGTGTCCGAACCGAGCAGGAACCTGTCGGGATACCGCTCGAACAGCGTGCGCCATTCCGGCGTCAGTTTCCCTCCCCCCTCGGTGATGCCGCTGCGGTACGACAATTCGCCCCACAGCTTCGGATACTTCGCCAGCATCGCGGCAACGCGATCGCCCGACAGGCCGAAGCCGGTATGCGCCCAGATGATCTGAGCTTTCGGATTGTGCCGCATCAGGATTTCGATCGCGACATCATCGGCATGGGCGTGCAGATAGAGATTGTTGGCCACGGCGAAGTCGACGGTCTTCCTGACCCATTCATTTTCGGCGTCGCCGCTCGATAGATGAAACTCGCCGATGCCGCGATAATAGCCGCGCTTGAATTCCTCCTGCACCAGATCGAAAATGACGGGGTCCTTGAACCAGGTCTGGATATCCGGGCGAACCCGGTACGGCCTGATGAACGGCACGACCTGCAGGCCGTCGGCCTTCGCACCCACCAGCGCATGGGTGCCGCTGTTCGGCCGGCTGGTCGCGAGAATGCCGGTCACGCGATGCTTCTTGAACAGCGCCAGCACCTCGTCGAGCTGATAGAACGGCTTGGGTTCCCAATTGTAATGCAGGTGCGCGTCGAAAATTTCGATCGGCTCGTCCGCGCGCGCGCGAAGGCTGCCGACGGTCAGCAGGCAAGCCGCGATCAGCGCCGCGATGCATCCGCGACGCGACATCATTCCAGGCGCGGCGGCGTTACTCGGCCGCGACGACATGCGGTCGCTCGACATTGTCGCCCTCGTCTTCCTGCGGTTCGAGCCGGCGCTTGAGGCGGCGGTCGATGCGATCGAGATAGATGTAGATCACCGGCGTAATGAACAGCGTCAGCAGTTGCGAGACGAGCAGACCTCCGACCACGGCAATGCCGAGCGGCTGGCGCAGTTCGGCGCCGGCGCCGGTGCCGAGAGCGATCGGCAGCGTGCCGAAAATCGCCGCGAATGTCGTCATCATGATGGGGCGGAAACGCAGCAAGGCGGCTTCGCGAATGGCATGTTCGGCGCTCAACCCGACGCGGCGACGCTCCAGCGCGAAGTCCACCATCATGATGGCGTTCTTCTTGACGATGCCGACCAGCATCACGATGCCGATCATGGCGATGACCGATAGCTCCATCCTGAATGCCATCAGCGCCAGGATGGCGCCGATGCCCGCCGACGGCAGGCCGGAAATGATCGTGATGGGGTGGATGAAGCTCTCGTACAGGATGCCGAGGATCACGAAGGCCGCGAACACCGCCGCCAGGATCAGCACACCCTGCCCGCGCAGCGAATCCTGGAACACCTGCGCGGTGCCGGAGAACCCTGTCGCAATGGTGGCGGGAAGGTTCGAACTCTGTTCGATCCTGGTGATCTGGTTGACAGCATAGCCGAGCGAGTAATTCGGAGCGAGGTTGAACGAAATCGTCACCGCGGGCTGCTGGCCCTGGTGATTGATCTGCAGCGGACCGACCGTCGGCACCAGCTTGGCCACCGCTTCCAGCGGGATGGTCTGGTTGTTGGCGGTCTTCATGTAGAGCTTGGACAGATCCGCTGGATCGGAGCGAAACTGCGGCTGCACCTCCAGAATGAGCTGATAATCGTTCGATGGCGTGTAGATGGTGCCTATCTGCCGCCCGCCATAGGCGTTGTAGAGCTGGTTGCGAACCTGATCGACGGTAATGCCGTAGACCGCGGCCTTTTCGCGGTCGATCTCGACCGTCATCTGCGGGTTCTTGATGTAGAGATCCGTGGTGACGTCGAGCAGCCCGGGCACCTCGGCGATCCGGTCGCGCATTTCCGGTGCGACACGATAGAGCGATTCGGTATCGCCGCTCTGCAGGCTGTACTGATACTGGCTCTTGGACAGCCGTCCGCCGATGTTGAGGTTCTGGACGCTCTGGAAAAACGCCTGCATCCCCGGCACTGCCATGGCCTTCTGGCGCAGACGCGCCATCACCACCGGCGCCGCGTCCCGTTCCTTCCGCGGTTTCAGGGCAATGAACAGCCGCGCATAATTCGTGGTCGTGTTCGGGCCACCTGCGCCAACCGTGCTGTTGATGTATTCGACCGCTGGATCCTTGCTGAGAATATCGGTCAGCTCCTTCTGCCGTGCCGCCATGGCGTCGAACGACGTATCTGTCGCTGCTTCGGTCGTGCCGAACAGAAAGCCGGTGTCCTCCTGGGGAAAGAATCCCTTGGGCACGACGATATAGAGCGCGACGGTGCCGGCGAGCGTTGCCAGCGTCACCACCAGCATCAACGCCTTGCGTGCCAGCACCCGGTCGAGCGACCATTCGTAGGCGCGAAGCCAGGAATCGAACATTCGCTCGAACCCCCGCAGCAGGATGTTCGGCTTCCTGGTGGCGTCATGGGCCTTCAGCACGCGCGCGCACAGCATCGGCGTCAGCGTCAGCGAAACGAAGCCGGAGACCAGGATCGCGACCGCGATCGTGACCGCGAATTCGCGGAACACGCGGCCGACAATGCCACCCATCAGCAGCACCGGAATGAATACCGCAATCAGCGAGAAGGTGATCGAAATAATGGTAAAGCCGACTTCGCGCGCGCCCTTCAGGGCCGCTTCAAAGGGCGCCATGCCACGTTCGATGTGACGAACGATGTTCTCCAGCATGACAATGGCGTCGTCGACCACGAAGCCGACCGACAGGGTCAGCGCCAGCAGCGTCATGTTGTTGATGGAGAAGTCGAGAACATACATGACGGCGAAGGTGCCGCAGAGCGAGATAGGCACCGCCAGTGCCGGAATGAAGGTCGCGGACGCCGAGCGCAGGAACAGGAAGATCACCAGAATCACGAGGCCGATGGCGATCAGCAGCGTTTCCTCGACATCGGCGACGGATTGCCGGATCGACTGCGAACGATCCATCGCGACCTGGATCGTCACCGATGGCGGAACCTGCGCACGCAGCGACGGCAGCTTCGCCAGCACGCCGTCCACGACGGCTACCGTATTGGCGTCAGGCTGTTTGTAGATCGCCAGAATGATCGAGCGGGTGCCGTTGAACCAGCTTGCGATCCTCTCGTTCTCGACGCTGTCGTAAACGCGCGCCACCTCGTCGAGCCGCACCGGCGAACCGTTGCGCCAGGCGACGATCACGTGCCGATAATCGGCCGCCCTGGTCATCTGGCCCGAGGCCTGAAGCGCCACGTCCTGTTTCGGCCCGTTCAGCGTGCCGACCGGCGTGGAAGAGTTGGCGCGCGCTACCGCGGTCCTGATATCGTCCAGCGTCAAGCCGCGCGCGGCGGCCGCCTCGGGATCCGCCTGTACGCGGACGGCGAATTTCTGGCTGCCGAAGATCACGACCTGGGCGACGCCCTGAATCTGCGACAGCGCCTGTGCGATGGTGATGTCGCCATACTCGTTGACCGTGGACAGCGGCAGCGTTTCCGACCGCAGCGAGACGAACAGCACCGCGAATTCCGACGGATTGACCTTCCGGAAAGTCGGCGGAATGATCATCTCGACCGGCAGCCGGCGCTGCGCGATGGAGAGCGCGGTCTGCACGTCCAGCGCGGCGGAGTCGATGTTGCGGTTGAGATTGAACTGAATGGTGATCGCGGTGGTGCCCTGCGAGGAGATCGAGGACATCGACGAGATCCCGGCGACGGTCGAGAGCTGGCGTTCGATCGGGCCGGCGACCGACGCCGCCATGGTGTCGGCGCTGGCGCCCGGCAGGGTCGCGGTCACGGCAATGGTCGGAAAATCGACCTTGGGAAGCGCGGAGACCGGCAGCAGCCGAAATCCAAACACGCCGAAAGCGATGATCGTCGCCGTCATCAGGATGGTCATGACCGGGCGGCGGATGCAAAGCTCCGACAGGGTCATCGATCAGGCCCCCGCTTTGGCGCCGCGCGGCGCGACCGGAGTGCCCTCCGACAACAGCAACTGCCCGTCGACGATGACATCCTCGCCGCCGGTCAGTCCGCTCGCGACCGCGGACAATCCCTGGAAGGTGCGACTGACCGTTACGTTCAGCCGGTGGGCCTTGCCGTCCTGAATGACGAAAACATAGTTGCCGTCCTGGCTGCGCTGCACGGCGGCGGTGGGCACCGTAACGGCCTCCTCGGTGCGAATGATGAGCTTGGCGTTCACCAGCGTCCCCGGCCACAGGGTTTCGTTCTCGTTGTTCATGATACCGCGCACGGTGACCATGCCGGTGGTGGCATCGACCGCGTTTTCGACCATCGCGACCTTGCCGTCTTCAGACCGCCGGTGGCCCGGGATGGTCGCAATCACCCTGGGGGCGCCCGCCGCCATGGCTTCGCGCAGGTCGACCAGCGTCCGCTGCGGAATGGCGAAAGTCACGTACACCGGCGCCATCTGGTTGATGACGGCGAGCGGCGCGGTATCCGCGGGCCGCACGAAATTGCCGACCTTCACGTTGGCAACGCTGATCCGTCCCGAAAACGGCGCGCGGATGGTGGTGAAGCTCTTCTGAACCTTCAGATTGTCCAGTGCGGACTGGTCTGCCCTGATCGTGCCGGTCAGGATATCGGCCTGGGTCTTGGCATTATCGACATTGACCTGCGTGGTGGCGCCCTTGCCGATCAGGTCGGCGAAGCGCCGGACGTCGCGCTGCGCCGCCTCGAGTTGCGCCCGATCCCGGGCGAGCACGCCCTCGGCCTGTTCTATCTGGGCATCGATCTGGCGTGCATCGAGCGTAAACAGCAGATCGCCCTTGTTGACCCTGGCGCCGTCTTCGAAGTGCACCGAGACGATGGTGGTTTCGATCCGCGATTTCAGCGCCACGCTGGAAATCGGCGTTACTGTTCCGATCGAGTCGACGTCCACCGGCACCGGCTTGCGCTCGGCTTTGGCCACTTCAACCGAGACCACACGCGCGCGCGGCGGCCCCTGGACACTGGCGCCGCCGCCAAGCCATGCAGCGCGGGTACTGTAGGCAGTCAGCGCCGCAGCAACCAGCGCGCCTGCCAGAATCATCAGATTACGTTTTTTCATCGCATTTCACGTCAGCCGGTCCACGACGACCGGGACGGTCCAATTACCTGCCTTGAGGCCGCCTCTACGCCTTTGTCTAAACGGATATCACACCCCCGCCGCGCATGGTATGCCAGCGAAACTAAAATTGCGGTAAGCCAACGGAACCCCTTGATGCGTATTGCAACGTGGAACGTCAATTCAGTCCGGCAACGGATCGATCACCTGCTGGTCTGGCTGAAGGATTGCGCGCCCGACATCGTCTGTCTGCAGGAGATCAAATGCGTCGATGAGGCGTTCCCCCGGGAGGCCATCGAGGCGCTCGGCTACAACGTCGTCACCCACGGCCAGAAGACCTTCAACGGCGTTGCGCTGCTGTCGAAGCTGCCGTTCGAGGAAACCAGATCGGGTCTGGCCGGCGACGACGAGGACGCCCACGCCCGGTTCCTGGAGGGCGTGGTCCCGCTCAAACATGGCGTGCTGCGGATCGCCTGCCTGTATCTGCCCAACGGGAACCCGCCGGAAACCGAGAAATATCCTTATAAACTCAGGTGGATGTCACGACTTCTTGAATATTCGAAGCAGCGGCTTAAAGCGGAAGAGCCGCTGGTGCTGGCGGGCGACTTCAACGTCATTCCGCAGGCTGCGGACGTTCATAATCCGGCGGCATGGGTCAACGACGCCCTGTTCCGCCCCGCCACCAGGGAGAGCTTTCAATCCCTGCTCGGGCTCGGGCTCACCGACGCGCTGCGCGCGGTCACCGATGCCCCCGGCCAGTATACCTTCTGGGATTATCAGGCGGGTGCCTGGCAGAAGAACCACGGCATTCGCATCGATCATCTGTTGCTGTCGCCGCAGGCCAGCGACCGCCTGCGCGGGGTCGGAATCGACAGCTATGTGCGAGCCTGGGAAAAGCCGTCCGACCATGTGCCGGTCTGGATCGATCTGGATCTGGAGGCGGCTTGAGGCCGTCGTCGTCGGGTGATCAAACGCGCCCCGATCAGTCCTTGCGGCCCTGCACCCAGTGCTCGAGCATCTGCAGTGCCATCGCCCGGTCGTCCTCGGAAGCCTTGGCGATCGCCTTGTTGTAGCTTTCCTTGATCCAGGTCTCTTCCGGCGTGGCGCTGTCGCGCGCCAGCGTCAGCCACATCAGCCCGCGGGCAGCCTGGCGCGGCAGCCGCTCGCCGTTGAACAGCATCTGGCCGAGCATGGCCTGGGCCTGATGCTGGCCCTTCTGGGCGGCGAGGCCGAGCCAGCGCGCGCCATAGCGGAAGTCGTCCCGCGACGAGCCGGCGCTCTTCAGATAGAGCCGGGCCAAGTCGTACTGGGCATCGGCGTTGCCGAAATAGGACGCGGCATAGGAGAACATCTCCCGCGCCCGGTCCGGATCGGACTTGACCTTCGAATTGGGAATGCCCTTGAGGTAGTAGCGGCCCAGCGCCACGAAGGCGTTGGCGACCACGCCGGCCTGCGGCGCCGACGGGCTGTCTTCCGCATGCTGGTTGGCGATCCGGCTGAAATAATCGAAGGCACGCAGATCGTCCTGGGCGACGCCTTCGCCATCGGCATACATCCGGCCGAGCTTCCATTGCGCGATCGGGTGGCCGCCTTCGGCGGCGTATTGCAGCGAAGTCAGCGAGTTGGTCGAGGCGGCTGTCGGCACCGACGCCGGCGGAACCAGCTTCTTCAGGGGCGCCGCGGTGCCGGGCTGAGGCGAAGCCACCGGAATGGCCGCATCCGAATTAACCGGCGAACCGTCGAATCCGAAGGCCGGAGCCGCGGGAACGGCCCCCAAAAGCAACGCAAAAAGGATACGCCTAGATGTCCGCATAACACTGTTTCTCGTGCGCACCACCCGGATGGGTTACGGCACCATCCACCGCCGGCCCAACCTGTTGGGCATATTTCCAGAGCGCACCCGATGTATGATTGGTCGCCCGGGGCTTCCATTTGGTCTTGCGTTCAGCCAGCTCGGCATCGGTCAACTTTACGTTAAGAGTCCCGATGTCGGCGTCGATTTCGATGATATCGCCGTCCTGCAGCAGCGCGATCGGCCCGCCGATCGCCGCCTCCGGCCCGACATGGCCGATGCAGAAGCCGCGGGTCGCGCCGGAGAACCGGCCGTCGGTGATCAGGGCGATCTTGCCGCCCATGCCCTGCCCGGTCAGCGCCGCCGTGGTCGAAAGCATTTCCCGCATGCCGGGACCGCCGCGCGGCCCCTCATAGCGGATCACGATGACCTCGCCCTCTTTGTAGGTCTTTTTCTGGACCGACTCGAAGGCATCCTCTTCGCGATCGAAGCAGCGGGCAGGACCGGTAAATTTCAAATTCGACATGCCCGCGACCTTCACGATCGCGCCTTCAGGCGCGAGATTCCCCTTCAAGCCGACCACACCGCCGGTGACGGTGATCGGCTTGTCGGCGGGCCGCACCACGTCCTGGTGCGGATTCCATTTCACGCTTTTGAGGTTTTCGGCGATCGTCCGGCCCGTCACGGTCAAGCAATCCCCGTGCAGATAGCCATTGTCGAGCAGCGTCTTCATCAGAAGCGGTATGCCGCCAACCTCGAACATGTCTTTGGCGACATAACGGCCGCCCGGTTTCAAATCCGCGACATACGGTGTTTTTTTGAAGATTTCGGCCACGTCGAACAGGTCGAACTTGATGCCGCATTCATGCGCGATGGCCGGCAAGTGCAGCGCAGCATTGGTCGATCCGCCGGAGGCGGCGACCACTGCCGCGGCGTTTTCCAGCGCCTTGCGGGTGACGATGTCGCGCGGCCGGATGTTGAGGGCGATCAGCTCCATCACCTTCTCGCCGGCGGTCATGCAGAACGAATCGCGGATTTCGTAAGGCGCCGGCGCCCCGGCCGAGTATGGCAGCGCGAGCCCAATGGCTTCCGATACCGTCGCCATGGTGTTGGCGGTGAATTGTGCACCGCACGCGCCGGCCGACGGGCACGCCACCCGCTCGATTTCGTCGAGGTCGGCGTCCGACATCTCGCCGACCGAATGCTTGCCGACGGCCTCGAACATGTCCTGCACCGTGACCTGCTGGCCGCGGAAATTGCCGGGCAGGATCGAGCCGCCATAGATGAAGATCGAGGGCACGTTGAGCCGGACCATCGCCATCATCATGCCCGGCAGCGACTTGTCGCAGCCGGCGAGCCCGACCAGCGCGTCATAGGCGTGGCCGCGCATGGTCAATTCGACGGAATCGGCGATGCATTCGCGCGACGGCAGCGACGATCGCATGCCGTCATGGCCCATGGCGATGCCGTCGGTGACGGTGATGGTGCAGAATTCGCGCGGGGTGCCGCCGGCGGAAGCAACGCCCTTCTTGACCGCCTGGGCCTGTCGCATCAGCGAGATGTTGCAGGGCGCCGCCTCGTTCCAGCACGACGCCACGCCGACGAACGGCTGGTGAATCTGCTGGGTGGTCAGGCCCATGGCATAGAGATACGAGCGATGCGGCGCCCGTTCCGGGCCCTCCGTCACGTGACGGCTCGGCAGCCTGCCCTTGATGCTGGTCTTGGCGTCCATCGCGAACCTGTTTCCCCAGCCTGCTCTTGTTGGACCCGGGAAATCAGGTTCCCTTCGCCTTCGCGAGCGCCGTGGCTGATAGCCTACGAAGGAATGATTTCATTGAGGGGTGTGGCTAAATAGCGGCGCGCGCAAGGGCTTGCTGCAATGACAGTTAAATCTTCGCCGAGTGTTGCGCATCCGCAACAATCGTGGCGCTTCGGCAACCATCATTCCCGGTGCGTCGCATGCACTCGCCGAAGCTGCCGAGACGTTAGTCG
This sequence comes from Bradyrhizobium sp., assembly GCF_030654605.1. Classification (GTDB taxonomy): domain Bacteria; phylum Pseudomonadota; class Alphaproteobacteria; order Rhizobiales; family Xanthobacteraceae; genus Bradyrhizobium. Next base: position 10,398 of record NZ_JAURXB010000246.1, read on the forward strand.
GCTACCGCTACGACGCGTAACGCATCCCCACGCGCCTTGGACGAGGGCTTCCGTGACCGGACAACAAGAATGTCGAAAACAACCCCATGTACAGTAACCGATGCCTGCCACTCCTCGTTTAAAAGCGCCCGCGCTCAAGCCCCAAGGCAAACAGGGTGAAACGCTCTTTAATCTTTTTTGCCTAGCCTTCGCGATGGCGCTGCCCTATCGCGCCTGTATTTGAGGTCGCAATGCGCAAGGTTCTCATCATCGCTGTTGGATACTGACGTGCCTGTTATGTCGATGCGACGTTGGGCTTTGTTGATCGGTCTCATCCTGATCGGCGCGATCGCCCTGACTTGGTATTTCAACTACCGCAGCAAGTGTCACGGGATCGATGAATGTGCCGCACGGGCCGCGGAAGGCCATGAACGGGACACACCGACCGAGGAACGCTGACGTCAACTGACTTCGGCCCCACCTCCGCATCTTCGATGTCATACCGCATTCAAATATGCGTTCGCGTTCCCGCGGCGCGGTGCGCCCGAGGTATGGATCGAATTCTGTCCCTCCTGGGAAAAGAGGACGCAGGGAAGACCGGGTGCGCGCTGCACCCACGGTCTCGTGTGCAAAATGCACTAGAAAAACCGCACACGAGCATACAGGTTCAGCGGAAACACTCCGGCCTTCCCTGCGCAGTGGTTTAAGGCTTATAGGTGCTCTCCTCGGCGAGCCTTGCACTCTTGCCACCGTTGCTCGCGGTTCAAGAACCGCGAACGTGACACCAGCCTGGGGGTGTCAGGACCACACGATTTCGCCATCCGCACCCGCGCCGTTCGTCAAAGGCGCATCCGCGTCCACCGCATCCCACCGCGCGTTTCGTGACGATCGCGAGCCGCCCCTCTTGTCGGGTGAGACGGGTAAATTTGTACGAGTGATTTGCCCTTCTGGAAAAGCGAAATTTTACCCGACGGGTTAATTTGTCGCAGGTGCGGCACCACTTCAATCGACCTACACAAGATAGAAATCGTCCTGGTTCAGATTGGCCAGCGAGACGTTCTTCAAGAGAATGCTATTGGAGGCATCGAGGGTGATCTGAACATCGGCTCCAACCTGCGCGGAAGCCGCCTGTACCGCAGCAAAATCGGCAAAGATACCGTCGTGAAATTCAATGACGTCGCCGACGCCGGCTCCGGCCGTGAAATCCACGATAAGGTCCTGACCGAAATTGGCGGCGAATACGATGTGGTCGTTGCCGGCGCCAGTTGTGAGTGAATCGTCGCCGGCTCCACCGATCAGAATATCATCACCACCGCCGGCCACGATTGTATTGGATCCGGTACCGGCGACCAGCGTGTTCGCTCCATTATTACCGGTCAACGTGTAGGTGCCTCCGACCGCTGAGGCATCGAGACTTAGGGCTGTCGTTCCGGTATTCACACCGGCGGCATTCGAAATTTCGATCTCTTCGATATTCGATATCGTCGGCGTCAGGATCAGCGTTTGGTTCGCAGTCGTCGTCGTGAACCGGATCACGTCGCTGTCTGCGCCACCATTGATGGTCTCGCCGGGATCGTGAAAATCGGCGTTCGAAATGACAAAAATATCATTGCCAGCGCCGCCATCGAGGGAATCCGCACCGTCTCGTCCATCCAGTAAATCCATCGAGCTCGTTCCGACCAAGGTATCCGCCGTGGCAAGACCCTGCTGAACCGTAATCAACCCACCAGAGGAGTTTTGCGCGGTCAAGCCGGTCGACAGGTCGATTGCACCGCCGACACTATCGAGGTTGAGCACGCCCCAGGGGGCCGACACGTCGAGCTCCACGTCGTTCGCCGCGAACGATTCAAAAGACGCGATGCGATAGAATGCGATGAGATCCTGAAGATACGCGCCAGTGATGGTCAAAGCGCTTAGCGTCACCGTACCCGCTGCACTATAAGGCCCGACACCGGCGGTGTCCCCGGCATTTTGCAACCCGCGCAATTGGATCGCCTTCTGCGCGCCAACGCCCGCGTCGTGGATCGACACGCGATCAAGCGTCAGATCGCCGTTGAAGCCATACAACAATACGTCGCCGCGGCCGTTCGCCCCTGTTGCCTGGGTCGCATTGCCCAAGAATTCGGAATTCAGGATTGAAACCGCGCCGATTGTATCTGTCAGAACCGGAGTGGAGCCGTTGCCGGCACGGATATAGGCAAAGCCGTTGACCCCGGCATTGGATATCAGAACGTTGTCGAGCGCTACTTCGCCGGCAAGCGAGTCAGAGCTGGCAGAAACAAAGACGCCGTACTGCCGACCCGTTGCGTCTACGGCCAGATCCTGCAGCGTCAGGGCGCCGTTAAGTACACCAGCGACCGTAATCTGGCCATTCAACGTCGTCGCGGACGCGCCCGAACGTCCGGCTCCATCCAGGGTAAGCGACTTGCCGTTGATGGACAGATTCTCGTTGAACTCGCCCGAAGCGAGCAACACGACATCGCCGCTTGCCGCCGCATCGACGGCAGACTGGACTGACTGGAATCCGCCGATGTTCGCCCCGAGCTGGTCTACCAGCAGATAGTTGACACCTTCGACGACGACCTTCTCGATCCCCTGCAGATTGTCGGTGGTCGTGCCATCCGTGACGGTCCACTTCCCATCCTGGAACAAGACCGTCCACCCGACGCCATAGCCGGTCGCGGTATCCACACCAGTTCCACCGTCGAGAATATCCGCGTCGGCGCCCCCGTCCAGCACATCATCGCCGCCAAGACCACGAAGTGTATCCGCGCCCGAAGCTCCCGACAGCGCATCCGCCCCTTCAGTGCCGGTGACATCGTCGACGGCAAATTTGAAGTTATGCTCCTGTAGATCGCCGAGGTTCATTTCCTCAAGCCGGATAGAACGCTCGCTATCGATGGTGATCAGAACATCCGAGCCGTCCTGCTGGCTCGCAGCCAGAACATGCGCAAAGGACGAAAATCCGTTGATGGTGTTGCCGAATTCGATGACATCGCTGTAGTAATTTAAAACGTCGAAGCCCTCGACGAGGTCGTGGCCGAAGTCGCCGCTGAATACGAAGCGATCCGTATAGAACGAACTACTCGAGAGCAGATCGTCGCCCGCGCCGCCGTCTATGATGTTCGCGCCGTCCTCGTCGGTTATGTGATCGTTGCCGCTGCCACCGTACAGAATATCGTCGCCGTATCCTCCATCGATGACATCGTTGCCGTCACCGGCGGCGATAGTGTCATTGAAACCCGTCCCCGCAATTGAATCGTCACCCGAGGTGATTTCCGCGGCAATGAGTTGCTCTCTGATCGCCTGTCCGGTCCAGAGCGCATTATTTGCAAAGCGAAACTCTTCGACCGCCTGCCAGTCCGAGTTCAGCTGACCCGACAACCGGATTGAATCGCCGCCGACACCAACCGTCAGAATGACATCGTCGCCATCCCGCGTGATCGCGACGTCGCCGGCATTGACGCCTGAGCCGAACTGGACCGCGTCCACATCATCCGCATTTCCGAAGTCGGCGATTTGATCGACGCCATCGCCAAATCCGAACAGATAGATATCGTCGCCCTGTTGGCCGGACAGATAGTCGTCGCCTCGCCCCCCTGCAGTGTGTCAGAGCCGGAACCGCCCTCCAGCATATCGTTGCCGGAACCTCCGTAAACGAGGTCGTTGCCCTCGCTGCCATAAACCGTATCGTTTCCATCGGCGGCACTGATGATGTCGTTAAAGCCGGAGCCGGAGATAATGTCATCTCCGTTAGAGATTTGCGCCGCGACAAGTTGTGCCGCGATAGCTTCTGCTGCCCACACCACTCCGTTAGAGAAATGGAATTCCTCGACTGCCTGCGCTTTGCTCCACATCTGTCCCGAGAGCTGGATGGAGTCGCCGTTGCTCCCAATCAGCAGAATGACATCGCTGCCCACGCCGCTTATCGTTACGTCCTCGGCCGCGATGCCCGCCCCAAACACTAGAATGTCTACGTCTTCGAGGCTTCCGGAATCGGAAATTTGATCCGCTCCGTCTCCAATGTTGAACACGTAGACATCATTGCCGCTGCCACCACTGAGTTGATCCGCATCCAGGCCACCCTGCAGCGTGTCAGAACCGTCTTCTCCCATCAGCGTATCGGACCCGGAGCCTCCGTGGAGCACGTCGTTCCCAAGGCCCCCCATAACGAAGTCGCTTCCATCGCCGAGATTGACGACGTCGCCCCACACCGTGCCTAGCACATAGTCGTCGCCGGCCGTAATTTGCGCAGCAAGAATCAGGTCCTGCAGGATGGTGCTGGTCCAGGTCACACCATTGGAAAACTCGATCGTTTCTATCCCATATTCACTCCCAAGGAGCTGATTTGACAGATGGATAGAGTCGCCATTGGCACCGACCGCGAGGTTTACGTTCCTGCCGTTGACAGAGACCGTTACGTCAGATGCCGTGATGTCCGCGCCAAAGACGATAGTGTCTATATCGGCAGCATTGCCGAACTCTGAAATGTCATCACTTCCGTCCCCTTGATTGAAGACGTACGTATCGTTCTCAGACCCGCCCCCCAGCGAATCGTCGCCTTGTCCTCCTTCGAGGATGTCGGAGCCGGCTCCGCCGTCCAGCTGGTCCTCTCCCTGGCCTCCGTCGAGGTGATCGTCGCCTGTCTGGCCAAACAGTTCATCATTGTCGCCATTTCCAGAAACAAAATCGTTGCCGCTGCCGCCGTCGAGGAAGTCGCTACCACTCCCTCCGCGTATCGTATCCGATCCACCCATGGAGAAGGCTGTGTCGTTCCCATCGCCCATTTCCATAACATCGTCGCCGCCGCCGCCGCGCCAATTATCATCGTCGCCGTTATTCCCATCGGGAGCTCCCGGGACAGCAAGATTAATACCGAAATCCCCGGATTTGAAATCCTTGATCGCAAACAGTACGTCCCGGTAGGGGTAAACAGCGGTCACGACCAGGTATTGATGGGCCACGCCCTCTTCCATTACCTCAATGAGGGCAGCCATCGAGCTGTTGCTGTTTCCCCAAACCAATACGTCATTGATGTTTGTCGGCCCCGACCATCCGCCTGCATAAGAGGTGGAAAAATACGATGATCCGGTCCATTGATACCAAACATTGAGATTCCCATTGCCATCGGAATCTTTGACGATATCGACGAGATTCAGGCTGTTCTTGTAGTAACTAAAATCACGGGAAGCCAAAGGGACGAATGCGCCGTGTTGACCCTGAAAACCTGATATATTGTACGTGTCGGACCCGGCGCCGCCACTCAGCACATCTGAAACGCCATCGTTCCACGCGCGATAGTATTGATCATTGAGTGCACCGTTGCTTCGGTTTCCTCCCGTCAGATCGTCTGCACCGTCTCCGCCGAAAATGGTGTCCTTGCCGAATCCCCCTATGATCGTGTCCTGACCGAGAGCCCCGTGGATCGTATCGTTGCCGGCGTCGCCGTACAGAAAATTCTGACCGACGTCATTCTCTCCGGGAACGTCTGATCCAGCGGTAATGACGTCATCGTTCTCGCCGCCCCGGATCGTATCCTCGCCAAGTCCGCCCGTAAGGTTATCCTTGCCTATCCCGCCGTTGATAACGTCGTCTCCGTCATGACCATAAATATAGTCATCGCCGTTTTCGCCGTGCAGCTGATCTCCGCCGCCACCGCCAAAGATCCTGTCTTTTCCCTGGCCACCAAAAATTTCGTCGGCATCGCCGAGGGGCGCATTGTTGCCTATATCCCCCCACAGCACGTCGTCGCCATTTCCAGCACGGATGTTATCCGCTCCCAACCCGCCATACGCGTAGACCTTTCCAAACGAGCCGAGATCCAGATGGTCAACGCCGGTGCTGCCAAAGGCAGCCACCACAGGCGCTCCCGGTTCGATGTTGACCATCTTTCCGTCGATGATGATCGCGCTTTTCGGCAGAGCGATCGTAATCGTCCCGGAACCGACTGGCAGCTTCAACGCAATCTTCGCACTGGTCTGCAGAATCGTGAACTGATCGAAATACGGCGCGAGAACGTCTTTGTTGACCGCGCTCTGTCCGCTCCCGGTCTCGGCGCCGGACCAGTTGCCCACCGTCTCGGCGGTAACTCCAAGTGTCACGGCAATCAGTTCCGTCACATCCGGCTGAAGAATGTCGTAACTCGTGACCAGCACCTTGTTGACGTAAATATTCGCGCGCGATCCGACATCCGGTTTCACCGGCGCTTCCGCATTGGCTCGCCCCACGAGTGTATTCACAGCCTCGATTTCGGTCAGTCCCTGACCTTGAAGCCCGTCACGGTACATAATCCCGGATGACGCAACTCCGCTGGAATTGACGATCTCGAGTCTAGTGGGAGCAATGTCAAAGTAGGCCTGAGCCTCGTAAAACGCGGGCCCGACGAAATTCTCCCATAGAAAAACAGCGCCCGTAAGGCCGACGACGGTACCCACTGCGACGGCCGCTGTTGTTCCGATGAAAGGAGCCAGGAGTGTTGCTACAACCGGCAAAAAAAAGGCGCCCATGCCCGCCTGCGACACATTCGATACTAAAAATCTAACTCCGTCCAGAAAGACAAAGTCACCGTCGCGAACGATAATAATCTCGTGCAGCTCTTGCGCCGTACTCGCTGCCCCAAATGGCAGGAAGGCAAACCTCAACGTGCGGGAAGTTGTACCGTTGTCGTAGATGTCTTTGAAGGCCTGATCGAGGAGCTGTAGAATGTAGGGGTGGGTTTCTTCAACGGTGCGAGGAGTAGCGATATAAAATTCAGGTGTAGCCGGCATAGAACATTCCTCTCACACAACATCGAATGCGGTGTTTCAGAACTTGTTATCAACTACAAGGCGAATATTTGCGTCTGCAAGATTTCCACGACAACTCTCCGTCCAGCCCCAAAAAATGAAAATGATGCAAGAAAACTAGTTCAATATTTACAAATTAGGCGACGACGTTTTTCTCAGCCGACTGATCTTTTCGAGAATTTCAAGTCGGCGCGCGTCATTCGCAAGCCTCAATATGTAGTCAAGAATACGCGATCGCTGTCCAGCACGGGCAGCGCGATATGCCCGTTCGCCGGATGCATGAGTAGCAGGTAGGTTTTTCCAACCTCGGCCGTGAGCTTCACGCTCGTAATGCCAACGGGCAGCGGCATGCCCGATGGCAGCTCGATAAATTCAAGCTCGATGCGGCGAGTGGGCACGCCGACATATTCGATGTGCTGCAAGCGTCCGTAAGAAAATCGACCAAAATAGATCGGTGACAAAAACTGCACCGTGAGTGACACCAGAATAATGCGCAGAAATATGAGTGAAATTATTCCCCACAACATCCAGGAAAGTGCATCCTTGCACCAATAGGTGATAGCGGCCATTGTGATGGCCCAGACCGCAAGTTCCCGGCGGACAAATACGGTGGAAAGCGAACCATGCCGACGAAAACGGTTGAGATCGCGAACAAATTCGGAAATCAGCAGCATGGCCCGACTTTGTATGCTGGCGCGCGACGCGAAGGGGCGCTTCTTGCTATAAACCTTCGTAGAGCATCAGCACCGATCCGGCCTCGACTCGCTTGCATTGATAGACTTTCGTGGGCCTACTACTGTCGTTGGGTACGCTTTTCCAAGTTACTGTCCCGTCGCGGCTATCCCATACCAGATGGAACTTCGGAGCAATGCCGACAGAAAACTCGGTGCGATACTCGCTCGCGCTTTGGATTTCTCCGGGATGCACGCTTTGACTTTCCAGGGTCAGCATAACGACCTTTCTAGTTTTACGATCCAGCGTGAAAAAAGCGGTCAGAGAATTCGAGGGGTCCGTGGCGCAACGTAACGAGAACAGCCCTGCGCCTTGCTCCGTCGTTGGCGACAGGTCGTCAGATTCCGACAGCAAGGTTCTTGGCTCGACTATTGCACAGCGATGAATCAGGAAAGGGCGGATTGGATCTGCCGAAATTCCAGCCCAAGTCATCCTCCTTCTCTGCCGTTCCCAGACCAGATCAATGTTCCCGTAATCAGCTTTAATAGAGAACTCGATTTGATCGTCGTTGGCGCTTTTGATTTGCCCGGCATGGAAGCTCCTCATGGAACTCTCGAACACCACCCGCTTTGAGTCTAGATCAAATGTAGCAAAGTAAGGCTTTGGCGTCTTATCGTCGGCACAGCGAATGGAAATCGGCTCGGCTTCGGCCGCGGACCACGGTCCCAGGAAAAAAAGAATCAGTGCAACACAGCGCCTCATCGTCTGCTCCTTGCCTCCTGCTCAAAACGAACTGAATCACTCGGTACGCGCCAGCCTCGCTCGAATCCCTGAACACTTCCTCCCAAAATATCCGAAAATTTGTTCTATCTAAGATCGCGTCGAAAGCAGGCTGCCCGTTCTGGTCAGGTCGCTCGTCGAATTGATCTGCCACTTCCGATTTGTCCGTCCACGCCCGCCACCTAACGATCAATCGTCACGGTTGAAGCGCGGGCCTAATCCACCTTCACATTGGCGGCCTTGATCATCGGCCACCACTTTGCGATCTCGGCCTTCTGCCAGTCGCCGAGCGCCTGCGGCGACAGTCTGTCCTTTGGGGGCTTCGCCAGGCCGAGTTTTTCCAGCTGCGTGCGCACCGCGGCATCGTTCAGTGCATCGACGGCGGCGGTGTTGAGCTTGGCGACGATGTCCTTCGGCGTGCCCTTCGGCACCCACAGGCCGGACCACAGCGTCATGTGAAACCCGGGCAACCCCGCTTCGTCGGTGGTCGGAATATCAGGCGCGGAGTCAGCGCGCTTGGTGTCGGTGACGGCGTAGCCACGAATCTTGCCGGCGCGCACCTGGTTGATGGAATTGGAAAGCTGATCGAACATGACATCGATCTGGCCGGCGACGAGATCGTTCATCGCGGGTCCGGTGCCGCGATACGGCACATACTGCAGTTTGATGCCGGTGGCGTTCTCGAAGTAGAGCCCGGCAATGTGACTACCCGAGCCAGCGCCGGCAGTGCCAGTCGCGGCCGGCGCACCCCTCTCCTTCAGCCATGCGATCAGTTCCTTGAGCGATTTGGCCGGAATCGCGTTCTTGCTGACGACGATCATTGGATTGCTCGGCAGTAGAACCACCGGCTCGAGATCGGTCACGAGGTCGTAGCCGAGCTTGTACACTGCGCCGTTGGCGACGTGGGTACCGAGATGACCGAAGCTGATGGTGTAACCGTCCGGCGACGAGCGCAATGCCCGTCCGACCCCGATCGATCCGCCCGCTCCGGTCACGTTCTCAATCAGCACGGTTTCGCCGAGCGTGGTCTTCATGCGCTCGGCCAGGATCCGCGCCATGACGTCGGACGGCCCGCCGGCGGCGAACGGCACCACGATGGTGATGGGTCGCGACGGGAAATTCTGCGCATGTGCGATGCCACCGAATGCGAGCATCGCAGTCAGCGCAGCCAGGATCGTTCTTCGCATGCTATCCTCCCCCTTGTGCCGCACCATTCTGACGATGTATTGCGGCCTGAAACGATGGACTACAGCCCGGCGTAGTCGATCGGCTGGTGACGATCGAGCGTGCGCGTCACCGGCGGCAGCGGGTATTTCAACCCCGTCGCGCAGTTGAACAGCATCACGCGATCGTTCTTCGTCACACGGCCGTCCGCCAGGCTTTCCTTGTAGGCAGCATAGGTCGCCGCCCCTTCCGGACACAAGAGCAAGCCTTCCTCGCGCGCGACTTCGTTGAGCGCAGCAGAAATCTTCTCGTCATCGACCGCAATGGCGAATCCCTTGCTCTCGCGCACCGCGCGCAGGATCAGAAAATCCCCGATCGCCTGCGGCACCCGGATCCCCGAGGCGATGGTGTGGGCGTCCTCCCAGCGAGTCGCGTGCTCGGTGCCGGCCTCATAGGCCCGCACCATCGGCGCGCAGCCCGACGCCTGCACCGCGATCATGCGCGGCCGCTTCGATCCGATGAAGCCGATGGCTTCGAGCTCGGCAAACGCCTTCCACATCCCGATCAGGCCGGTGCCGCCGCCGGTCGGATAGAAGATCACGTCCGGCACGTCCCAGCCGAGCTGTTCCGACAGCTCCAGCCCCATCGTCTTCTTGCCCTCGATCCGGTAGGGCTCCTTCAGCGTGGAGGTATCGAACCAGCCGGCTTTGACCTTGCCCTCGCCGACGATTTTGCCGCAGTCGTCGATCAACCCGTTGACGCGATAGACCGTGGCGCCCTGCAGCTCGATCTCGCTGACATTCACTTCCGGCGTATCGGCCGGACAGAAGATCGTGGTCCTGATGCCACACGACGTCGCATAGGCGGCGAGCGCCGCTCCGGCATTGCCGTTGGTCGGCATCGCCATGTGCTTGATGCCGAGCGCCTTGCCCATCGACACCGCCATCACGAGGCCGCGCGCCTTGAACGAGCCGGTCGGCAGCCGGCCCTCGTCCTTGACGATGATTTCGCCGCCGCCGATTTTCTTCGCCAGCTTCGGCAGCCGGATCAGCGGCGTGGTGACTTCGCCGAGGCTGACGATGTCGGCCACCTTGCGCACCGGCAGCATCTCGCGGTAGCGCCACAGATCGGCCGGCCGCTGCGCCAGCGCGTCCTTTGTCAGGGCTTTCTTGACGCCGGCGAGATCGTAACGGACCAGCAGCGGCTTGCCGGCCCTGGAGAGGTTGTGGACCTGGTCGGCCGGATAGTGATCGCCTTCCATCGCGCATTCGAGATGGGTGACGAAGTTCGGCCGTTCGATCGTCAGATTGTCATTGTCTTTCACGGGATTGGTCTCTCGCTTGTTTTTCTCCGACCTCATCCTGAGGAGCGCGCGCTTGCGCGCGTCTCGAAGGATGGGACAAGAGTTCCTTCGTTGCCCATCCTTCGAGACGCTTGCTTCGCAAGCTCCTCAGGATGAGGTTTGGGGGCCCCGCTTGCACCTGACGGGCTACATGTTCAATACGCGGCCATAGGCATCGAGCACCGCCTCCTTCATCATCTCCGACAGGGTCGGATGCGGGAAGATGCTGTGCATCAGTTCTTCTTCAGTGGTTTCGAGGTTCATCGCCACCACATAGCCCTGGATCAGCTCGGTGACTTCGGCACCGATCATGTGCGCGCCGAGCAGCTGGCCGGTCTTCTTGTCGAAGATCACCTTGGCCAGACCCTGGTCTTCGCCGAGCGCAATGGCCTTGCCGTTGCCGACGAAAGGGAAGCGGCCGACGCGGATTTCACGGCCGCCCTCTTTCGCTTTCGCCTCGGTGAGCCCGACGGAGGCGACCTGCGGATGGCAATAGGTGCAGCCGGGAATGAGGTTTTTGTCCATCGGATGCGGATGCAGGCCCTTGATGGCCTCGACGCAGATCACGCCCTCGTGCTCGGCCTTGTGCGCCAGCATCGGCGGGCCCGCGACGTCGCCGATGGCGTAGATGCCGGGCACGTTGGTCTTGCCGTAGCCGTCGATCACGATGCAGCCGCGGTCGGTCTTGACGCCGAGCTTTTCCAGTCCGAGGTTTTCGATATTGCCGACCACGCCGACGGCGGAAATCACCCGGTCGAACTCGACCGCTTGCGGCTTCTTGCCGTCGTCGATGGTGGCGACCACGCTGTCGCTCTTCTTCTCGAGTTTTGTCACCTTGGTATTGGTGAGCAGCTTGATGCCCTGCTTCTCGAACGCCTTGTGCGCGAATTTCGAAATATCGGCGTCTTCCACCGGCAATATCTGCGGCAGCACCTCCACCACGGTCACTTCCGCGCCCATGGTGCGGTAGAACGAGGCGAATTCGATGCCGATCGCGCCGGAGCCGACCACCAGCAACGACTTCGGCATCTTGTCGGGCACCATCGCCTCGAAATAGGTCCAGACCAGTTTCTTGTCGGGCTCCAGTCCGGGCAACACGCGCGGCCGCGCGCCTGTCGCGACGATGATGTGTTTGGCCTGATACGTCCCCTCGCCGAGCGCGCCCTTCGGCGCCTCGACGGAAGATTTCTTCACGGTCAGCTTGCCCGGCGCATCAAGCGTCGCCTCGCCCCAGATCACCGTGACCTTGTTCTTGTTGAAGAGATAGCCGACGCCGTCGTTCAGCCGCTTCACCACGCCGCGCGAGCGCTTCACCACGGCCTGCAGGTCGAACGAGATTTTCTCCGCCGCCAGACCATAATCCCTGGCGTGCTGCATCAGATGATACACCTCCGCCGAGCGAAGCAGCGCCTTGGTCGGAATACATCCCCAGTTGTTGCAGATGCCGCCGAAATAGGCCTTCTCGACCACGGCGGTCTTGAGACCGAGCTGCGCGGCCCGGATCGCGGTAACGTAGCCGCCGGGACCGGCGCCGATGATGATGACGTCGAAGGAAGTGTCGGCCATGCGTCTTACTCGCTCTTTTCTTCCTTCCCCTCTCCCCTTGTGGGAGAGGGTGGATGCGCGCCGTCAGGCGCGCAGACGGGTGAGGGGGATGGCGCAGCCGACTCGAAGATCATTTCCAGCACCGACTGCGACCGCAACAGAATGTCGTTATTCCAGAAGCGCAGGATACGAAATCCGCGTTCCGGCAAATTGAAATCACGCCGCTTGTCATCTTCACTTTCCGCGTGCTGGCTACCATCTGCCTCGACAATCAAGCGCTGCTCAAACGAAACAAAATCCACGATCCATGGCCCGATAGGAACTTGGCGACGAAACTTCATACTTGCCAGGCGGCGCGAACGAAGCAGCCTCCAGAGCGCAATCTCGGCGTCCGTCGCATTGGCGCGTAGAGTCTTGGCGAAGGCTCGCTCCTGCTTCGGTACCCGGTGACGCATCCCCCTCACCCGTCCGCCTTCGGCGGCCACCCTCTCCCACAGGGGGAGAGGGAAGAAAGAGGTGCGTTTGGCACCTCTCGTTTTTTCCTACACCATCATCATCACGGGGTTCTCGATCAGCATCTTGAAGGCACCGATCAGCTCGGCGCCCAGCGCCCCGTCGACGGCGCGGTGATCGCAGGACAATGTCACGCTCATGATGTGGGCGGCCTCGATCTTGCCCGCCCGCACCACTGCGCGCTCCTCGCTGGTGCCGACCGCCAGGATGGTGGCGTGCGGCGGATTGATCACGGCGGTGAAATCCTTGATGCCGTACATGCCGAGGTTGGACACCGCGGTGGTGCCGCCCTGATATTCTTCGGGCTTGAGCTTGCGCGCCCGCGCGCGGGCGGCGAAATCCTTCATTTCGGCCGAGATGGTCGACAGCGATTTGGTCTCGGCCTTGCGGATGATCGGCGTGATCAGGCCGCCCGGCATCGCGACGGCGACGCCGATGTCGGAATGCTTGTGCTTCAGCATGCCGCCTTCGGTCCAGCTGACATTGGCGTTCGGAATCCGCTGCAGCGCGATCGCCATCGCCTTGATGACGAAGTCGTTGACCGAGAGCTTGTAGAGCGGCTTCTTTTCCTTGTCCTTGGGCGCTGCCGCGTTGATCTCCTCGCGGGCGGCGAGCAGTTTTCCGATGTCGCAGTCCATCGTCAGATAAAAATGCGGAACCGTCTGCACCGACGCGGTGAGGCGCTGCGCGATGGTGCGGCGCATGCCGTCATGCGGGATCACCTCGTAGCTGCCGGGCTCATACAGCGCGAGGACCTGCTTGTCGGACATTGACGGCGCGATCGACGGCGCGGCACCGGGAGCAGCAGCCGGCGCCTTCAGCCCCTTGCCGGATTTTGCTTGTTCGACGTCGCGCGCGATGACGCGGCCATGCGGGCCTGAACCGTTGACACGGGCGAGTTCGATGCCGGCCTCTTTTGCAAGCCGACGGGCCAGCGGCGACGAAAACGTCCGGGCATGGCCGTTGGTTGGTTGCGCGGGCGCTGCCTGCGGCGCAGCGGCAGCCGGTGCCGCGGCCTTCGCCGCCGGAGCCGCAGCGGGTGCAGCCGTCGGGGCGGATTTCGCAGCGGCAGGCACTTCAGCCGCCGGAGCGGCCTTGGGCGCATTGGCCGCCCCTGCCCCCGCCGCCTTCACGTCCTCTCCGTCGCCGGCCAACACGGCGATCACGTCATTGACGGCGACATCCTGGGTACCCTCGGGCACCAGGATCTTCGCGATGGTGCCCTCGTCGACCGCCTCGACTTCCATGGTCGCCTTGTCGGTCTCGATCTCGGCGATGACGTCGCCGGACTTGACCTTGTCGCCCTCCTTCTTGAGCCACTTGGCCAAGTTGCCCTTTTCCATCGTCGGCGAGAGCGCGGGCATCAGAATGTTGATTGGCATTGTCAGTGACCCTGTTGCGACCGTGGCGTGGTGTTGCCGAGGTCGGTCGGCCGCGCGATTTCGGCTTCGAACATGTCGACGATGCGCCTCAGCGCATCCTCCTCGGTGTAGTCGCCCTCGCGGGCATAGACACGGGCGGCATGGCGGGCGATATCGACCAGCAGCATGCCCCACATATCCGGCTCCTCGAACGCGCGCTGGAACGCGATCGACAATCCGCCGTCGACGACGAACGCGCGCAACACCTCCGTGGCGTCATCGCGGCCGATGACGTCAGGCGGCAATGGCTGCTCCTTGGGACGGGCCATGGCTCACCGATAACAAACGGCTTTGGCGGCGGCGACCACTTCGGCCACCGAAGGCAACGCCAGCTTTTCAAGATTAGCCGCATACGGCATCGGCACGTCCTTGCCCGACACCCTTCCCACCGGCGCATCGAGATAATCGAAGGCGTGCTCCATGATCCGCGTCGCGATTTCGGCGCCGACGCCGTTCTGCTGCCAGCCTTCCTCCACCGTCACGGCACGGCCGGTCTTCTTCACGGAGGCGACGATGGTATCGGTGTCCATCGGGCGCAGCGTGCGCAGGTCGATCACCTCGGCCTCGATGCCTTCCTTCGCCAGTTCGTCGGCGGCTTTCAGCGCGTAGGTCATGCCGTTCGACCACGACACGATGGTGACGTGAGCGCCTGACCGCACAATCCGCGCCTTGCCGATCGGGATCACGTAATCATCGAGCTTCGGCACCTCGCCGGAATGGCCGTACAGCATTTCGTTTTCGAGGAAGATCACCGGATTGGGATCGCGGATCGCTGCCTTCAGCAGGCCCTTGTAGTCGGCCGCCGAATATGGCGCGATCACCTTGAGGCCCGGGACCTGCGAGTACCAGGCCGAGTAATCCTGGCTGTGCTGGGCGCCGACCCTCGCTGCGGCGCCGTTCGGTCCGCGGAACACGATCGAAGCGCCCATCTGTCCGCCCGACATGTACAACGTCTTGGCCGCGGAATTGATGATCTGGTCCATCGCCTGCATGGCGAAGTTGAAGGTCATGAATTCGACGATCGGCTTCAGCCCCGCCATCGCCGCACCAACGCCGATGCCGGCAAAGCCGTGCTCGGTGATCGGCGTATCGATCACGCGCTTGGCGCCGAATTCCTGCAGCAGGCCCTGCGTGACCTTGTAGGCGCCCTGATATTCGGCGACCTCCTCGCCCATCACGAACACATCAGGGTCCCGACGCATTTCCTCGGCCATGGCGTCGCGCAGCGCCTCGCGGATGGTCATGGTGACCATCTCGGTGCCTTCGGGCACCTCGGGATCGGGTTCGGCGGCGGCTTTCGGAGCGCCAGGTGCTGCCGGCGCCGAGATCATCGGCTTGCCTTCGCCCACCGGTGAGCGTGATTCCGCGACTTCCTGCGCGACGTCAGGCGCGACGGCAGCCGCCTTCGGAGCGGCCGGAGCCTTGCCCAAATCATCGGCACTTTCGCCGTCCGACAGGATGGTGGCGATCGGGGTGTTGACCGCGACGTCGGCGGTGCCCTCTGGAATCAGGATCTTGCCGAGGGTGCCCTCATCGGTGGCCTCGACTTCCATCGTCGCCTTGTCGGTTTCGATCTCGGCGATGACATCGCCCGACTTGATCGCTTCGCCCTCCTTCTTCAGCCATTTCGAAAGGTTGCCCTTCTCCATGGTCGGCGACAGCGCGGGCATCAGCACTTGAATTGGCATGGTAGCTCCGAAAAATTCACTCGTCAGGCTGGAAGGCGCGCGGCTCAGGCTCAGCGGTAGATATCGGTATAAAGTTCGGACGCATCAGGCTCGGGATCGCGTTGCGCGAAGTCGGCCGATGCGTTGACGATCTCGCGCACCTCGGCGTCGATCGCCTTCAGTTCCTGTTCGCTGACCTTGGCCGCCAGCAGGCGGTTGCGCACCTGCTCGATCGGATCCTGGTCGTGGCGGACCTTGTCGACTTCCTCGCGGGTGCGATACTTCGCCGGATCCGACATCGAATGGCCGCGGTAGCGGTAGGTCTGCATTTCCAGGATGAACGGCCCCTTGCCGGCGCGGCACCAGGCCACCGCGCGGTCGCCGGCGGCCTTCACCGCGCGGACATCCATGCCGTCGATCTGTTCGCCGGGAATGTTGAAGGAGATGCCGCGCTTGGAAAAATCGGTTTGCGCCGAGGCGCGCGTCACCGAGGTGCCCATGGCGTAGCGGTTGTTCTCGATGATGTAGATGACGGGCAGCTTCCACAGCTCCGCCATGTTGAAGCTCTCGTAGACCTGGCCCTGGTTGGAGGCGCCGTCGCCGAAATAGGCCAGGCTGACAAAATCATTGCCGCGGTAGCGGTTGGCGAAGGCCAGCCCGGTGCCCAGCGACACCTGGGCGCCGACGATGCCGTGTCCGCCGAAGAAATTCTTCTCCTTGCTGAACATGTGCATGGAGCCGCCCTTGCCCTTGGAATAGCCGCCCTGGCGCCCGGTCAGTTCGGCCATCACGCCGTTGGCTTCCATGCCGCAGGCCAGCATGTGGCCGTGGTCGCGGTACCCGGTTATGACCTGGTCGCCCTGCTTCAGGGCCATCTGCATCCCGACCACGATGGCTTCCTGGCCGATATAGAGATGGCAGAAACCGCCGATCGCACCCATGCCGTAGAGCTGGCCGGCCTTTTCCTCGAAGCGGCGGATCAGCAGCATGTCGCGCAATGCGCGCAGTTCCTGTTCCCTGGTGAAATCAGGAGGACTGCCGGCGCCGCTCGCTTTGTCCTGCCCTTTTTCCTGTCCCGTTTCCTTCGTGACGCTTTTTTTCGCTGCGGCCATGGCACTTCCGGATGAGAGAACGAATAGCCCTCTCTATCCCAACTCAAACCGCCATGAAAGGATTGCGTGGTCGCAGCAAAATTTGGCTATGCCGCACTGCAACCAACGACATTTTCGAAATCGATTTTGTGGTTTTTTGAAATTTGCGGTTGTTATCATCAAGCTCGTCATGCCCGGGCACGTTTTGACCGAAACCGACACTTGTTGACCGTGGAGATTTAGAGGCTGTCGCCGCAACCACTTGGTTATAGCTCGTTCGCCGTCCCCGGTCTAACCGCCGGGCGAATCTTGGGGAATAAGGACGATGGAGCTGGTCCAGCCGCATGCAGCCCTCCTCATGCATTCAGAGTGAAGTGCGGAGGCCTGCTCCTCACGGCGAATGCCCAGAGAAGCCACTTCGTCGCGTTCTCGCCGAAAGGAGCGGGCCGTCGATTCATAACAAAGGAGTTCGAATCTCTTCGGGCGCGCCGCTCTACGAGGGCGTTTGTCCGTGCTGTGGCACTGGCGCGATAGCCCGATAGGGCGCTAAAATCACCCCGGCTGCTATTCTTCCGGGGCGTCACATGAAAATCGACCAACCGACCCTTGAGCGGTTCGCGGCGCCTCGTCGCAGAGCCCAAAAATGCTTTCGTCAGGGTGCATCCCCGGTACTCGCTCTGCTGATTATGGGCGGTTGCGCCATTAACTCTGGTGTCGTTCAAACCGGACAAAATACGTTCACGGTTTCCCGGCAAGCGGCGAGCGGGTTTAGCAACTACAGTGAGCTTCGGCCCGAGGCGATCAACGAAGCAAATCAGTATTGCGCAAATCAGCGCCAATCCGCGGTAATGATCAACATCAAGGACGCGAGGCAATCCTCTGGGCCCGGGGATTTTCCGAGGGCTGAGGTTCAATTCACATGCGTTGACCCAACGAAAATCGATTCAATAATGGCGGAGTGCAACGAGAAGCGGTTAAAAAAGGAAATCCGCGGCTATAAGGCATCTGTTGAGTGCTCGACCCAAAGGGTCGTGGCAGCTCGCAGAGAGCGCAACTATCCGTACATGGATCTGGTAGATTTGTACGAAGCGGCACGCCTTGTCGGCGCGGAAAAAGTCGACAAGGGCCAGATAACCGTCGCCGAGTACAATTTTCAGCTGGCCGAGCTTCAGACGCGAATAGCTGCCGAGGAGCAGCGACGCGGGCTTGCAGTTGCCAATACGCAGATAGCGCAAACACAGGCTCAAGCAGCAGCCGCCCAGGGCAATGGCGCAATGTTACAGGGCTTAGCGGCGTTCCAAGCAGCCAATCGGCCGCCGCACCCCGTCAATTGCACAACGACCGGCCCCTACAATTCGCGGGTGACAAATTGCTATTGAGCGCACGCGTTCAGGTTGGCGGAGGGAAGAAGCGAGGCGCACGCTTGAGATTACTGGCCATCTATCGTGACAGGCGCGACGGGAAATTGCAGGCCGCTTACATGGCCATGCGACTCGCCGTAATTCTTGACGAATTCGTCGTTAAACGTGTTTACAGGGCATTACACGATCATGCCGATCTCACCGAAGGCACAGTCGAACTCAACTATAGCCTGCCAATGCTTGCTTCTTATCCGCAAGATTCGGACTGGAAGTCTCTCGATCCCAAGCTTGCCGGACAAGTTCTGTCGTTCCCAAACGAGATCACATCGGCCGGAATGTCGTGCCAATTTCAGGGCATGCGTGAGGGCAATAAAGTCGCTTCCGCTGCTGAGACCATTTTCGCTGGCGTAAAAGCTTGGGGGCTCGCTCAGGCCCTTCGGAAGAAGTACCATTTGGATGCAGTGACTATTGAGCATGTTGATTTGCTGGAAAAAGAACAGAAGAAACTTCTACAACAGCACAAAGAGTATGCATGAGCAGGCGACAACCCCGATGTCGACCAAGCCTCGAAGGGGGCGGGACCATGCTTCGAAATCGGGAAGATTTTCGCCAACAGGGCATAGCGTGAAATCGCAGGCCATCGCAGATTCACCGGTTGGATCGCAACCAAGGCTTCTGCATCATAGCGCCACGGCGAACGAGTATTGCCCATCCGATACGAGTTGAAAGAGTTTCTGCAGCTCTTTCGCATCAATCTTGACCCGAGCTTTCCTGACTGCCGGAAGCTCGCCCTTGCGGTGATGAGGGCCGAGGTTCGAGCATTGGAGGATCTCTCTGGTCTTGACAAGCCCAAATCATCCGTAGAGATGAGTTAGGACTTGGAGGACAAGTCCTATGCAAATCCCTGAAGCCAATTGTCGGAAGATTGCCCGGTGCACCGTCGCCGATGAATTGGGGCGCGCGGATTCACGCCTCGCGATGAATGAGGCTCCATCGAAATCGGAGGCAAGATCATGCCGTTAACCGGGCTTTCGAAAGAAGAAATTGCGAAGTACGAAACGATACTGATGCAGCTTGTCCCGTCCGAGGCAACAATCGGAAACACTGCATTGCTCCGCCAACTCAGTATAAACGACCAATCGTGGGCCAAGGACCGTTACTTCGCGATACGCAATCGGCTGATAGAACAAGGGCAACTCGACCTTGGAAAGGGGAAGGGAGGAAGTGTGCGGCGCGTGCGATCTGCGCCAATCGTGCCGCTTCAGTCTCGTCCGGTAGCATTAGAAAATGGTACGCCGCAATCGGAGCGCGATTTGTATGAACCAATGTTCAACGTCATCAAAGCTGATTGGTCATTGGACAACGGACTTGATCCAGTGCTGGTTGAAATAACGGCGCAGGGAGGGAGGCGGCCGGATGGTAAATGGACCCGTCCTGACATCACTGTCGCTAGCTACAAGACGTATCCGTACGTTCCCGGAAGGCATTTTGACATAATTACATTTGAGATAAAGCCGTATGATAGTCTTGATGTAACCGTCGTCTATGAGGCTCTGGCCCACCGCCGCGCGGCAACCCGCGCTTATGCACTTCTCCACGTACCGGCTGCTCACCAAACCTCTCTTCAAGAAATAGTGGACGAAATCTGCTTGGAAGCGAAGCGCGTTGGGGTTGGTGTAATCGCTGCGGAAAATCCGAGTGACTACCAGACATGGCAGGAGCTCGTTGATGCGACGCGGCACGAACCTGATCCCCAACGGCTGAATGATTTTCTTTCGAAGCAAGTCTCTCAAGGTTTTCGCGAAAGAATTATCACTTGGTTCAGGTAAAGTGGTGACCGGCTCCGTAACTGTGGTGCAGGCAAGCGATGCAGTGCGTGGCCGAAGGAGTTCTCAGACCGCTACGCGGAGGAGCATGGCGGGGTTCGTCCCACTCAGGTCTGCACGGCCACGAGCATTGTTGACAGAGCCCTTGAGGCTTATCCGATACTGGGCCGTTTGGGTTACTGGGGATTGGAATGGTTCAACCTCATGTCCGTCGAGAGCGGTGTCATCATGATGGCTATAGCGCGCAGACCAAACACCGCTCATCGGGGCTTGTCATGCGAGGAGCATCCGTATTGGATGCAACGAAGAAAGGCTTGCCATGAATTCAAGTGCCAATCCGCCTGAAATAATTATTTGTGCTGCTGTTCGTGCCTCCAACGGAAAGGTCGTTAAGGGCCACCGGCACAATGATGCTATCCGTGCACTTCAAGCGATGGACGGGTACCAGGGTGAGCAGCCGAATGGCGAAGACCAGGGATTCGTCACATCAACCAACAGGTTTGTGAATCGACGGGAGGCCTATCGGCTACGTTTCCCGGACAGGACAGAACCAGATGAGCTTAGCAGCGACGACCTGTACTAAGAAATTGCAGCTCGCTCAGACGATATAGTCCGACGGGCAATGGGGGAGCGTAATGGCCCTGATTTCGACGGATCAGAACTTGGACGAGTGCGTTTCCAAGGTCCGCTTTGTCCCGAATGGCAAAGGACTCGTGGCGCGTTTTGAGGCCGCCGGCCATGAAACGAGTTCGAGGACCGTGAGCCCGGCTCCGCTTGGACCACTCTGGCCTCGGCATCCAACGCCAGAGTCGTCCGAAGAGGATTTGTCGAAGTTCTTTGAAGATACCGTGCGCGAAACCATGCGCCCGGCTCCGCTTGGAGCCGGTGAGCACCGCCGGGAACTGAGCCTGGGCGTCGACGCGTCTCAGGACCACGGCATTATCACTATACCCGTGCGATTGCCTCGCTATCTCATGCCAGACTGGTCTCAAGAGGATTGGTCGAAGTTCATCGATGGCGAGATTGGCTTCTTTCATAATTTTGTGGATGAGACCGTGGTGCAATGTCTGTCGCTGGCGCTCGCTGCAAATGACGAGAGACGAGCAGAGATTTTAAGGACAGCGGATGAGGTCGTCGTCGATTTCCGCGGAGACTTGCCGAACAAATATCTGCCGATGATATTGGGCGGGTACAAAGTGGGAGTACACCGTAGTGGCAACAGCTGGCCCATTTGGCTGAGTATTCAGCCAACGTATGATCTCGCTTCGAAGAAAGCTGAGAGCATCCGAGCAGAGGCGAATCTGCCGAAAAACAAGTCGGTAACTGCTGCAGGAGCGCTCGCAAATTATCTCACGTCTGGCCTCACCTCACCCATTCTAAGCAATTCTTCCTCCGACATTGGGATTCGAGGATGGATAACTGCCGGAGCTCTGATCGTGATCGGCCTTGTGGCTTGGCTGATGAAGCAATGAGCGGCGAGATTGCCAGTATGTCCAAATGCCTTAAGTGAGGAAGGCGCCCCATCCTTTTTTCTGCCGCGTTCTGAGAATAATTTCGGGGAGTCAGCGCATTTTCTGACGGAATAGCCGTTTTCAACAAAAGGGATATTTTATGATCAAAGTGCATGTTTATCGCCAAAACCTAGCGTTTGGTTACACCATCGATCCAGACGCATTTCCCCCGCCAGAAGGATGGCCTCACTTCAGAACGATCGAATGCTTCGCATCTGCCCCGTTTCTGGGTAGCGAGACAGTAAAATTGTTGGCCGGTCTTTCAAGGGACGGCTTCCACATGCCGTCCAATCCAGCCACGCAAGAGAGCAGACCGTAGAGAAGCTTTTCCAGGCAGATCCTGTTACGCCGCAACTTTTCCCGAACACTGCGTGTAGCTTGGATTCGAATCACCACGAAGTTTTTGAGGTGATTTCTGCATTGTAATAAAAAACCTTAGGATCGAAAAAGCATGTTGAACGCTAAGAATATGGTTGTCGTCGCCGCTTGCAAAAGACGGAATTCGGAAAATGGAGAAATGTTCGTATTTCCACACAAGCGCCGCATACACGGCGTCGGAAGCTGCACCGTCGAGTTTATAGAGGACACTTACGAGCTCGTCGATGCATCGATGCTTGACGAGCAGGGGCGATTGCCCAGGACGCGCTGATCCCTGGCGTTTCCTTCCACTATCCCAAAAACGAAAGCCACGCCGATCCAACCGCCTCAAGGCCAAGCCCTATAGGCGCTGGCGCGGCCCGACCAAGGGCGTCTGCGTGAATACCCCTGCCGGCTTCTCGTGCGCTTGAGAACCACAATCTGTGAGGCGTAGCACAAGATCGCAAGTGGTCGCGTGTTCTTGCGCTTCAGCTTGCGTCTGGGCTCCATATCATAGCGCCACGGCGAACACGTAGTGCCCATCTTCGTCGACCGTGGCGCACTATTTTCCATGAATCACTTCTTGGCGTCGTTGGCAGCCCGAACGTTAGGGCGTTCTCGCAAGCTCCTTCAACCAGCCCTGAAGCTCTCCGCCGTTCAGGAGTTGAAGCCTGTACGGAATTGCCTTCGCGAGTCCTGGGTCAGTGAGAAGCTGTGGCGCGAAGTCTGATGTCGTCGCAATGATGCCTTTGGTTGCGCCCAGATCGGCGCTGACTACGCCGAACATCTCATGGACATGCGCCCGCGTCACGAGATTGTCGGGAGCATATCGTTTCATAGAGCTTAGAATGCGCATGCTGCCGACACCATCCCTCACAGCAATGACATCGCGCCCCCGGTCACCGGATGATGGCGTCAGAGTAACTTGGTAGCCTTCTTTTGCGAACGCGCCCGCCAGCATCTCTTCCCATTGGCGAGGGGAGAGCTGAAATGCTTTTGACCAATCCGTTCCGAGCTGCTGTGCGATTTCGAGCCACAACGCTCCGTACGATTTCACAAGGATGCCTTCTGAACCCTGCTTCTCTGGAACAATCAGGCCGGAAACCGTCAACGTGGCGACGTTGCTGCCGTTGCGGATTTGCTCAACCAATCTGTCTGGTAGTGCCCCGAGCGGAGCTTCGCCGATCGCGCCAAATCCCAGCATGGGATAGCCTTTCAATATTGGTGCATTGTCACCGTAATCAGAACTACTCCCAGCCGGTCCACGAAAACATCTGACGGAGCGCCTCCATCAGATGTTTCAGTTAGCCTGTCGTCGCAGGAGTTGGCGCAGTTGCCGCAGGCGCAGTTTCGGCGGCAGCGGGAGCCGCCGGCGCGGCTGGCGGAGGTGTCAGGCTCTCGTCGCCGACCTCCGACATCCGCTCGATCAGAGCGTTCCACTTGTCCTCGCGCAGACCATCGCTCTTTGATTGGTGGTGATATTCGATGATCTTGTACGGGTTCAGGATCAGCGCATAGCTTGTCGGTCCCGACGAGCCGCCCTTCAGCAGAATGAAGCGCAGCTCTTCGAGCAACTTTAGTCGCGTACGCCATGTGCGTTCCGCGCGCTGCCCGGAAAATCCGGCGTTGAACGCGGTCGCCTGCGGTTTGGACAGCACGACGAACGTCTCGTCGAACGATCGGCACCACAGCTCTAGATACGTCATGGAAACGGGCTGGCCCTTTGCCAAGTCGTCCATAATGCTCAGGATGATCGGCATGCACCTTGGCAGGGTGGTGAAGCCATCATTGACGTGCCGGTCCCAAAGCCATTCCGGCCCTACGTCGGGCCATAGCTTCGTTCGCAGTTCGAGTTGCCGCTGCGCGATCTTCTTGCGCGGTTTTTTCACAATAAAGCCTGGAAATATGGTCATATCTCTCTCCGATACGGTGCGGACCGGGTCGCGCTGGGTTTTGGAGACCCAGCCGATTCCCGGCCCTTTGTCGCTGACACCCCCGCCAGGGTAGGTTTCCGTCCCTCCGGGTTTGGACGCCGGGAGGGCGGAAACCAGCAACAGTTCTTAATCTAGGTGGAAACAACAGCGATTTCAATGCGTTAGATATTTCTGGTCGCCCCCCAAGCGACCGGGGAGCTTGCTCTGTAAGGTTCCCAGTTGCTGCCTACTCAGTCAACCGTTATTTCGAGTAGACGCAGGGTCATTTTTAAAATGGCGAGGTTCCAATGGCTTAACCCGCGATTGCGGTGCTCGCGGGTGCTGTC
Source organism: Bradyrhizobium sp. (assembly GCF_030654605.1). Lineage (GTDB taxonomy): Bacteria > Pseudomonadota > Alphaproteobacteria > Rhizobiales > Xanthobacteraceae > Bradyrhizobium. The sequence goes on from NZ_JAURXB010000246.1 coordinate 34,672, forward strand.
GGTGCTGGGTGGTGCTGGTCTGGTGCTCCCTGATACTCAGCACTTAAGTCCGGCACCGGGAGGGGTCAGTGATACGTCGCAAAACGGTTTGACGTGCCGCTAAATGCTTTCCGGTCTATCGAGCGACGTGAAATCGCCTTTAGCGATCTTCTCCTGCATCCGTTCGCGCCCCATGACACCGAACCCCAACATGAACAGCAGCGTTGCTGCTCCGTTGTGTGGGGCGACATCCGCAAAGCTACAACCGCCCTTGAAATAAAACCGCTCCATTAGGTTCAGCAGATCGGACACGGCTTGCATGGCTTCAAAGAACTTTTCTTTCGTCGCCGCCGGCAGGGGCTTCGCTCCTCCGTCTTGCATCGCTAGCATCAAGTCGCGGTGCGCAAAGCGTCTGTTCCGCCAATCTCTGCAAAACTCAGTCTTCTGTCTAACGTCCTCTACAAGAGCAGACAGTTGCTTCTTCAGATATTCATCAGCGACCAAGTTGGGCAGGTTGCAAACTGTAAGATTCAGTTTTTTGCCCGTCTCGGGCGAGTCTGTCAGCCGAGCCAGGTGAAGTACGTTCGTCTCGAATTGCTGCTCTTGCAGCATCTGGAAAAAGCCGGGTGCAGCTTTGTTCAAGCGGTCGATACGCTTGTCATTGGTCCCGAAGAGTTCGAGGAATTCCTTCCAGTACAAATACAGCGCGGTGAATTCCTGAAATAACGCAGTATATTGCTTTCCGAGGTCATCACCCATCACAGCAATATTCCGCTGTTTAAGCTCGTCTCCGGTCATATCCCATGTCCTGATCGATATCGCTACTTGTCGCGCATGACGAAGCCTTGGGAGAATATACGCACCCACTTCGGATGCATACCGCCCCATTCGTCGGGCACCTTGTAATCCTTGAACAGTGTCCAGCTCTTTGACATGTCAAATCGGTGTTTGAGGTTCGGATATTCCTCAAAGCGGTGACGCATCAGAATCATCGTGTTTTCGGCTACCGCCATCATGTGCGTCGCATAGACGACGACTGAGACAATACGCTCGGTGTTGTGGAGAAAACTCTTGACCACATCGCGTATGCCGAGACGAACTTCCTGTTGCTCCAGCCACGCCTGCGGCACTTTCACGAACACGATTCCGGGCGCGTCTGACGGCAGGTTGTTGGTACGCGCTTTGTTTAGCGAATTGCGGACGGTTTCTGCACGCATTTCGGTTTCTTCGAGCCGGCACTTGGCGTCGGCACAGGCTTCACGGCCATCGGCGTACTTAATGGCGCAATCATAATCCTTGCCCCTGACGCCCGTCGCTTCGACGAACCGGAACGCAATATCGTGCAGATACAAAAACCGCCCGAAGTCGAATTCTGCAAACGTCGCCTCGATCTGCCCGGCACGCATCTGGTCAATGCGGTCGTCGAAGCCTTCGATATGCTGGAGGTTGAACAGCATCTCGGCGAAATCGAGGAAGCGGGCTGTTTTGCGTTCGCGCTCAAAGTCGGAGCTGAAGTCGAGCCGTAGGAACCCTGGCGGATATGAATTCTCAGCATCTTGGACGATATGATCCTGGTACCAGGGCTGGCCGAGGAAGTGCCGAATAATACTCGCAGCCAGCGTGAAGGTCTGCCGGTTCGCGTCTGCCCGAATTTCATCGGGGAATGTCCGCGCAGTCTCCATCAGGTCGGGAAACGAAATCCGAGACGGTCTCTCGACACCCATCTTTTCGGCCGAGCCTTTCTGCTGGGGCGCGATTGTCATATACTGCCCCAACTTGGAGCGAATCCGGTGAATAGTTTCGCAGAGCGAGAACAAGAGCGGGCAGCCGAGCAGCATTGGCAATTGGTCCAGAATGCCGAGATTGAGAACGCATGCGTCGATCATGCCTGTGAGCTAGCAGGCGAATTGCAGGACTACGTTGGCCAAAAGGCGCTTCAGGTCAACATTTGCCGGAGCGAAAATGTGCTCACCCTCACTCGGCAGGATGGCCGTACGCTTCGCGTTTCAACCCACGACCACATGACGTACGAGGTCATGGGAGCGAACCCTATTACCGATCAGCACAGGCGAACTTATCTCAGCCGCATCGTGAAGCGTCAGATGATGAATGAAGTGCTCACTTGGCTCAATGCTCCATGAAGCCTCCCATATTTTCCATCAGGCCAACCGGAAATGACGTCCAGCAGTACTTGCATCGCGCGCGCATGTTCAGACGCGCTGCGGGTGAACTTGTCGATTACGTCAATGGTGAACAGTACTGGCCGAAATACGCCTTGCTGATGCATGCGATAGAGCTGGCGTTGAAGGCTTTCGCCATGCACTCAGAGAGCGCCGGTAAGCCGCGCGGCCGACAGCCAGCCAACCATGATTTGCGAGGATGGTACGACCTTGCGCTGCAATACGGACTTCAAGACGAACCGAGCGTCGCAGCCGATATCCACGTGCTCAACGAGCTACATCGAAACCACTACACGCGATACCCGCAGGAGCGGGCAACGCCGGTTCCCGACGCGTCGGTCATTGCCGATTCGACGGTAGACCACCTGATTGATACGTTCACGCAGACGATCAATCCCCGATAGGAGGAGTGCGGGCCGGTTGCCAGTTGGCTCTCCATACTGCGTCCTGGCTACACCAATTTTCTGAGGGTATTCGTGCGGATATCCGGAAGCTGACACCGGGAAAAAGTCAGTGAAATCAACATGGAGCGTCCGTGTCGTCGGTCGTTGGCACGCAGTCGCTCGGCTGACATGCCATTGTCGTGTCTTAAGGACGAACTGCTGGAACAGTTCGATCTGTCCCCTTGTGTGTTGCCGGGTCCGCCTCGAACGCTTGCTTCCCCTTTTCGGCCCATAGCTCGCGCGCCTGTTCGCTCTGATCGCTTTGCAGCTTGTCGGCCATCCAGAGCAGCGCGCCGAGGATAATGGCGCGATCATCGCCGGTCAGGTCCACGACACGAGCCTTGACGACGAGGCCGCCGAGTTCAATGAGATGCCGCGTGCGCTTGCGGCGCTCGACTTGCCATGCGCGCATATCATGCCGCGCCCTTGCTGCCTGTTGACGGTTGCGCGCCGCCCGGTTGCGCCCGAGCGCCGCCAGTGTGGCGCTCAGCTGCCGGTGCAGTTCGCCGCGCCCGGCTCTGAAAGAACGCGGCTCCGCGCCTGGCCCAGGTCTCCCTCTTTCCGCTGTCCTTCGTCTCGGCCAGCATGATCAGCGCGCCGGCCAGTTCATCGACGCTGAGGCTATCTGCCCCGGTTGCGATGACCAGTTCGCCGAGCCCAAGCACCTTGCGGCTCTTGAGGTCGCGCGCCTTGTCCTGAAGCGCTTTCAGTTCCCCGTCGAAATCGCGCGGCTTGCGCATCACGTTCTCCAGCCATGTTGATGAGGGGATGATAGTTGAGCCCTTAGCATAATGCTGTAAGGTCGCCGGGACGGTTTGAGACGGTGTAATCCCGCCCGAGAATTTTTCGAGGGAGGGCGCGCTTATACGTCGTTCCGACGTGCGCTTCGCCGTGTAGATGATCTGATCGCGATGGCGATCTATCATCTTCACGTCAAGGTCATTGGCCGCAAGTCTGGCTCCAGCGCGGTGGCTTCCGCCGCCTACCGCTCGGGGTCGAGGTTGCATGACGAGCGGCAGAGCCGCGTCCAGGACTTTACCGCCAAGCGCGGCGTCGTCCATTCCGAGGTGCTGCCGCCGGAAAATGCGCCGGAGGCATGGAGTGACCGCGAACGGCTCTGGAACGATGTCGAGGCGTTCGAGGTTCGCAAGGATGCGCAACTGGCCCGCGAGGTGGAGTTCGCCATCCCGCGCGAACTAACGCAGGCACAGGGCATCGAGCTCGCCCGCGATTTCGCGCAGTCGGAGTTCGTGGACCGCGGCATGATCGCTGATCTCAATGTGCATTGGGATGTCGGCGAAGACGGAATGCCCAAACCCCACGCCCATGTCATGCTGACGATGCGTTCGGTGGGCGAGAACGGCTTCGGTCCGAAGGTCCGAGACTGGAACCGCACCGAGATGGTCGAGCGTTGGCGCGAACGCTGGGCCGAAATTGCAAACGAGCGGCTGGCCGAACTCGACATCGACGCCCGGATCGACCATCGCAGCCTTCAAGCGCAGGGGATCGTACTGGAGCCGCAAAGCCGGATCGGTGCGCCCGCACAGCGGATCGAGGGCGAAGGGATCGAAGCCGCCGATCGCGCCGAACTCCACCGCGAGATCGCGCGTAACAACGGCGAGCGCATCATCGCCGATCCTTCGGTCGCACTGGATGCGATCACGCATCAGCAATCGACCTTCACGCGCCGCGACATGGCTGTCTTCGCGCACCGGCACAGCGACGGCATCGATCAGTTCAATGAGGTCATGGGTACGATGCAGAACGCGCCCGATCTGGTCGAACTCGGCAATGACGGGCGTGGTGAAGATCGCTTCACGACGCGCAGCATGATCGAGGCCGAGCAGCGCCTGCACCGCGCGGCTGAACTCATGGCCGAGCGGGAACGCCATGAGGTGAACGACAGGGATCGTGATACCGCCTTGGCCCAAGCGGAACAGCGCGGTCTTGTCCTGTCCAGCGAGCAGGCCTATGCGCTGGCGCATGTTACGGACAGGCGCGATCTTGGCATCGTGGTCGGCTATGCCGGGACGGGAAAGAGCGCGATGCTGGGCGTGGCACGCGAGGCTTGGGAGGCCGCGGGTTACGAGGTCCGGGGCGTCGCGCTGTCGGGCATCGCCGCTGAAAATCTGGAAGGCGGATCGGGCATCGCGTCACGCACCATCGCCAGCATGGAACATGCCTGGCAGCAGGGCCGCGACCTGCTCACGGCGCAAGATGTTCTGGTGATCGATGAGGCCGGCATGGTCGGCACACGCCAGTTGGAGCGCGTGCTGTCCCATGTCGCAGAAGCCGGCGCAAAGGTGGTGCTGGTCGGCGATCCGCAACAGTTGCAATCCATTGAAGCCGGCGCGGCCTTCCGTTCGATCCACGAGCGTCATGGCGGCGTCGAAATCGGCGAAGTGCGCCGGCAACGGGAGCACTGGCAGCGCGACGCCACGCGCGATCTCGCCAATCGCAGAACTGGCCATGCGCTTGAAGCCTACCGCTCCCATGACATGGTACATGAGGCGGCGTCACGCGAGCAGGCGCGCGACGATCTGATCGACCGTTGGGACCGCGATCGGCAGGTGGCACCCGACCAGAGTCGGATCATCCTCACCCACACCAATGCCGAGGTGCGCGCCTTGAACGAAGGTGCGCGGGAACGGATGCGGGAAGCTGGCGATTTGGGCGCTGACGTGCGTGTGACGGTCGAACGCGGCGTGCGCGGTTTCGCCAGCGGGGATCGCGTCATGTTCCTGCAAAACGAACGTAGTCTCAGCGTGAAAAATGGCACACTCGGCACCATCGAACGAGTCAGCGCACAGAGCATGACCGTGCGCGTCGATGACGGACGCAGCGTCGGCTTCGATCTGAAGGACTATAACCGTATCGACCATGGCTATGCGGCGACGATCCACAAGGCACAGGGCATGACGGTAGACCGCACCCATGTGCTGGCGACGCCGGGGATGGACGCCCATGGCAGCTATGTCGCGCTGTCGCGGCACCGCGACGGCATGGACCTGCATTATGGGCGCGACGACTTCGCCAGTCAGGACCGGCTCGTCCGCACCCTGTCGCGCGACCGGGCCAAGGACATGGCCTCGGACCACGAACAGCTTGACCCTGCGCGGGACTATGCCAAACGGCGCGGCATCGATTTCCGCGAGCGCATCGCGGAAATTGTCAGGAAAGTCGTACCGGAAAAACTGCGCGGCATGTTCGATGGTCTGCGGCCGCCCGCAGACGGTGTGCCTGGTTCAGATGGCGTGCCGCAGCCGGAAAGGGGAAGCGCCGGGATAGAGGCGCGGCGCGAAACCGCCGCGCCCGCGAGGGAGGTTGCCGAAGCCCCGGAGGATGCGCTGCGCAAGGTCCGCACACGGGCGCTCATCCGTCATGCCCGCGCCGTGGATACGATCTTCGAAGCGCAGGAGCTGGGCGGTAAGGCCGGCCCGGAGCAGGTGAAGGAATTGCAGGAGGCCCGCAAAGCCTTCGAAGACGTGCGACCCTATGGTTCCCACGATGCCGAGGCCGCTTACAAGAAGAACCCGGACCTTGCTTCGGAAGCCGCCACGGGCCGCACCGCCCGTGCGATCCGCGCCCTGCAACTGGAAACCGAGCTGCGGACCAATCCGAGCCGCCGCGCCGACCGTTTCGTGGAGCGCTGGCAGAAGCTCGACCACACCAGCCAGCGTCAATATCAGGCTGGCGATATGTCCGACTACAAGGCCACGCGCTCGGCGATGGGCGACATGGCCAAAAGCCTCGAACGCGATCCGCAACTGGAATCGATCCTCGCCAACCGCAAGCAGGAACTCGGCATCGCGTTCGAATCAGGCGGCCGGCTCGGCCTCGAGCTCGCCTTCAGCCACGGCATCGACCTTGGCAGGGGCCGGGGCCTCGGACTTTAACTCCGCCTATTTTCCGCCGCCTGCACGCCACGGTACGACGACGCGAAAAACGCTCTTGCGCGCCCTTCGCTCCTTGTTCTGTCTGGATCAGCAGCAGTCAGAAAGAGCCAGCAGGAGCCGGCGCAACCATGCGTGAGCCAGACCGTATCATCCGCCTCAAAACCGTCCTTGCCCGCACCGGCCTGTCCCGGTCCACCATCTACCGCAAGATCACTGAGGGGACATTCCCCGCCCAGATCAGGATCAGCACCAACGGCGCTGGCTGGCGCGAATCCGACATCAACCGCTGGGTCGCCGATCCGGTATCCTGGCGTCCGAAAAGCGAGGTCGATGAGTTCTGTTGAGGCCGATACGTACTTCCTGGAAGGCCGGCACTCATGCCGATGACGACGAGGATGGCAATGTGCCCCATCTCCCGCGCGTTCGGTCCCTTACAGCATCGGAGCCGCTTGAAGCGCTATTGCTATTCCATGCCTATCCGGTTTTCAACCAAACGGAGACTGACACGATGGGCCAGCAGCTCGTAGCGCGCATCAAGCGACGTAGCAAATACTGGGGCCAGACCGCACCCAATCAATGGTTCGACGTACGTGTCGTAGAGGACACAAGCTACCGCCTCAGAGGCAACAACAATAACTACCGATTGGACGACGTGAGTATCGGCGTGCGTCTCGCCAATGGCTTCATCGTCGATCTCGTCAACGGCAAGGTTAGCCGTGGGTGAAAATCGGATAGGGACTTCCTTCTTGCCGGCGGCAGCGGCGGCACGGCCTCGTCTGCTTGCGGATATGAAACCGGAGCGCCGCCATCCCGTCAATGCCGAGCCGCTTCGCGGTGGCGCTCCGCGCCAGCATTGACCGGATGCCGCCGCCCCGGTGATGGCTTGTCAAGCAGACCAGGGCGGATTGTGAGCACGGTCGCGCTCCCATTCCGAAAGGGAGAGAGGCGGCGGCGCTGTCGAAGGGCGGAAATCATCCTTGAAAAATGAGTTATAGGGTGGTACAAATACTCTTAGCTGGAGTGACGGAATGATCGTCGGCTTTCGGGATGGCTGGTTGCGGGCTTTCTTCGTGGACGATGCCCATTCCCGCAACATCCCGCCCGATCTTGAAGCCCGGTTGTTCAGAAAACTCCAGATGATCGACGACGCCGTGACAGACCAGGACTTGCGCGTGCCGCCCAGCAACCACTTCGAGAAGCTGCGCGGCAATCTGGCGGGGTTTCATTCGATCCGTGTCAATCAGCAATGGCGGCTGATTTTCCGCTGGGATGGTGAGCGCGGCGAGGCGGACGGGATTTATCTGGACGATCACAGCTACCGATAAGAGCGAGGCAACCATGCTGACCACCAAACGCAAGCCGGCGACGGTCGGAGAGATCTTGACTGAAGAGTTCATGGAGCCGATGGGCCTGACGCAGGGCGCGCTCGCCGAGGCGATGGGCGTTCAGCGCAAGCACGTCAACGAGTTGTGCGGCAACCGCAGGAACGTGACCGCCGCGACGGCCTTGATCCTGGCCCGCGTCTTCGGCAATAGTGCCGACTTCTGGCTCAACGTGCAGCGGCGCAGCGATCTTTGGGAGGTGATGAACACGCCGAAGGAACGCAAGCGAATCGAGCGCGCACGTCCGTTGAAGCGCGCGGCGTGAGTGAGGTGATGCGTATGGAGCGACCTACGCAAATGCCGCCGTTCGCAAGTATTTGCCGCCGATCGTGCGACGAGGGGAAATCAGGTCTTTTCATTCCGGTTTCGCCGCCGCTTCATGCCTGTTTGTCTCGAAAAACAGTGCGGGCAACGGCATGGAAGACGACACCGAGCCAGAACGATTCAAACCGGCAAATGACAACAACGGCCCGCACGGCGAGCCGGACGCTGAGACGCCGAGCGCGGAGACTTGGGGTAAGATCGACCGGGTGGCGCTGACGCTGGCCCGCATCATCGGCCGCCGCATGGCGCGTGAGGACTATGCGGCGCGTGTCGCCGCCAACGACAACCGGCCTGTTGCTTCCGAAGGAATGGAGGACGGGGCCGACACCGAGTGAAAGGATCGTCCCCGATGACTGCCGCCCATCCGACGCCCCGCGTTGCCCTTTACGCCCGCTATTCTTCCGACAATCAGCGTGACGCTTCCATTGAGGACCAGTTGCGCCAGTGTCGCGAGCGTGCCGCCCGCGAGGGCTGGACCGTCGTGGAGAGCTATTCCGATCGCGCCATCTCAGGCGCATCGCTCATCCGTTCGGGCATTCAGTCGTTGCTTGCCGACGCACAGGCCGGCCACTTCGACATTGTGCTGTCCGAGGCGCTGGACCGCATCAGCCGCGATCAGGAGGACGTGGCGGGTGTGTTCAAGCGGCTCCGCTTCGCAGGCGTGACGATCTTCACCCTGTCGGAAGGCGAGATCAACGAGCTTCATGTTGGCCTCAAGGGTACGATGAACGCGCTGTTCCTCAAAGACCTCGCCATCAAGACCCATCGCGGCATCCGGGGCCGCGTGGAGGCTGGCAAGATCGGCGGCGGCAACGCCTACGGCTATCGCGTCGTCAAGACGCTGGACGCACGCGGCGAGCCGATCCGAGGCGAGCGCGCGATCATCGAGGAACAGGCCGAGATCGTGCGGCGCATCTTCCGCGAATATGTCGCCGGCAAGGGGCCACAGCGCATCGCCGCTGACCTCAACCGCGACGGCATCCCGAGTCCAACCGGCAAGCGCTGGAACGATACCACGATCAGGGGCAACAGGATCATCAGTTCCGGCATCCTGAATTGCGAACTCTATGTCGGCGTCATCCGCTGGAACAGACAGCGAAAGCTCAAGAACCCCGACACGGGCCATTTTGCGTATAGGCTCAATCCTGAAAGCGAATGGATTCGCTCCGAGGCTCCCGAGCTTCGCATCGTACCGCAGGAACTATGGGATGCCGCCAAGGCACAGCAGGACGAATTGACGGCGCGCTACAAGAACCGGGTCGAGGCATCGCGCGAGGGCACGAAGCGCAGTCTTGCCCGAAACGGCGCAATGAACGCCACCCACCGTCCGCGCACGCTGCTGTCCGGTTTGTTGTTCTGCGGCTGCTGCGGAGGCTCCTATGCCCGACGCGGGCAGGACCGTTACGCCTGCACCAACCATGTATTGGGCAACGGCTGCGACAATGCCCGAACCATCGCCCGTGAGGCGCTGGAAGCCCGGGTGCTGACTGGCCTGCGCGAGCGCATGATGACGCCGGAAATGGCGGCGGAAGCCATGCGCGCCTATACGCAAGAAACCAATCGGCTCAATCGTGAGCGCCGCAATACAGCCGACGCCACGCGCCGCGAGCTTGCCGAGACTGCCAAGGCCATTGCTGAGATCGTGCGCGTCATCGAGCAAGGCGGCTGGCACCGCGCCCTGTCCGAGCGGCTCACCGAGCTTGAGGCCAGGCAGGACAGCCTTACCGCCCGCACGTCGGACGCCTCGCAGGACGCTCCTGACATGCACCCCGGCATTGCCGAGGCCTACCGCCGCAGGATGGAGCGCCTGACCGCCGCGCTCCACCATCCCGACGACGCGGCGGAGGCGGCCGAGGCCATCCGCGAGATCATCGACCGGATCGTCATCACGTCCGGCCCGACACGCCGCGACCTCTCCGTCACCCTGCAAGGCGAACTTGGCGCCATGCTAGACTGGATCGACCGCACCGGAAAACCAGGCTACAAACCCGCTCCTGACACCGCTTCAACCCGATTGTCGGCGTCGGTCAAAGCCGGGGCTTGTCCCGGCCATCCACGACTTGGCTTCTCTACAACAAAGAACGACGTGGATGGCCGGGACAAGCCCGGCCATGACGAAAAAACCAGAGCGTCACTTCGGCTTGATGATTTTGACCAGATCGCGCGGGTTGACGTAATCGAGCTGATAGCGCGCGCGCTCGTCCAGCATGTCGGGGTCGACCCGGTCGGAGCGGAGCAGCGACACCCGCTGCTCGCCTTCGAGGCGCTCGCGTTTCAGCCGCGCCAGTTCGGAGGTCAGCGCGATGATCTCCTGGTCGAGTTCCTGCCGCGCGTTCAGCCCGTATTTGCCGGTATAGGCGTTGACGCCGAAATAGCCGACCATCGCCGCCGCCATCGTATAGAGGGCAAGCCCGGTGAGCAGGGATTTGAGTCGGGAGCGCGAGACCATGCCCCGACGATGCGACGGCCCGGTTAACAGCATCCTAAGACCCGGGCCGTCCAGCGCGTCGCCGGCCTATTTGTTC
>NZ_JAURXB010000247.1 GCF_030654605.1 Bradyrhizobium sp.
AAACAAGGCTATCGCCCGCGTCGCGCGGATCCCGGATGAGACCGCACGCAAAAAAATCCATTTGCCGCCAAACTACGGCAACTGAGTTCTGGCTGGGTTCAACCCCAGCACCCGATAGGGTAGCGGCCGGCCGGCAAAGAACGCCTCGAGATTGGCGATCACGCAGTCCTGCATCGCCGTGTGCGACTCCAGAGTATGGCCGCCGATATGCGGGGTCAGCACCACATTCGGGAGCGCGGTGAGCGCATCCGGCGCGTGCGGCTCCTGCTCGAACACGTCGAGACCGGCACCGGCAATGGTGTTGTCGGCGAGCGCTGCGACCAAAGCCTGCTGGTCGATCACCGAGCCCCTGGAGATGTTGATGACATGGCCGTCCGCGCCCAGCCTCTTCAGGATCCCGGCATCGACGGCGTGCTGGGTGTCGGCACCGGCGCGAACCGCGATCATCAGCACGCTGCACCAGTCCGCCAGCGCCTCGAGGCTCGGGAAGTATGGATAGGGCACGTCATGCCGGCTGCGGCTGAAATAGCCAACTTCGGTCTCGAATGCCGCCGCCCGCGCGGCGATCTTGCGGCCGATCTCCCCCATGCCGTAGACGCCGATGCGGCGCCCGCGCATGCCGGCCTGCGGCCGCATCATCGGTGACGGTTTTGCCGACGACCAGCCGCCGCTTCGGACATAATCGTCCGCCGGCAGCAGCCGCCGCGTCGCCGCCAGCATCAGGATCACAGCGATATCGGCGACCGAGGAGGCATTCGCGCCCGGACTGTGGGCTACCGCGATTCTGCGCTGCGCCGCGGCGGCCAGATCGACGCCGTCATAGCCGGTGCCATAACAGACGATGGCGCCGAGCTTCGGCATCAGGTCCATCTGGGCTGCGCCCAGCGGCGTGCCACCCGCCGTGACCATCGCCGTCACCCCGGAAAGCTGATCCGCCGCGAACACCTCGCTCACTGGCTTGCCGGCAGTATCCATCAATTCGAAGCCTTGCCCGATGCGCACCATCATGGCCTTGGGGAAACGGGAATAGACCAAGACTTTGTTGGACATCGGCTGGATTCCTGAAGTCGAAACACAAAGGGCGGAACGGGTTTCCCCGTCCCGCCCTTGAATGATTGTCGTCGCGCGATCGGCCGTTAGCCGAGCAGCGTGCCCGGCTCAACCTTCACGCCCGGTCCCATCGAGGAGGAAACCGCGACGCGCTGGATGTAGGTGCCCTTGGCACCGGCGGGCTTCGCCTTGGCTACGGCATCCGCCAGCGCCTTGACGTTCTCCACCAGCTTGTCCGCCGTGAACGACGCCTTGCCGATGCCGGCCTGCACGATGCCGGCCTTCTCGACCCGGAACTCGACCGAACCGCCCTTGGCGCCCTTGACGGCGTTGGCGATGTCCATCGTGACGGTGCCGATCTTCGGGTTCGGCATCATGCCGCGCGGTCCGAGCACCTTACCGAGGCGTCCGACCAGCGGCATCATGTCGGGAGTGGCGATACAGCGATCGAAATCGATCTGACCGCCCTGCACCTTCTCGACCAGGTCCTCGGCGCCGACCACGTCGGCTCCCGCGGCCCTGGCTTCGTCGGCCTTGGCGCCGCGCGCAAACACGCCGACGCGCAAGGTGCGGCCGGTGCCGTTCGGGAGGGTCACCACGCCACGCACCATCTGGTCGGCGTGACGCGGATCGACGCCGAGATTGATCGCAATCTCGACCGTCTCGTCGAACTTCGACGTGGCGCGTTCCTTGACCATCTTGATGGCGTCCGCGAGCGGATAAAGCTTCTCGCGATCAACGCCCTCGCGGGCCTTCTTCAAGCGTTTTCCGATTGCCATGACCCGTTACCCCGCAACTTCGAGACCCATCGAACGGGCAGAGCCCTCGACCATCTTCATGGCCGACTCGATGGAGTCACAATTGAGATCCTTCATCTTCTTCTCGGCGATCTCGCGCACCTGCGCTTTGGTCACCGCGCCGGCCTTGTCGCGGCCCGGGGCTTTCGACCCGGACTGGATTTTGGCCGCCTGCTTCAGAAAATGGGACATCGGCGGGGTCTTCATCTCGAAGGTGAACGAACGATCGGCGTAGATCGTGATCACCACCGGAATCGGGGTACCCTTTTCGTCCTTCTGCGTCTGCGCGTTGAACGCCTTGCAGAATTCCATGATGTTGAGGCCGCGCTGACCAAGCGCGGGTCCGATCGGGGGCGAAGGATTCGCCGACCCGGCCGGCACCTGCAATTTCAGGTATCCGGTCACTTTCTTCGCCATTTATCACTCCTCATGTTGTTTCCGGACAACCCGGAAGCTTCACAGGACCGTGGTGCGGTTCGACGGATGACTGGCGATCATCCCTCTCCTCCCACGGCTTCGCCCTCGCCCCGCCGCAGCGGGAGAGGTGAACGATCAGACCTTCTCGACCTGACCGAATTCCAGCTCGACCGGCGTGGCACGCCCGAAGATCGACACCGCGACCTTCACGCGCGAACGCGCCTCGTCGATTTCCTCGACCACCCCGGAGAACGACGCGAACGGGCCGTCGGCCACGCGCACATTCTCGCCGATCTCGAACGAGACCGACGCCTTCGGGCGTTCGACGCCTTCCTGCACCTGGTGCAGGATCCGCATGGCTTCGGCTTCCGAGATCGGCATCGGCTTGTTTTCCGCGCCGAGGAAGCCCGTTACCTTCGGGGTATTCTTGATCAGATGGAAGGCTTCGTCGGTGAGCTTCATCTTCACCAGCACATAGCCCGGGAAGAACTTGCGCTCGGCGTCGATCTTGCGGCCACGGCGCACCTCGGTGACCTTTTCGGTCGGCACCAGCACCTGCTCGAACAGCTCTTCGAGCCCGCGCTGCTTCGACTGCTCGCGGATCGACTCCGCCACCTTCTTTTCGAAGTTCGAATAGGCGTGAACGATATACCAGCGCTTGTCCATCGTCTGTGTTCCGGCGCTTGCCATCAGCGGATACCGAGCAAGAAGGTGACGAGATAACGGATGATCTGATCCGCGGCGAAAAAGAAGATCGAGGCCAATGCCACCATCACGAACACCATGATGGTGGTGATCGTCACCTCGCGGCGGGTCGGCCAGGTGACCTTGGCGGTCTCCGAGCGCACTTCCTGCAGGAACTTGAACGGGCTGAAAGCCATCGTTTGTGTCATCCGCGTCCGCTGGGACGATCTGGGTTTCAAGGAATCCGAACAGCCCTCTAGCGCCCAGCCCTCTCTTGAAGGATGAGCCGGCCAGCGGGCTCGATTGTTCGGGGATTTCAAAGCCGCGCCGGATATCCGTCAAAACGGGCCGGCTGCAGGTGCGGCTGTGTACTGCGGACGGCCCAAAAGGTCAAGGTGCCACAGGAGCCTACACCGGAGCTTCAGCATCCTGGCTGTCCGCGCGCCGGATCCCCAAGCGCCCTGCCTTTGACGTGGCTCAACAGGGCCGCTCGCACCGCCCCTAGCATTGATCAGGCTCTTGGCTAGATTGGTCAGGCGCTTGGCTAGGGCGATACGGGCCGTCAGCCGGGTGCAACGCAACCTCGCCGTCCCGGACCGTCATTTGTGGGCTGAGCATCGATGAGCGTCAAGCTTGCACTTCCACCCTCCCGGCGGGATCTGCGTCTCGATCTGTTTCGTGGCCTTGCCAACTGGGCCATGTTCCTCGGGCATGTTTCCAGCCCTGTTCTGGCCTGGTTTTCGTTCCGAAACTACGGCTTCAGCGACGGCGCCGACCTGTTCGTGTTCATTTCCGGCTACACCTCGGCTCTCGTGTTCACGAGAAAGATGCTCGAGGGCGGCTTTGTTTTCGGAGCCACGAGGCTGGTCAGGCGGGTCTGGCAGATCTATGTCGCTCACGTCCTGCTGTTCGTGTTCTATCTGGCTTCCGTGCTTTTCCTGTCGGACAGGTTCGACGCCTCCGACTTCATCCATCGATTCAATGTCGCACCCCTGCTGGTCGCTCCGGTCGACACGCTGACGCAGGGCCTGCTGCTGAAATACAAGCCGCTGAATCTGGACGTGCTGCCGCTCTACGTCGTCCTGATGGGCGCCTTCCCGCCGGTTCTCTGGCTGATGCTCCGGCACCGCAACTGGGTCATGCTGGGGTCGGTGCTGCTCTATTTCGCCGCCCGGCAATTCGGCTGGAACCTGCCCTCGTATCCGGCAGGTGTCTGGTATTTCAATCCGTTCGCGTGGCAGCTGCTTTTCGTGTTGGGCGCGTGGCTGGCGTTGGGCGGTGCCGATACCTTGCATTTCCTGGTCCGCTCCCGGATCGTTCTGTTCTCTGCCGTGATTTACCTGCTGTTTGCGGCCGCCATGACATTGGCGGCGCACCTGCCCGAGCCGCAGACCATTTTTCCGCGCGTTCTGTTCGAGGCTTTCAATCCGAACGACAAGACCAATCTGGCGCCCTATCGCTTCCTGCATCTGGGGATTCTGGTCATCGTGGTGGTGCGGTTGATACCGATCGACACGCCGGGACTGCAAGCCGCGATCTGGCGGCCGCTGGTCAAATGCGGCCAGCAATCCCTCGAGGTGTTCTGCGTCGGAATCTACCTCTCGTTCCTTGCATCCTTTGTTTTGCTGACGACTGCCGACGGGCTCCTCGCGCAGTTGCTGCTCGGAACCGGCGGCATCGCGATCATGACGGCGGTCGCCTATTACAGGTCGTGGTCGAAGCGGGTCGAGAGACCGGCCCATGCCCACATCAACCATCCAGTTGCGGACGAAACCCGCGCGCCCCTCACCGAACCAAAGCAGCAACACGACAGGGCGGTCGCGGGCGCTATCTGATTCCATCGAGCTGGGATTCGCGCCAGCGACCACGCGCCCGCAGCGGACCACGTTTCCGGCTACGCCTGAAGCGCTTGACCGGGTGTCGCTGGAAATCAGCTTAAGTTGTTGATAATGCTGGCAGGGGCGGCAGGGCTCGAACCTGCGACAACCGGTTTTGGAGACCGGTACTCTACCAACTGAGCTACACCCCTACAGAACCTTGCGTCGCCGCCGATCCGCGCCGTTTCAAGCATAGGAAACGCCCCGATTGCAAGCGCGAAGCGGCGGAACCAGCCTCCGCCCGGCGGCCGGACCTGGCTCTGCGCCTTGTCGGAAGGCCGCCGCGACGGCCGCGCGCATTCGCGACTTTCGCCGGTTCCCGGGGCATTTTCAAACACGCAACGGTTCGGCGGGCTGCCACACACCTTGTCGAGTTCCCTGAAGCCGACGCAATGCCCATCCGGAGCCCGGTATCCGGGGCCGCCCTTGCAACCGCAGCCGCGGCAGGCGGGGCGTTCGGGGCAGGCAGCGTGACCGGCTGCCATGGGCCACGCCGCCGAGACGGCGACGATAGCGAGAACCCGGAGCAGCGTTCGCATCATTGTCTTGCGGTAAACGCCCTGTTCAAGCCGCGCATTCTGCGCCAGACTTTCGGCCAGCCTAGGCAACCCCACCACAAGCAACAAGAGCAACAAACGGGAGAGACCATGACCGCGCAAACCGCCGCCAAGCCAACCGCCATTCCGCAGACGCCCTCCCTCCCCCAGGCCAAACCGGAAGCGCTGGGTCTGTCCCCGGCCCGGCTGCAGCGGATGTCGGACGCCTTCAAGCGCGAGATCGACAAGGGCACGCTGCCCGGTGCCACCGTGCTGGTGGCGCGGCGCGGCCAGATCGGCTGGTTCGAGGCGCTCGGCCGGCAGAACCCGGCGACCGCAGCGCCGATGGCGCATGACTCGATCTTCCGGATCTTTTCCATGACCAAGCCGATCGTCTCGGTCGGCATCATGCAGCTGGTCGAGGACGGCCATTTCCTGCTCGGCGATCCCGTGGCGAAATTCATTCCGGAATTTGCCGACCAGAAGGTCGGCGTCGAGAACAACGGCAAGCTCGACCTCGTCCCCCTCAAGCGGCAGATGACGATCCAGGACCTGCTGCGCCACACCTCGGGCATCACCTACGACCACACCGGCAACGGCCTGGTGCAGCAGATGTACCAGCAATCGCGGCTGCGCAGCCGCAAGATCAGCAACGCCGAGCACGCCACGCTGGTCGCCGGCATGCCGCTGATGTGCCAGCCCGGTGCCGAGTGGAACTACAGCCGCTCCACCGACATTCTCGGCCGCGTCATCGAAGTGGTCTCCGGCAAGAGCCTGAGCGCCTTCCTGACCGAGCGCATCCTGGCGCCGTTGCAGATGGCCGAGACCGCGTTCCACACCGGCGAGGCGAACGCCGGCCGGCTCGCCGAGCCGTTTGCGAACGATCCCTGGACCGGCGACAAGGTGCAGTTCTTCAACATGCTGGAGAAGCCGGTGATGGAATCCGGCGGCGGCGGCCTGCTGTCGACCACCATGGATTATGCGCGCTTCAGCCAGATGCTGCTCGGCGGCGGCACCCTCGACGGCAACAGGATCATCGGCCGCAAGACGCTGCAGTTGATGGCGTCGGATCATCTCGGCGCCGACGTCAAGGTCGACTCGCCGCTGATGCCCGCCGGTCACGGTTTTGGACTGGGCTTCGCGGTGCGTACCTCGAGCGGCATGGCCCCGTTCCCGGGCTCGACCGGTCAGTTCTTCTGGAGCGGCATGGCCGGCACGTTCTTCTTCATCGACCCGGTCGAGGACATGTTCGCCGTGTTCATGATGCAGGGCCCGGGCCAGCGCGAATATATCCGCAACGTGCTCCGCAACGCGGTGTACGCCGCGGTGGAATGACGGTTATCCGCGAAAAATTAACTCCGTCGTCCCGGACAAGTGAGCGCAGCGAACGCCGATCCGGGACCCCAGCGATGAGCGCAATTGCGCTCATCGCGGCGCCGCGGCCTTTCCGTAACGCCGTGTCGCCCATCGCACTCCAACAGCGGCGGCACGGCGTATGGGTCCCTGCGTTCGCAGGGACGACGAAGTCTCAACTGATCGTCGCTCCGCCGTCGATCACCACGGTCTGGCCGGTCATGAAGTCGCCGGCCTTCGATCCCATCAGCACCGCGGCGCCGGCGATCTCGTCGGGGATGCCGATCCGCAGCAGCGGCGAACGCGACGTCGAGGCTTTCAGGTTTTCCGGATTGTCCCACAGCGCCTTGGCGAAATCGGTCTTGATCAGGCCGGGCGCGATGCAGTTCACGCGGATATTGTGCTTGCCGTATTCGCAGGCGAGATTGCGCGCGAGCTGCATGTCGGCGGCCTTCGAAATCGCATAGGCGCCGAGCACGGTGGAGCCCTTGAGGCCGCCGATCGACGACACGATGATGATGGAGCCGTCCTTGCGCTCGATCATCTGCGGCACCACCATGCCGATCAGCCAGTTGTTGGCGACGATGTTGTTGTCGAGAATCTTGCGGAATTGCTCGTCCGAAATGCCGGCGAGCGGTCCGTAATAGGGATTGGACGCGGCGTTGCAGACCAGCACGTCGATCTTGCCGAAGGCGCGATTGGATTCGTTGACCAGGTTCTGCAGGTTTTCCTTGCTGGAAATGTTCGCGGCGATCGCGACCGCGGTGCCCTTGCCGAACTTGTCGTTGATTTCCTTGCTCACGGAATCGCAGACGTCCTGCTTGCGCGAGGAGATCACCACCTTGGCGCCGTGTTCCGCCATCCGTTCCGCGATGGCGCGGCCGATGCCCTTGGTGGACCCGGTGATGACGGCGACTTTGCCCTTCATGTCGAACAGGCTCATGTGTTTCTCCCGTATTGTTCGGTGTCGAGCGCACCGGTTTGATTTCAGAGCTAGGCAGTCTTCGTAAAATCGGCAACCGACGCAGTGTCACGCCAGTTTCGTCACCGGCACCACTTCCGGCCCCGCCGGCTGGTGCATGGCATTGTGCGAGGCGTCGGCGATCCAGGGCTGCTGGTTGATCATCGGCAGCCGCCAGCTGCTGTGGTCGTGGCTGGCGAGATGATCGAGCCGCGTCACCGAACAATTGTCGATGTCGAAGGCGAGGCACTTCTCCGGCAGGTTGCCCAGCGCGAGCCCGATGGCCGCCTTGATGGTGCCGCCATGCGCCACCGCGATCACG
The DNA here is from genome assembly GCF_030654605.1 of Bradyrhizobium sp. Taxonomy (GTDB): domain Bacteria; phylum Pseudomonadota; class Alphaproteobacteria; order Rhizobiales; family Xanthobacteraceae; genus Bradyrhizobium. Next base: position 7,998 of record NZ_JAURXB010000247.1, read on the forward strand.
TCCTTGCCGGCGTGTTCGGTATTGATGCGCTCGATCGCGCCGCGCACGCGGGTGTAGAGATCCATGAAACTTTCGCCGCCGGGCGCGGGCTGATCGATCGGCGCGAACCAGTGGCTGCCCAGCGGCAGGCTGGCCAGGAACGCGGCGCGGTTCATGCCCTGCCATTCGCCGAGATGCTGTTCGGCAAACGCGGCTTCGTGCGGCATGACCGCGGGCTTCGGGAAGCCGGCGGCCCAGATCGCGTCGGCGGTTTGATGTGTCCGCTTCAAATTGCTCGCAACCCACACTGCGTTGCGCGGCAGGATCTTTCCGACCGCGGCGAATACCACGCGGTCGCTGGTGTCGCAGCCAAGATCCTTCTGTCCATAGATGCAGCCATTGTCCTCGCGGACCGGCGCATGGCGCACCCACCACCATCGCGTCGCGACGACGCCGGATGAAGCAGCGGACAGCTTGGCTGGATTGGACATCGCGGGGACCCTTCAATACTGTTGCGTGTCCTACGTCAGAGCACGCATCGCCTCAAGCGACTTGACGTTTGAAATCTTGTTTGAAATTCCGCAAGGCGGCAAGCGCCGATAATCAAGTCTGCAAGGGAGAAACTCATGGGCCGCCTCGAAGGCAAATCCGTCATCATCACCGGCGCCGGCAGCGGCATCGGCCGCGCCGCCGCGCTGCTGTTCTCAAAAGAAGGCGCGAAACTCGTCATCGTCGACCGCAGCGACAGCGTCAACGAAACCGCCAAGCTGGTCGGCAACGCCGGCGGCACGGTCGAGGCCGTGATGGCCGATGCCGGTTCGGAAACCGACGTGAAGGCCTTCATCGACAAGGCGGTGGCGAAATACGGCAGGCTCGACGCGATCTGGGCCAATGCCGGGGTCAGCGGCGGGCTGGTGCCGCTGCCCGAGCAGACCGTGGAACAATGGCAGGAAGTGCTGCGCGTCAACCTGATCGGCCCGTTCCTCGCGGTCAAGCATGCGATGCCGCACATGATCGCGCAGAAGTCCGGCGCGATCGTCCTGACAGCGTCGGTGGCGGGCCTGAAATCCGGCGCCAGCGGTCATCCCTACGCGGCCAGCAAGGCCGGCGTCATCAGCCTGGTGCAGACCACCGCCTATTCGCTGTCGGGCACCGGCGTGCGCATCAACGCGGTGTGCCCCGGCCTGATCGAGACCGGCATGACCAAACCGATCTTCGACAACGCCAGGCAGCGTGGCACCGACGGCAAGATCGGCCAGCTCAATCCCCTCAAGCGCGCCGGCCAGCCGCATGAACTGGCGGCGATGGGACTATTCCTCGCCAGCGACGACGCGTCCTACGTCAACGGCCAGGCCATCCCGGTCGACGGCGGCCTGACCGCATCGATGCCGTATGCAGGGAAGCCGATCTAGTCGGCAAGAGGATGTGACGCGCAGTGTCGCATCATGACAAGTTGTCGTCCCTGCGAACGCAGGGACCCATACGCCGGGCCGTCGAGTTTGGGGGTGGTGTGAGTGGACTTGTTGAAGCATTGCGCCATGGCCTTAGACGACCGGGGTTATGGGTCCCGGCGTTCGCAGGGACGACGCAAGGGCTGTGTCAACACAACATGACTTCTCCATCTCGCGGCGCGTTTCGCCCGAGGTTTGCCATTTACTTTCCGCCCTCTGCAATCAGAGGGCGCGGGGAGGCCGGGCGCCCGATGCGCCCGATAGCCGCGTGTGCAATGGGTAGTGGTAGAAGGCACACGCGTTAGTCAGGTCACACCGGAATCACCCGGCACTCCCCGCGCAATGGTTTA
>NZ_JAURXB010000254.1 GCF_030654605.1 Bradyrhizobium sp.
GCGCAGCCCCGCCACGATCTGGAACAGCGACAGATCGACGTAGCTGAGGCGGCGGCCGGCGATCCATGAGCCACCGCTGCTCTCCAGCAGCCGTTCGAAGTATTCAAGATATTTCGGCACCCGCTCTTTCCAGAATTCCGCGGTGCGCTTTTTCGCCGGCCCGCGCTGGTCCTCGTAATACAGCGAAGGCCCGAGCGGATGATGGGTGTCGTGGATTTCAAGGACGAGATCCGTGATCGTCAGCTGCAGCTGGTGCAGCCACAGTCTCCCCGCTTCCGCTTTCGGCGCCAGACCATGGCGCGGCCCGAGATAGAGCAGGATGTTGGCGGTCTGCCCGATCACGAGTTTTCCCGCCTTGAGAAACGGCGGGGCGAACGGCGGCGTGCCGCGCGCCTCCATCATCTTCGTCATCGCGCCCATGCCGCGCCGGCGCGCGACATCGGCGTAATCGGCGCCGGCCTCTTCCAGCGCAAGGCGGACATATTCGCCCCGCCCCTGGATCTGTGGCCAGTAATAAAGCTCATAGCGCATCGGCGATTCCCCCGTTCCATTCGTACCGTTGCCCATACTGGCTCGATATCTGTTGGTTTCCGAGGCTGCCTGCAAGCCATGCGCGCACGCGTATACGGTCAACGGGCGCGCCTTGGCGCGCCCGTTCTCGGACCTGACCGGTGATATCGCTACGTCAGTTAGCCGCGAAGCAATAAAACAGCCCGTCGCCGCCGGTGCTCTTCAGGTCATTCTGCGAGCAGCCGCCATCCGGCCCGCGCGAGGGATGCGAGGTGTTCCAGGATTTCGACGCGTCATCGTCGCGCAGGCCGACGCGGTCCGCGTGTCCCACCATCGCAGCGCCCTGCGTGCTGCTCGTCCAGTTCTTGCAGGTGCGGTCGTCGCCCGCGGGGAACGCGGTGCCGTCGGCCTGCGAGCCCGTCAGCACGTCGTGCCGGTTCGGCGTGTCGCCGCGGCCATTGATGACCTCGCCCTTCTCGCTCAGTGCGGTCGCCTTGGTGAGATTATTGGCGGCGCTGTGCAGGTCGGCGACATCCCTGGCGATCACGACGCCCTTGGAATTCTGCCAGGGACCCTTGCCGATGCGGTCGCGGGCATTTTCGGCCGGCTTTCCGTCCGCCGGCTGGGTGGAAAGGTAGGCACGCCAGGTCTTGGCGCCGGCGCCCGCCGCCTGTGCCAGCTGCTGGCAATAATTGTCGGCGCCAGCGAGACCGCCGAGGTTGCCGCCATTGCCGATACCCACTGATGTGACGAAGAAACTGGTGCCGGCCGCCTGCGCCAAAGCGGGCTGCGCCGCCAGCGTGGCGAACGAGGCGGCGGCCAGGCCGAAACACAGCCGCGAGATCATCTGGGCGAGAGCGGGCATGGGATCCTCCGATGGTTATCTGATCCGCCGGCTGGTTGAGCGCCGGCTTGGTCTGACATCAACACG
>NZ_JAURXB010000273.1 GCF_030654605.1 Bradyrhizobium sp.
GGTGTTTACGCTTTATCCGTTGTTGTCCGGGGAGGGCCGTGAACATCACGGCGAGATCATGCGCGAGGCCACGAAGTTGATCGAAGCGGGCAAGCTCATGCCGGCGCTGGACCGGCGGCGCTTCTCGCTGGACGAGGTCGAACAGTCGCACGCCGCGATCACTGGAGGTGGTGCGAACGGCAAGATCGTGGTCGAGATCCCCTAGCCGGGCGGGCGACCCGTCGGTGTGTCTCTGGCGACCCTCGCTGGCTTTCTTCACAGAGCTGGTCCACGAGGGAGTCTGACGGCGCGCCTTCTCCCACACCTGAATGAGGCGGCAGGATTTGCCGCCTCCGGCAAAATGAGTTCATGGCCTTCGGTCAGTCAATGTCCTACGGACGCAGCATCCCTTTGAAATGACAGTCATCATAGGATGGTCCACGATTTGCATGACGCTCCCACTACGAGTTCGGAATGCCATTGTGACAGCGTAGGAGCACATCATGAAAATCGGCACGGTTACCCCACAGATCATCCCCTTCCTCGACGGTTCGAGCCGCACCTCGCGTGGCGGAACAGGAGATTTCGGCGCGGCCGTGCAGGCAAACGATCTCGGCAACGTTGATGTCGGGTCAGCTGCGGGCGAGGGCAACAGGATTTGGCAGCGCGGCAACAGACCCGCCGGACATGGCGGCGGCTCAACCCAACGGATGGACCCGCAAACAATTGACGCCTTGTCAAAGGCAGGTCCCCAGGACGCCGTCGCGCCTCCCCCGAAGCAGCGACCTCTGACGGATACCGAGACTACGGACAGCTCAGCGAACGACAGCAGCACGGCAGGCAGGAGTGTCGCCATCGATTTCATTCACGTCGAACTTCCGAACGGTGTGAAATTCGAGCTGCGCCATACCCCCGGCGATGGCGAGACCGGCGACCAGGCGCTGCAAAGCCTGCTCAAGGCAGCCGAGGAATTGAGCAGGGAGCTCGCAGGCATCGTCGCCCCAATTGCGAAGGACGCGGCGGACGCAGAGATCCGGCGCGGCGATACGGCCTCAACGGCCTATGCGAAACAGCTGTCGGCCTACACCACGCGATATGAACGCGAGGGCCCGGTCGTGACTGCGTGAGCGGCCTTCCCCACCCAGCCGGAACGGAGATCCAGCGCGGCTCGGCACGTCGTGGCTCCTGCGATGGCTATCCCTGAGCGGGTCCCGAACGCCGTTCTGGCTTCACCAGTTCTCACAACGCCTCACTCGCGGCTCGCGCGCGACCAGGCGACACTCGCAAGGACATCTCCCCGCCCGCCCGCCTTGCTCTCCGCCACCGAATGCGCCACCATCCCTTCCGCTCGATCATAACCACCAAAAATGCGAGGAAACGCATGAGCAAGTCAGCCGGTTTCAATTATGGCTGGGTCGTCGTCGGCGCGGGCGCGCTGATGACCTGTGTCGGCTTCGGCGCGATGATGTCGCTGGCGGTGTTCCTGAAGCCGATGTCGGATGCGACGGGCTGGTCGCTCGCCGGCGTCTCCGCCGCGTCGACGCTGAATTTTCTCGGCATGGGGGTCGCGGCGTTCTTCTGGGGCGCGCTGTCGGACCGCTACGGCACCCGCATCGTGGTGCTCGCAGGCTCCGTGCTGCTCGGCCTCGGTCTGGTGACGGCGAGCATGGCGACCTCCCTGTGGCAGTTTCAGTTGCTGTGGGGCATCCTGATCGGCACCGCCGTCGGCGCCTTCTATGCGCCGATGATGGCGATCGCCAGCGCCTGGATCGAACACCAGCGCAGCCTCGCGGTCTCGCTGGTGTCGGCCGGAATGGGCGTGGCGCCGCTGACGGTGGCGCCGTTCGCGAGCTGGTTGATCACGACCTATGACTGGCGCACCGCGATGCTGGTGATCGGGATCGTCGCTTCGGCATTGTTGATTCCGGCCGCGTTCCTGGTGCGTCCGGCGCCGCAGGCGACCGCGCCTGCGGCCACAGGCGGTGCGGATACGCCCGCGGTCGAGTGGACCGTGGCGCAGGCCTTGCGCACGCCGCAGTTCATCACGCTGGCGCTGGCGCATTTTTGCTGCTGCGCGGCGCATTCGGGCCCGATCTTCCACATGGTGAGCTACGCGATGGTGTGCGGCATCGCGCCGCTGACCGCGGTCACCGTCTATAGCCTGGCGGGCTTCTCCGGATTGGGCGGCCGGCTTGCGCTCGGCGTGATGGCGGACCGCATCGGGGCCAAGCCGGTGCTGGTCGGCGGGCTCTCGGTGCAGGCGCTGTGCGTGGCGACCTATCTCGCGATCGGCCAGCTCGGCGAATTCTACGCGCTTTCCGTCGTGTTCGGCCTGGCCTATGGCGGGGTGATGCCGCTCTACGCCGTGCTGGTGCGGGAATTTTTCGGCGCCCGCATCATGGGCTCCGTGTTCGGCGCGGTTTCAGCGTTTGCGAGCCTCGGCATGGCGCTCGGACCATGGGCCGGCGGCTGGGTGTTCGACACCTTCCACGGCTATTTCTGGCTCTATGTCGGCTCGTTCGGCATCGGCATCGCGGCGGTCGCGGTGGCGCTGAGTTTTCCGTCACCGCGGCGGCCGAGACAGCCCGCGCTCCGCCTCGGGCCTGCGACGGCGTAGATCGCCTCTCTTGATCGGCGGCGGCGGATGGACCACCATTGCGCCGCCACTCAACGAGACGCCCGACAAGCGGCGGAACAAGGGGCGAGGAAATACATGAACAAGCTTTCCGGTTTCGACCTCGTCGAGCGGGCGCGGGCGCTGCAGCCGCTGATCGCGGGCGAAGCCAACGAGATCGAACGGACCCGGCGCCTCACCCAGCCAGTGGTTTCGGCGTTGATCGAAAACGGGCTTTATCGCGCGCTGCTGCCGAAAAGCCTGGGGGGTACCGAGGCGCCGCTCGAGATCTTCATGCAGATGCAGGAAGAGATCGCCAAGGCCGACGCCTCGACCGCGTGGTGCCTCGGCCAGTGCGGCGTCTGCGCCATGGTCTCGGCCTATATCGATCCCGATGCCGCCAACGAGATTTTCAACGTCGCGCCCGGCATCCTGGCCTGGGGCGCGATCAATCATACGGTGCAGGCCGTTCCCGGCGGCTACAAGGCCAGCGCGCGCTGGGATTTCGCCAGCGGCTCGCGGCAGGCGAGCTGGCTCGGCGCCCATGTCCGGATCGTCGAGGCGGACGGCTCACCGCGCCGCAGGCCCGATGGCTCGCCGGAGATCCGCACCATCCTGTTCCCGATGACCAGCGCCACGATGTACGACGTCTGGGACGTGATCGGCCTCAACGGCACCGGCACCGATTCCTATTCGGTCGAGGATCTCTTCATTCCCGAGCGATTCACCGCGCTGCGCGACGAGCCCACCGCATTGCGCGAGCACGGCCCGCTCTACCGGATCCCCACTCAAATGGTCTACAGCATGGGCTTTGGCGCCACCTCGCTCGGCGTCGCCCGCGCCATGCTGGATGCCGCCATCGAGCTTGCACGGGCCAAGCAGCCGCAGGGGCTTTCGGCGATGCGCGAGAACAGCGCGGTGCAGGGGCTGATCGGGCGCACCGAAGCCCAGTTGCGCTCCACGCGCGCCTATCTCTATGCCACCGCCGCGGAAGTGTGGCGCGACCTGGCGCGGGGCGATGCCTTCACCGAAGCCCATCGCACTTCACTCCGGCTGGCCTCGACCTGGACCATCCATCAGTCCACCGCGGTGGTCGACACCGCCTATCACATGACGGGGGCCACCGCCGTGTTCAGCGCCAATCCGTTCGAGCGCCGCTTCCGCGACATGCACACCATTGCGCAGCAGCTGCAGGGCCGCGACAGCCATTATGAAGACGTCGGCAAGGTGATCCTGTCGGGCAAGCTCGATACCGCGCCGACGGCGCGCCCGTAGTATTACGGGCCACCTCATTTTATTAAGCAGTTTCTGGGAACTTGCGAATCTTCCTCTTGCGGAGCTTCGGCAACCCCCATGTTCAAACTTCGATCGATCGCAGTCCGTCTGATCCTCGCCATTTCGCTGACGGTGGCTGCGGCCTGCGCCATCCTCGGCACCTTTTCGATCATTCAACAGCGGTCGCTGACGCAACTGGCGCTCGACCAGCAACTCAAGCTGCAATATGACAGCGTGATCGCCGCGATCGACTATGAGGGACGCGCCGCCATGGCGGTCAGCTCCGTGGTCGCCGCACTGCCCCCGGTCGCCGCTGCCATCACCAAGGGCGACCGCGATTCCATGACCGCGCTGCTCGGCGGCGCCCAGGCGGCCCTGAAGGCGCAGGGCATGTCGCTGTTGAACCTCACTTTGCCGCCGGCGACGATCTTCCTGCGCCTGCACGATCCCAAGTCGTTTGGCGACGACATCTCGGCGCGGCGCATCACTGTGGTGGAGTCGAACAGATCAGGCAAGCCGATCGTCGGGGTCGAAATGGGCCGCAATGAGCTCAGCATCTTCGCCATGACGCCGATCATGCGCGACGGCAAGAGCATCGGCATCGCCGAAAACGGCGTCCCGTTCGGCAAGGCGTTCGTCGACCGCGCCAAGCAGCGCTTCGGCGTCGATCTCGCCGTGCATTCCTTCGATGGCAAGGAACTCAAGCGGCTCTCCTCGACCTTCGGGGATGCCGTTGTCGCCACGCCGGAAGAACTGAAGAGCGTGTTCAGCGGCGCATCGTTGCGTCGCGATGCGACGCTCGGCGGCAAACCCTCGGCTCTCTATCTCGGGCAAATCAAGAATTACGCCGGCCAGCCGATCGCAGTGCTGGAAGTCGTCAAGGATACCACCGAATATGAGGCCGCGGCGGCGAGTTCGCAACGCAACCTGATCCTCGGCACCATCGCCATCCTGGCCGGCGCCGTGCTGCTGGCCTTCCTGCTCGGCCGCGGCCTGTCGCGTCCGCTGACGGCGATCACCGCGGTCATGAACCGCCTTTCCGGCGGCGACACCGAGGTGACCATCCCCGGCGGCGAGCGCAAGGACGAACTCGGCACCATGGCGGTGGCCGTCGACGTGTTCCGCCGCAGCATGCTGGAAGCAGGCGCCATGCGCGCCGCACAGGAAGCCGCCAAGCAACAGGCGGAAGAGGAAAAGAAGGCATTGCAGCGGCAGATGGCCGACCGTTTCGAGGCCGACGTCAAGAGCGTCGTGGGCGCGGTCGCACGCGCGACCAAGGACATGCAGCGCGTCGCCGGCGAGATCACGGCCAGCGTCAGTGGCACGTCGGAACGGGCCACCGCCGCGGCTGCCGCATCCGAGGAAGCCTCCGCCAGCGTCAACACGGTCGCCGCCGCCACCGAGGAACTGGCCTCCTCCGTGGCCGAGATCGGCCGCCAGGTCACGCATTCCAGCAGCGTCGCCGAAGACGCCGTGGTGAAGGCCGGTCAAACCACCGAAATGGTCGGCAGCCTCACGGCGGCCGGCGAAAAGATCGGCGACGTGCTTCGCCTGATCGGCGCCATCGCCAGCCAGACCAACCTGCTGGCGCTGAATGCGACGATCGAGGCGGCGCGCGCGGGCGACGCCGGCCGCGGCTTTGCCGTGGTCGCATCCGAAGTCAAGGAACTGGCCAGCCAGACCGCGAAGGCCACCGAGGAGATCGCCGGCCAGGTGACCGCGATCCAGTCAGCCACCGGCAATTGCGTCACCGCGATCGGCGGCATCAGCGACACCATCCGGGAAATCAGCGGCATTGCAACCACCATCGCCGCCGCCGTCGAGGAGCAGGACTCGGCGACCCGCGAAATCGCCCGCAGCGTGCAACAGGCCGCCGCCGGCACCAGCGAGGTCTCGCATAACGTCGCCGGCGCCAGCCAGGCCGCCGACCAGTCGCGCGTCCTCGCCAACAACGTGCTGGTCGCCTCCGGCGAACTCAACCAGCACGCCACCGCTTTGTTCGAAAGCGTCGACAGCTTCCTAGCCGGCCTGCGCAACGCGGCCTAGTAACCTTCCGGCCTGTCTGGATCAAGATCGGGCTCACACGACGTCCCCTCCATGATGGAGTGGGCGCCGTTGCCCGATTGACTCGGCGCCATTTGCGACCGACGATCTACTTTGCGATCTTGATTCACCCAGGGGGAGCAAGTCATGGCTTACAAATTCGAAGTCTATAAGGACAAGGCCGGCGAATTTCGTTTCCGGTTCAAGGCGCCGAACGGCGAGAGCATGTTTTCGTCGGAAGGTTATGCGCAAAAGGCCTCCGCCATGAGCGCAATCGAATCGATCAAGAAGAATGCCCCGGGCGCCAGCACCGACGATCAGACCAAGTAGACCCGCCGCAACCTCCTGAAGGCACGATGCCGCAGCCACCGCAAAAAGCCGGCGGGAAGAAACTCCCGGCCGGCAAGCCGCGCGCGGGATTTGCCGATCCCGCTGTGGCCGCGGTCTTCAGCGCCTATCCAGAGCCGCTGCAGACAAGACTGCTGGCGTTGCGCCGGCTGATCCTCGACACCGCCATGACGACAAACGGCGTCGGCGCCCTCGAAGAAACCCTGAAATGGGGGCAGCCGAGCTATCTCACGACAGCCACGAAAAGCGGCAGCACGGTTCGAATCGATCGGATCAAATCCCCCGCCGACCGCTACGCGGTGTTTTTCCATTGCCAGACCGACCTGGTCGCAACGTTTCGCGAGCTGTATCCCGAGCTGACTTACGGCGGCAACCGCAGCATCCTGCTCGACGCCAAGGACAAGCTTCCCGAAGCCGAGTTGCGCCACTGCGTGGGACTGGCGCTGACGTATCACCTGAACAAGCGGAAGGCCGGGCGCGGCGGGTAGGTGTTCATCGCCCTCCCCTTGAGGGAGGGTAAGCGTAGATCGCTGTCCGTTCGTATTCAAACTTCAAGCCGCGAGAGGATATGCGTCCGTATTCCGTCTTGTAACTCCATCATTCTGCCGGAGCTGTCATGACGCGCGCTCGTTGTGTATAAGCGAGCCAGAGCAGAGCGAGTGCTGCCAGGCCAAGCCAGGGCAGCAGGAGCGTGTTGAGCATCTGCCAGCCAAACACTTGCAACAGCGCAGCCGCGCTCAGGGAGCAAGCGAGGCCGACCGCGAAAATAATCAAATCGTTTGTAGCCTGCGCGCGGCCCTTTTCCGCGACGTTGTATGTCGTCGTGAGCAGCGTCGTTCCGCCGATGTAGAGGAAGTTCCAGCCGACTCCGAGCATCACGAGCGCACCGGCGAAAGAGGAAAAGCCGGTGCCTGTCAGCGTCATCAGGACATGGCCCGCGAACAGGGCAACGCCCGCAAGCATGACGCGCAACACGCCAAATCGGGCAATGAGCGAACCCGTGAAGAAGGAGGGCAGGAACATGCCGAGGACGTGCAGCTGAATGACGGTCGAAGCGGCACCCAGCTCGTGATGATGATGCACCATGGCAATCGGTGTCGCCGTCATGGCCAGAATCATGATGCCGTAGCCGGTAGCGGCACCGAACAGAGCAACCAGATAGGTCGGCTGCGAAACGATTGCACCCCACGGACGGCCCGCTCCCACGCCCTCCTCAGCCCTGGGCGGTGGAGACACGCGAAGACCAAGAAGCAAACTCGCCGCGATGACCGACACGACGGAGAGCAATAAAAACGACCCGACATATTGGGTAGAAAAAAGTGACTGCCCCAAATGGGCCAGTACAGGCCCTGCCAATGCAGCGACGACGCCGCCGCCGAGGACCAGCGAGATAGCGCGCGGCCGAAACGTTTCGTCGGCCACTTCGCCCGCTGCGAAACGATAAAATTGCGCGAAGGCCTGATATGTCCCGACGAGAAAAGTGCCCAACGACAAAACAGCCAATGAACCGAGCCAGACACCGAGCGCAGCCGTCAGGCCGCCGGTTGTACCGAGCAGCGCGCCCAGGACGAAACCCGGACGACGGCCAGTGCGGGCCATCCACATTGAGGCGGGCACCGTAGCGGTAGCCGTGCCTAGGAACATTGCTGCAATAGGTGCCGTGGCTAGGCTGGGCGACGCGGCGACCAGACCGCCCGCCAGACCTCCCACGGTCATGACCAGGACAGAAACCGTCTGAAACATGGCCTGGGCGGTGGCGAGCAGCAGGACCTGCCGGTGCATTTGTTGGAATTGCATGAGCTTGCGTCTCATCCTATCATTCAATATAATGATTGAATGAAAAAGACACCCTGTCAATGACCAGCCCAAAGATTCAGATTTTTGAAAAGTTTGCAGAAGTGGCCCGCACGCTGGCCCATGCGACGCGTGTGGAACTTCTCGAACACGTGGCGCAGGGTGAACGCCCCGTCGAACGCCTCGCGCAACTCACCAGTCAGTCCGTCGCCAATACCTCACAACACCTGCAACAGTTGAGGCGCAGCGGCTTCGTCAAGCCTCGCCGCGAGGGCAAACGCGTGCTCTACCAATTGGGCGACGGGCCGATTATCGAGCTGCTGTCGGCTCTGCGAAAGGTCGCCGAGCACAATTGCGCTGAGATGCGCGCGATCACTTCACTTTACTTTGATCGCCTCGATGCCTTTGAGCCGGTCTCGCGGGAGGAAGTCTTACGGCGACTTGCGGAGGGTAGCGTTACGCTTTTGGACGTACGCCCGGAGGACGAGTTCGCATCTGGACATCTGCCGGGCGCAGTGAACATCCCCCTGCCAGAACTTGAGCGGCGCCTCTCAACGCTGCCGGGCGAGCGCGAGATCGTCGCTTACTGCCGGGGCGCTTATTGCGTGCTGTCGTTTGAAGCCGTCGCCGCCCTGCGCGCAAGAGGCTACACCGTGCGCCGTCTTGTGGACGGCTTTCCCGAGTGGAAAGCTGCAGGCCTTGCGGTCGAGTCGAACGCGATCGCGGATCTCGGACCTGGATGATCGGCCGTTGAACACCGTCCGGATCAGGTGGCTGGGCGCAAAAGGCGCTGACGATTTTATTCAGCACCACGGAGGCGCGTTGCAATCACGAAGCTGAGCCGCTTGTTGCGGAGTGCGAGATCGCGAAGCTGGATAGCTTCGAAGCCTGCATCTCTGGCCAGTTGGGCAACTTCGGCTTCCGGTCTGATATGATAGATTTCGCTGGGAAAAGTCGCCCGGAATCCCGCATCCTCCGCCGGACGGAAGCCAAGAACGAAGCGTCCCCCCGGTTTCAGCACGCGGCGAGCCTCGGTGAGATGGTCGAGCGGCCTGTTCCAGAAATAGATGGTGTGGACGGCGAAGACCTTGTCGAACGACGCGTCAGGGAACGGCAACCGGTCGCTGCTTTCCAGGCGAAACTCGATCCGTTTCTCCGCAACCAACTGCCTATGTCGGCGTGCGGCGTGGCGCAGCATCGTCGGTGAGAAGTCGATTCCGCAAAGCGAACCGGAAGAGGCTGCATTCGCGGCCTTGGCGAGAGTTTCGCCGTGACCGCAGCCAATCTCCAGCACCGCGTCGGCGGGCTGAAGCTGCAACAGCTCCAGAGCGAAATCATTCTCGTTGGCGGTTTCCCTTGCCATCACCCGCGCCACGATCCGGCCCAGCAGGCCGGACGGCTTGCGTCCTTGCCTGGCGATGAACTGCGGTTTGCGCATTTGCACTTCCTGTGATTTGACAACGCCGCTTGCTTCGGCGGCCTTCCCCATCTGCCCTGATCGAGCAATCCGCTTCCGTCCCACCTGAAGTTAGCGCCGAACGGCTGGAAAGGCATCCTCCAATCAGAGGACGCCGCGGGACACGGGGGCCTCACGTTCTGGCGCTGACCTATCATCTGCGGAAGCGGAAAACGTCTAACAAGCGCGCATAACGCCGCCGTTGGAGCGAGGCGCCAAAGCCGTCATTGCGAGCGCAGCGAAGCAATCCATCGTCACCGCGAAAAGAAAGAATGGATTGCTTCGCTGCGCTCGCAATGACGGTTGTGAGCCTCACGCCACCAGCGCGGCGTCCTCGGACGGATCTTGCGGCGCGACGAATTCCGGGCCGCGCTGCGCCTGCAGCAGCGCGACGATCTCGGCGTTGGGCCGCGCGCGGCTGAACAGGAAGCCCTGCCCCTCGTGGCAGCCCTCGGCGCGCAGGCAGCTCAGTTCGGCTTCGGTCTCGACGCCCTCGGCGGTGATCGTCACGCCGAGGCCCATGCCGAGGCTGATGATCGAGCGCACGATGGCCTGCGCGTCGCGATTGGAGCCGAGGTCGCGAACGAACGACTGGTCGATCTTGATCTTGTCGAACGGAAAGCTTCGCAGATAGCTCAGGCTGGAATAGCCGGTGCCGAAATCGTCCATCGAAATGCGCACGCCGAGCGCGCGCAGCGCGTGCAGCGTGGCCAGCACCTGGCTGCTCTTTTCCAGCAGCAGCGTTTCGGTGATTTCGAGCTCCAGCCTTCTCGCCGGCAGCCCGGTCTGCTTCAGCACGTCCATCACCATCGACAGCAGATTGCCGACCCGGAATTGCAGCGGCGACAGGTTGACCGCGATCCGGACGTCGTCGGGCCAGAGTGCGGCGTCGGCGCAGGCGCGGCGCAGCATCAGCGCGCCGAGCGGATTGATCAGGCCGGTCTCCTCGGCGACGGGAATGAATTCAGCCGGCGATACCATGCCGCGGTCGGGATGCGGCCAGCGCACCAGCGCCTCGAAGCCGGTGATGCGCCCGGTCGCGAGATCGACCAGCGGCTGGTAGTATGGCAGCAGCACGTCGTTCTGGATCGCGTCGCGCAGGTCGATCTCGATCTTGCGGCGACTCTGGGCGCGGGCATCCATGCCGGCTTCGAAGAAGGAGAACGTGCCGCGCTGCTCGTTCTTGGCGCGCGACAGCGCCATGTCGGCGTTCTTGAGCAGCTTCTCGGACTCGTCGCCGTCGCCGGGCGCCATGGCGATGCCGATGCTGGCGCCGATCACGACGGAATGGCCGTCGAGCAGGTAGGGATCGCCGATCGCCTCCAGCAGCCTCCTGGACAGCAGCACCGCATCCTCGGGGCGCGTCAGCCCGCTCTGGATGATCGCGAATTCGTCGGAGTTGAGGCGGGCGAGCGTATCCTCCTCGCGCAGGGTGGATCGCAGCCGCTTGGCGACGCCGCGCAAGAGCTTGTCGCCGATGCCGTGGCCGAGCGTATCGTTGACCGCCTTGAAATTGTCGAGGCCGAGCACCAGCACCGCGACCTTTTCCGCGCTGCGCCTGGTGTGCAGCAGGATGTCGTCCATCTGCTGGCGCAGCAGGTTGCGGTTCGGCAGCCCGGTCAAACCGTCATGCTGGGCCATGAAGGCGAGTCGCGCCTCGGCGCGCTTGCGCTCGGTGATGTCCATCAGCGCCAGCAGCACCGCGGGCTGGTCGTGGCAGACCAGCTGACGCGAATAGATCGCAAGGTCGATCAGCGCGCCGTCGGCCCTGACATGCTTCCAGGTCCGCGCGGTCTGTTCGTCGCTGGAGCGGTCGCCGCCCCATGGCAGTTCGGTCTCGAAGGCCTGAACGCTGCGGATGGTCAGCTTCTCGAATTCGGCGCGGCTGTAGCCGTAATGCTCGATCGCGGCGTCATTGACGCCGAGGATGCGCTCGTCGTCCAGCGCGCATACGATCATGGGAACGGGATTGCTGTCGAACAGCAGCCGGAACGAGGCCTCGCGCTGCTTCAGCTCGGTGATGTCGACGCGCAGGCCGACGACGCCGCCGTCCTCGGTCAACCGCTCCTCGATCAGGATGCAGCGGCCATCGGCCAGCGTCTGCTCGTGGCGCGCGCCGGGCTGATACATCCTGGCGAGCCGCTCGGTGATCCATTCTTCCTCGCGGCCGACCGCTTCCGGATATTCGCCGCGCGCGACGCCGACACGGAGGGTGTCCTGCAGCCGGGCGCCCGGCTTGAACAGGTCGGAACTGCGGTTGTAGATCTCGGAATACTTCTTGTTCCAGAGAATGTAGCGCCCGTCGGCGTCGAGAAACACGATGCCCTGCGGCAGGATGTCGATCGCCTCGCGCAACCGCTCTTGCGATTTTCGCGCATCCGCGATCGCGGCTTCCGCCTCGGCGCGCTTGCGCACGATTTCGCCGATCTCGGGTGAAACGCGGCGGCGCTTGCCTGAAAGCTTCGGACTGGGCTTCGCCGGTCGGCCGGGAATGCGGGTCATCGCCGCATGTTTGCGTTTTTTGGCTGGCTTCGGCCGGATACTCTGCATTCGCGTACGCCCACTCGCATTCTGCGTCCCATGTTCTCCGATAAGTGTCTGAAAAATTGGTAACACTTGGCGGCTTGCGCTGGCGCCGGCGAGCCTGGAAGGCCATGGAACAAGACTCCGGATACACGTTTAAGTAGCATACGCGGGCGCATCCGCGCGATGAAAGGCATCTCAGGCGCCACAACGACGTCAGATGCCGGATAAAGATCAACGCTGCCCAACGAATGCGCGAATTTCCCCGCGCGCGCACGAAATTTCGCCAATGCGTAAAAGGGTTATCGAGCGGTTAAGCGAGCGGTTAAGAACGCGTCAGTTCGAGATCACGATCCGGGTATTGCCCCGTTGGCGCGCGACCAGGGCAAACAGAGTTGCCGCATTCGACGGATGCAGCCGAACGCAACCATGTGAGGCGGGGCCACCGAGCCGCGCCAGGTCATACGTCCCGTGAATGGCAAAACCGTGATAAAAGAAGATCGCGTGCGGCATCGGCGAATTGTAATACTTCCGTGAGAACCAGCGCCGCGCCATCATGGTCGGCTGGAACACGCCGCTCGGCGTGCCATAACCGTTGCGGCCGGTCGACACCGGCCAGGAGTATCGCATCGCACCGTCGACGCTCACGGCCATGCGTTGCGACGACTTGTCGATCTGGACCACGACCCCGGCGCGCGCCGGCGTCAGCGTCAATCCTGTCATAACCGCCGCGACGGCAAATGCCAGCCGTGCGAGCCGTCGCTTCGACAGCCGTTTCATCATCGCGCCCTGCCACCACTTTTTTATGGCGGCCATGATGTCGCTCGCGAATGCGGGTTGTAAAGACCGGGGCGACATCCTGATGCAATCCATCGCGGGTTAATCTTAACCCGCCGCCCGCGCTTTCGCTCAAACCGCTGCGAAAGGCGATGCGAAAACGGTGACGAAAACTGTGTCCTGGCGTCCGGCGCGGCTTTTCGCCGGTTGCCGGTTTCGTGCTAGGCTTGCCTACCAGAGTGAACCGATGAACCCTCGCCTGATCCTCACCCTCCTGCTGATATCCGCAACCTTGGCCGGCGCCACCATGGCGCTGGCGCAGGACAAGGGCAGCGTCAATCCAAAGCCGTTGCCGCCGCTGGCCAATCCCAACGATCCCAGGCTCGGCGCCAAGGAGCTGTTCGGCCGCAAGCTGCTGCCGGCGGCGATGCCGACGCGCGTGGTCGGCTTCTACGCCAGGGGCTGCATCGCGGGCGCGGTAGCGCTGCCGATCAATGGCGAGAGCTGGCAGGTGATGCGGCTGTCGCGCAATCGCTACTGGGGACATCCCGACCTGGTGGCGCTGGTGACGCGGCTGGCGGCCAGGGCGCGCAAGGACGCCGGCTGGCCGGGAATCCTGGTCGGCGACATGTCGCAGCCGCGCGGCGGCCCGATGTTGACCGGACACGCCAGCCATCAAGCCGGCCTCGATGCCGACATCTGGCTGACGCCGATGCCGAACCGGCGATTGTCGCGCGAAGAGCGCGAGGAAACCTCCGCGGTCATGATGGTACGCTCCGACCGGCTCGACATCGATCCACACAACTGGAAGCCGACCCATCTCGGCGTGATCCGCGCCGCGGCCCAGGAGCCGAGCGTGCAGCGCATCTTCGTCAACGCTGCGATCAAGAAGGCGTTGTGCCGCGAAGCCAAGGGCGACCGCAGCTGGCTGCACAAGGTGCGGCCGATGTATGGCCACGACTATCACTTTCACATCCGCATCAAATGCCCGCCGGGCAGCGGCGAATGCGAGAGCCAGCCGGAGCCGACCGAGAGCGAGGGCTGCAGCGCCGGCGACCTCGCCTTCTGGTTCAAGGATTCCGTGCTTCATCCGAAGCCGCCGAAAGAGCCGCCGAAGCCGCGGCCGCCGATGACGCTGGCGCAATTGCCGGCCGCCTGCAAGGCGGTGCTGGCCGCGCCGGACGCCAGGCAATAGAGGTTGATATCGCGGGCCCTTTGCGCCGCCCCGGCAATGCTGTAAGCTTCGCCAGCGATGTCCGGACGGATCGTAAGTCCGCCGGATTGCCGGAACGGCGCTTCCGCCTGTCGCATTTCACCGAAACCTACGCCTGAGTTGCGCGCACAAAAACGCGCCACGCATGGAGCGCCCTGATGCATCGTCTTGCCGGCTATTTCGTCGCCCTCTCGATTCTGCTCGGATCGAACCACACCCCCGCCATTGCGCAAGACAAGAGCCTGACGGTGTTTGCCGCAGCCTCGATGAAAAACGCGCTCGACGACATCGGCGCCGCCTATACCGCAAAGTCAGGCGTCAGGATCGTCGCCAGCTACGCCGCCAGTTCGGCACTGGCGAAGCAGATCGAACAGGGCGCGCCCGCCGACTTATTTGCCTCCGCCGACACCGACTGGATGGACCATGCGATCGCGAAAAAGACCATCAGCGAGCCGACGCGGGTCAATCTGCTCGGCAACAGCCTCGTGCTGATCGCACCAAAGGATTCCAAACTCGACAAGGTAGCCATCGGACCGGGCTTCGATCTCGCCAAACTCGCCGGCGACGGCAGGATCGCCACCGGCGACGTGAAAGCGGTGCCATCAGGCAAATACGCCAGGGCGGCGCTGGAAAAGCTCGGCGCCTGGCACGCGGCGGAGCCCAAATTCGCCATGGCGGAGAGTGTGCGCGCGGCACTGGCGCTGGTGGCACGCGGCGAGGCGCCGCTCGGGATCGTCTATTCGACCGACGCGAAGATTGAACCCGGCGTCAGGATCGTCGGCACCTTCCCGGCCGACTCCCACCCCGCCATCATCTATCCCGTGGCAGCGACCGCGACCGCCAAGCCGGAAGCCGCGGCCTATCTGACTTTTCTGCGCTCGTCGGCGGCCAAGACCATCTTCGAGAAATATGGTTTTGTCTTTCTCGTCAGCCCGACGACCTGAGCGTGTTCGAGATCTCGCCAACGGAATGGACGGCGATCCTGCTTTCGCTGCGGGTCGCCGCGGTGGCGACGCTGGTGGCGACGCCGCTCGGCATCGCGCTGGCATGGCTGCTGGCGCGACGTGAGTTCTGGGGCAAATCGGTGCTCGACGCGCTGGTGCATCTGCCGCTGGTGCTGCCGCCGGTCGTGACCGGTTATCTGCTGCTGCTGACGTTCGGCCGGCGCGGACTGGTCGGCGGCTGGCTCGCGGATCATTTCGGCATCGTGTTCGCGTTTCGCTGGACCGGGGCGGCGCTGGCCTGCGGCATCATGGCGTTTCCGCTGCTGGTGCGGCCGATCCGGCTGTCGATCGAAGCGGTCGATCGCAGGCTGGAGCAGGCGGCGGGCACCCTGGGCGCCCCGCCATGGCGGGTGTTCCTCACCATCACGCTGCCGCTGGCGCTGCCGGGCGTGCTGGCCGGCATGGTGCTCGGCTTTGCCAAGGCGATCGGCGAATTCGGCGCCACCATCACCTTCGTGTCCAACATCCCGGGCGAAACCCAGACCATTTCCTCGGCGATCTATTCGCTGATCCAGACGCCCGACGGCGACACCGCGGCGCTGCGACTGGTGGTGGTATCGATCGTCATCGCGCTTGCCGCATTGGTCGGCTCCGAATGGTTCGCCCGGCGCGCCACCAAACGCCTGCACGGGAATTGATCATGCTGCGCGTTGAGGTTTCGAGACAACTCGGCGAATTTTCCATCGAGGCTTGCTTCGCCAACGAGGGACGCGTGACCGGGTTGTTCGGCGCCTCCGGCGCCGGCAAGACCTCGCTGATCAACATGATCGCCGGCTTGCTGCGGCCGGACCGCGGCATCATCGCCATCGATGGCGAGGTGCTCGACGATACCGCGGCGGGACTTCACATTCCGCCGCATCGCCGCCGCATCGGCTATGTGTTCCAGGACGCGCGGCTGTTTCCGCATCTCGATATCCGGCAGAATCTCGACTACGGGCGGCGCATGAACCGGCTGGCCGAGGATCCCGCCCTCGAGGCCCGCGTCACCGATCTGCTGGATATCGGCGGCCTGCTCGACCGCCGCCCCGGCCGGCTGTCCGGCGGCGAGCGTCAGCGCGTGGCGCTGGGGCGCGCGCTACTGGCGCAGCCGCGGCTGCTGCTGCTCGACGAGCCCATGGGATCGCTGGACGAGGAGCGCAAGGTGGAGATCCTGCCCTATCTGGTGCGGCTGCGCGACGAGGCCAATGTGCCGATGGTCTATGTCAGCCACGACGCCGGCGAAATGCGCCAGCTGGCGACGCAGGTGGTGATGCTCCGGCGCGGGCGCGTGGTTGCGTTCGGGGGCACCGAGGTGCTGCCGGGGACGTAGAGAACGCTTTAATCGCCCGAGCCAGCTGCGCTTCTTCTCCCCTCCTCCCGCGAAGCGGTGAGGAGGGGTCGGAGGTGGAAATCGCTCTAATCCGGCAACGTCTCGCCGGAGCCGCCGAGTTCGGCGGGAAGATCGCGAAACTTCGGCAACCCGTCCTTCACCGAAACCATCTTGCTTCCGTAATTGGCGTGCAGCGTCGGCTGATGCGTGAAATCCCGCAGCAGATTGGCATAGACGTCGATCAGCCGCATGCGCGGATGCTCGGTCATGAGATGCCCGCCGCAGATCTTGCAGAACTTGCGGTAGGAATTTTCGGTCTTGTGGAAGGTGCCGATATCGGCTTCGCCCCTGGTGATCCGCACGCTGCCCGAAGGCCACAGGCTGAAGGCGTTGATCGGCGCGGCGGACCAGGCCTGGCAGTCACTGCAGTGACAATAGCCTTCGAAGGTGGGCTTGCCCGTCACCTCGACCTCCACGGCACCGCAAAAGCAGCCAGCCTTGTGGACGGCGGCTTCCTGTTGGCCTTCCTCCCCGGGCGCCAGCAGGTCGCGGTATTCTGGATGCTTGCCGATGTACGACCGGATGAAGTCGCATTCGACGGAGAGAAGCCGCCCCTGCGCCCGCACCGCGTCGAGCGTGGCGCGCCCGAGCTTCGAGCCAATTCCCCGTCCGCCCAGCTCCGGCGGCACCTCGGTATGGACCAGCGTGATCGCGCCCGGTGATTTGCGCCAGGTGAGGAAGGCGATGTGGCCCTCGACATCGAGTTCGAAGCGCTGGCGTTCCTCGTTGTCGTGAAAATTCTCGGCCATGCGCACTCCCTGTTTCGGCACCGGGTGTTGACGATTTTCCCCTCTTATATCATTGCAGATGCCCTGTTGCATCAGAACTGCGCCGGGGATCGCCGCCCGGCCATTGATCTGCGTCAAGACGGAGCGGCTCCCCGGAGCACAAGAACTCCTGCGACGATTGATCCGACTTCCACGCAAGAACTTCCTCGCAAGAACTTCCACGCAAGACATGGGCTGAAGGATTCACGGGAATGTCGGACCAGATCACCTACCGCATGGCTCGTTCCGACGAGAGCGGCGAGCTGGCACGCTACATGTGCATCGCCGGTGGCGGCGTCTACGAATTCCTGTTCGACGACTTGATCCCGTTCGTGACCGCCGTCGATCTGTTGTCGGCCGGCATCGGCGGCGAACGCTATCCGGTTTCCTACCGCAATTGTTGCGTTGCCGCCCTCGGCAGCGAGATCGTCGCCGTCGCGAACGCCTTTCCCGCCGATATGCTGAAGGAAGACAATTACGTGCTGCTTGGCTCCGAGCGCCATAATCACGTCCGGCCGATGCTGGAGCTTCAGGACTGGGGCAGCATGTTCCTGAACAGCCTCGCCGTTGGCGATGCGCACCGTGGTTCCGGCATCGGTGCAAGACTGCTCGATTGGGCCGAAGCCCGGACGAGGGAAGCCGGTTACGACCGCTTGAGCCTGCACGTATGGGCGGACAATGTCTCCGCCGTGAATTTCTACAAGGCCCGGCGCTTCGTCCAGGTCAGCGTCGCCGAGATTCCGCCGCACCCGAGGCTGCCGCACAATGGCGGCAGTATCCTGATGAGCAAGGCGGTGCTGCCCGCGGCATGACCGCTTGACGCAAATAATATCGGGCAGAATCTCGACGACGGGCGGCGCGTGAACCGGCTTGCCGAGGATCCCGCCCCTTTGGGCGCGCGTCACCTCTTCTCCCCTCCCTCCACGCGCCCTTGCGCGTGGCGGGGAGGGGAGAAGTAAAGCGGCTCAAACCCCCGCCGCCTGCGACCATACCTCCGACAGCTTGCGCTTGAAGCGCGCCAGTCCCGTCGACGGCGCGGCATCTTCCTCCTCCTCTTCCGGCAGCCGCAGGCCGACGACATTGACCCGGCCGCCGCCGATGCTGCGCGCCACCAGAACGATGGGGTCGAGAACGAGCTCCGCGCCTTCCTTCGGCGCGTGATCGAGGTGGATGTCGAAATAATCCGCCAGCGTCAGTTTCCCCTGCTCCTCATCCACCGACACGCCATAGATTTCGGCAAGCTCGCCCAACGTGTGCTCCCCCGACACCATGAAGTCGCCGAGCAGATGCGGATCGGGCGCCGAGCTCGGCGCCATGTCGACGAAGAACCGGTCCAGCGCCTCGGCCTTTTCCGGCGGCGCCAGCAGATAGATGTAATCTCCGGGCGCGACCGGATCGGCCTCGGCGGGCGACAGGATTTTCTGGTCGCGGATCACCAGCGTCGGCTTCGACCAGGATGGAATGAGGCCGCGCCGGAAATACAGACTCTTCGGACGGACGGAATAGCCGACCAGCTGCTGCTCGAGCTGGCCGGGCAGATCGAGTTCGACGCGGCGCGGGCCGCGATCGGCACGTGGCAGCGCGACGTGGAGCTTTCGTGCCGCGGGTCCCAGCGTCCAGCCCTGCAGCAGCAGCGAGATGATGACGACGACGAAGGCGACATCGAAATAGAGATAGGCCTTGGACAGCCCGACCAGCATCGGGATCGAGGCCAGGAAGATCGCGACCGCGCCGCGCAGGCCGGTCCAGGCAATGAAGAGCTTTTCCCGCCAGTTGAAGCGGAACGGCGCCAGGCAGAGAAACACCGCGACCGGGCGGGCCACCAGCATCAGCACCACCGCCACGACCACGGCCGGAGCGATGCTGCTCACCAGCCGTTGCGGCGAGACCAGCAGGCCGAGCAGCACAAACATCACGATCTGCGCCAGCCAGGTTGCGGCATCGAGGAAGGTTACGACCGAGTTGTGGGCACGGGTCGGCCGGTTGCCGATGATGATGCCGGCGAGATAGACCGCGAGAAACCCCGACGCGTGCGAGACTTGCGCGGTGCCGAAGATCACCAGTGCGGCGGTGGCGACAAAGGGCGCGTGCAGGCCCTGCGGCAGCGCCACCCGGTTCAGCGCCAGCACCACGAGACGGCCGCCGACCACGCCGACGATGCCGCCGAGCACCGCCTCACGGGTAAATTGCAGCGCGATCTGCCAGGCCGAGCCTTCGCCGATCGTGATGAATTCGACCAGCACCAGCGTCAGAAACACCGCGATCGGATCGTTGGTGCCGGATTCGACCTCCAGCGTCGCGCCGACGCGGGGACGCAGGCGCAAGCCCTGCGCATGCACCAGCAGAAACACCGCGGCGGCATCGGTCGATGCCACCACGGCGCCCACCAGCAGCGCCTCGGTCCAGTTCAGGTCGAGCGCATATCTGGCGACCGGCGCTGTGATCAGCGCGGTCACCAGCACACCGACCGTCGCCAGCACCATCGACGGCGCCAGTACCGCCCGAATACTCTGAAACCGGGTCCTCAAGCCGCCATCGAACAGGATCAGGGCCAGCGCCACCGACCCCACCAGATAGGTGGTGCGGACGTCGTCGAACCGCAGCTGACCGGGGCCGGAGTCGCCGGCCAGCATGCCGATGAACAGGAATACCAGCAATAACGGGGCGCCGAAGCGCAGCGCGAGCAGGCTCGACAGAATGCCGGCCATGACAAGAACAGCGCCGAGAAGAATTGCTATGCTGACCGCGTCGAGAGAAGCCATGAACCTCCGGAAATCATTGCAAATACTTTCGAGAATAGTTTTGAGAATGATTTCGAGAATACTTGCACTTGCATCCTTATCGCCGCCACACTTCGACGCCAACCCATTTCTCGGCCCAACGGCAAAGTGCCCGATTTAACGGCCTAACTCACGGCAGCCCGGGTGTCGTATCGATGGCGCCAATGCCGCCATTGTGTGAATCTGCCGGCTATTCGAATCAAGTTTGCCCGATGGCCCCCCGATGACCTTGCCTGCGATGAGATCCTGACGATGGACCTGAATGACATCACCGAATTCCTGCTCGCCGCGGCGCGTTCGGTCGGCGCGGAGGTGACCTCGCCCTGGTTCTATCTGCAGCTGGGGCTGATCCTGGCCGCCGCCGGCATTGCCTTCGCCGCCGGTGCGGCGGTCCGTTCCAAGGTCGATGTCAGCTCGCTTGCGATGGGCTGGCCGGCGCCATTCCGGCTGTTCCTGCGCGTGCTGGTCGGCAGCGCGTCGACCGCCGTGTTCGCGGTGCTGATGACGCTGGCGCGCGTGATCATGCTGACCTCGACCTGGCCGAGCCGCTCCTATCTGCTGGCCGTCGCCGCCAATCTGGCCTTTGCGTGGCTGATCATTTCGCTCGTCACCTCGGTGATCCGCAACGCCTTCATCGTCCGGCTGGTGTCGCTGTCGGCGTGGCTGGTGGCGGCCCTGAGCATCCTCGGCCAGTTGCAGCCGGCCATCGAGGTGCTGGACTCCGTTTCGATCGTGCTCGGCGACCTCAGGCTGACACCGCTGTTGCTGATCAAGCTCGGCGCGCTGCTGATGCTGGCGCTGTGGCTGACCAGCATCGCCAGCAACTTCGTCGAAGGCCGCATCAACCGCTCCGCCGACCTGACGCCGTCGATCCAGGTGCTGCTGGTCAAGATGATCCGGATGGGGCTGATGGTGGTCGCGGTCGCGATCGCCCTCAGCGCGGTCGGCATCAACCTCTCGGCGCTGGCGGTGTTCTCCGGCGCGGTCGGCGTCGGTATCGGTATCGGCCTGCAGAAGATCGTCGCCAACTTCATCTCGGGCATCATCCTGCTGGCCGACAAATCGGTGAAGCCGGGCGATCTCGTCACCATCGGCGACAGCTCGGGACGGATCAGCGCGATGAAGACCCGCTATATCTCGGTCGCCGCCGGCGACGGCCGCGAATACCTGATCCCCAACGAGGATCTGGTGACCAAGATGGTCACCAACTGGACCTACACCGACAAGAATACGCTGGTGAAGATCGGTTTCGGCACCAATTACGACGCCGATCCGCGGCTGGTCTGCAAACTGGCGATCGAGATCGCCTCCGCCGCCCCGCGCGCCATCAAGAGCAAGCCGCCGAACTGCATCCTGACCGAATTCGCCGAAGCCGGGATGAAGTTCTCCCTGACCTTCTGGATCGCCGACCCCGACGGCATGGACAATGTGAAGAGCGAGGTGATGCTGTCGCTGTGGGACGCCTTCAAGCGCGAGGGTATCAAGGTGCCCTATCCGGTGCGCGAAATCCGCATCCGCGGCGGTGCGCTGCCGGTCGAGACCACGGTAGAGGTGCCGAACGGATGAATTTGCGGCCGGCAGCGCATTCCCGTATAGGACGGTAGTTCCGCCCGTATCGCACCAACCCTGGCTTGCTACTGCGCGCCCCGATCACTAAATTAGGCCTTCAAATCACCCCCCGCCAAGACGCGATCCGCCCATGAGCTATATCGAAGCAACAGATACCTCCTTGCGCAAAACCGGACAGATCAAGCTGCATGGGCAGAGCGGATTCGCAGGCATGCGCAAGGCCGGCGCGCTGGTGGCGAAATGCCTCGATGAGCTCACTGACATCGTCAAGGCGGGAGTGCCGACCTCCGAGATCGACGAATTCGTCCGCGCCTTCGCCTTCAGCCATGGCGCCTATCCCGCCACGCTGATGTACCGCGGCTACCGCTATTCGACCTGCACCTCGATCAACCATGTGGTCTGCCACGGCATGCCGGGCGACCGGCCGCTGAAGGAAGCCGACATCGTCAATGTCGACGTCACCTTCATCGTCGACGGCTGGTACGGCGATTCCAGCCGGATGTATGCGATCGGCGCGATCGCCCGCAAGGCCGAGCGGCTGATCGAAGTGACCTATGAAGCGATGATGCGCGGCATCGCCGCGGTGAAGCCGGGCGCCACCACCGGCGACATCGGCCATGCCATCCAGAGCTTTGTCGAGCCGCAGGGCATGAGCGTGGTGCGCGACTTCTGCGGCCATGGTTTGGGGCGCATGTTCCACGACGAGCCCAACATCATCCATGTCGGCCGGCCCGGCGAGGGCGTGACGCTGAAGCCCGGCATGTTCTTCACCATCGAGCCGATGATCAATCTCGGCAAGCCGCATGTGAAGATCCTGTCCGACGGCTGGACCGCCGTGACGCGCGACCGTTCGCTGTCGGCGCAGTTCGAGCATTCGGTCGGCGTCACCTCAACCGGCGTCGAGATCTTCACGCTGTCGCAGCGCCATGGCGAGAAGCCGCCGGTCGCGTCCTGACCTGATCCACACTGAGACTCGTCATGCCCGGGACAAGCCCGGCCATGACGAAAAGCAAGCGATCCCCTGATCTCCGATCGTCAGTGCTGGCGCTCCCGAGCCATCTGGTTGCAGATTTCGGCTGCTCGATCGATCGAACCGCGAAACAATTTAAACGAGCATTTTGTCACACCACCCTTGCAACGAGCCGCTATCCTGGTCAGGATGACTGGCCTTGACGAGGAGGTAGCGATGCGCCCGAACCTGCTTCTTGGTGCTGTCTTGCTGGCCGCGACCGGAGCCATTCCAGCGCCCGCCCTGGCTCAAGGCCCTCCCGAAATCGTCAACCCCTCCGTGCTGCAGCCGCGTGCGCCGGCCGGGCGATTGCAGACGATGATGAACGTGGCGCCCAGAGCCGCTGCGCCCGCACCCGAGCTGCGCGACATCGTCTACGACCTGATCGTCAAATACACGGAATCGCAGCTGTGGAATCCGACCACGAACCGCCAGGACAAGGTCAAGCTGCGCAGCTATCAGGGCAGAGGGGTCAATCCGGGCGCGCCCTTCGTCGGGCCCCAGATCGAGGTCTATCCGGGGCAGACTGTACGCATGACCCAGCACAACGAACTGCCGGCCGATTCGACCTGCCCGGTCCGCGGCGGCAGCGCCAACGTTCCGCATTGCTTCAACGGCACCAACCTGCACACCCACGGGCTCTGGATCAATCCGAGCGGCAACAGCGACAACGTGCTGATATCGGTCAATCCGGGCATCCAGTTCCAGTATGAGTACAACATCCCGCCGGATCATCCTGCGGGAACCTTCTGGTATCACTCGCACCGGCACGGCTCGACCGCGCTGCAGGTATCGAGCGGCATGGCGGGCGCGCTGGTCGTGCGCGGCACGCGTCCGCCGACGCCGTCGGCGAATGGCGACATCGACACCTTGCTGAAGCCGATCAGCGGCCAGCCCTTTACGGAACGCGTGCTGGTGTTCCAGCAAATTCAATATGCCTGCCGCAACGCGGATGGCAGCATCAAGCGCAACCCGGACAACACCTACAAGTGCGATCCGGGCGATGTCGGCGGCGTCGAGGACTATGACCAGTTCGGCCCGGGCACCTGGCCCAATTCGGGCCGTTTCACCAGTATCAATGGCGCGGTGCTCGGACGCCTGCAGGGAGCCGAGGCCGGCAAGGTCGAGCGCTGGCGCATGGTCCACGGCGGCGTGCGCGACAGCATTGCGCTGCAGTTCCGCAAGCGCGCGCCGGGCGCAGCCGAGCCCGCCGGCCTGCGCACCGCCGCAGCGCAAGCCTTTGTCGATACGAATTGCACGGGAGCGCCGGTGCCATATCATCTGGTTGCCGCCGACGGCCTGACCATGGCGGCGGCCACGCGGACACAGGTCGCGGTGCTCCAGCCCGGCTATCGCTGGGATGCGCTGGTCGTGTTTCCGGAGCCTGGCGACTACTGCGTCCTCGACAATGCCTCGACGTCCGGCGGCAACATCAACCAGAACCTGCGGCCGACGCAGCTGCTCGGCACCGTTCGCGTCGGTGGCTCCGCGGTAACCGGCGATCTCACGGATTATCTCAAGACCCAGCTTCTGGCCGCCGCCGCGGCGAACATGCCGCAGGACGTCCGCACCAGGGTGACGGCGGAAATTTCCGACGGCCTGAAGCTTACGAGCTTCATCCCGCACCCCGACATCAATGAGTTCACGGGAACGCAGACCCTCACCTTCAACATCGACGTCTCGCAGATCAACGAGGTGTTCTTCGAGATCGACGGCCAGCCCTACGACGGCAACCGGATCGATCGCACCCTGAAGCTGGGCGGCGTCGATGAGTGGACGCTGAGATCGAATCTCGCCAGTCACCCCTTCCACATCCACGTCAACCCGTTCCAGGTCGTCAAGATCATTGCCCCTGACGGCACGACCGATGTCAGCGCCCCCGGCGCGGTGGATAATTTCGCCAGGGACAGCAGCGGCAACCCGGTGATCGATCCGCAATATCCCGGACTGAAGGGCGTGTGGAAGGACACCCTGCTCGTGAAGAATTTTGCGGCGGGGCCAAGGGGCCAATACACCGTCGTCATCCGCACGCGGTACGAGCGTTACATCGGCGACTTCGTGCTCCACTGCCACATTCTCGATCACGAAGACCAGGGCATGATGCAAAACATCCGGATTGCCATTCCCGACGGACGCGGCGGCGTCGCCGCCTCCCATCACTGATCCAGACAGGACGCATCCGATGGCAGGCCCGTCCACATTCCCCCGGACCCAGCGGATCGGCATCTTGGTCTACGATCGATTCGAGCCGATCGACGTCTGGGGCTTCCTCGAGGCCTTTTCGATCGCACGCTTTCTCGGCACCGGCTACGCGTCGCCGCCGCCCTATCCGTTCGAAATCGCGTTGATCGGCAGGACCATGGCAAATGTCAAAAGCATCAACGGCCCCTCGGTGGCGCCGGACTGGGATTTCGACCGGGCGCGGCGGGAGCCGCTCGATCTGCTGATGGTGCCCGGCGGCGGCGGCACCTGGCCGCTGCTCGACGACAGGGCGGATCCGACCGGGGTCGCGGCCCTGCTCGAATGGATGCGCGCGATGGACGGCAAGGTGCGCATCATGGCGTCGGTCTGCACCGGTGCTGCGGTTCTCGCGAAATGCGGATTTCTCGACGGGCTTCCAGCCACCACCAATCATGGCGCGTTCGGCTGGGTGGCGAGCCACGGGCCGCAGGCGCTGTGGGACAACGTATCGCGCTGGGTCGATGCGGGAAAATACGTGACTTCTGCGGGCGTCTCGGCCGGGACCGATCTCGGCTTCCATCTCGTCTCGAGAATGGCCGGCCGGGCGGTTGCGGAAAACGCGGTGAGCGCCGCCGAATATGACTGGCATCGGAATCCCCAGACGCCGATCTTCTATCCGCAACAGGCGGCGGTGTAAGTGCAACCGCACAAGAGGCCGGGCCTGTTCGTGTCAGGTCCCCGGTTGCTCGCCGAGGAAGCCATCCACCGCGTCGAAGACCTGCCAGCGGTTTTTCTCCAGGAAGACCGAATGGGTGCCTTCGCCGATCTCCACCCAGCGCCGGTAAGGCGCGGATGTCAGCCTCTCAAACACGGCACGCGACATCTCGAGCGGGCAGTCGCGATCCCATTCCGCGTGGACGATCAGCACCGGAACGGTAAGGCGGTTCGGATCATACAGCGGCTTGCCGGCGGCCCAGTATTCGCGCGCGTCCTGGATCGTTCCGTTGGGCGCCATCAACTGCGCCGGACCCGGACCCGATTGACCGCTCGCAAACGTGGCATCGGCCCAGGCTTCGAACCACGCCTCCGGCAGCACTTCGGCTTTCTTGCCTTCGGGAACGCCATTGAGCCAGCGCGTTTTGGTGGCCGCCCGCTCGACGATCCGATAGGCGCCGATGGCGCCGCCGGGGTCGGCGAGGCTCGGCGTTTCCCGGGTCCATTGCGGCGCCAGCAGTACGAGCTTGTTGACGGCGGCGTTGTGGTCGGCGGTGTAGCTCGCCATCTGGGTGGTGCCCCACGACCAGCCGATCAAATTGAGCTTGCCCACGCCGCGCCGCGACCGGATGAAGGCGACCGTGGTCGCGATGTCGCGGACCGCTACCTCGGTGCGGACGATCGGCGCGTTGTCCGCCGCCGGCATCGCCATCTCCGGCGGCCGCGTCGAGTTGCCGTAGCCCCTGATGTCGACGAGGTAGACGTCATACCCGCCGCCGGCGAGATGATCCATCCACGACACCCCCGCCAGCGCAAGATCGAACGATGTCGACGCGGGATAGGTCGATCCGGCAACGAACAGGACGGTCTTTTCGGAAGTGAAAGTCGCGAGATCAGCCCGGCGCTTGTTGCGGACGAACAACTCGATCCCGAGCGTATCGCTGGCGATCATGATTTCTTCGGCGACGATAGATGTCGCGGCGGATTTATCCATCTGGACTTCCCTGGTTCGCGCCGAGGCGAAGCGCCGGCCGAATGGACCGCAGCTTCTTCGGCAGGCTGCGGCAACATGCCTCTGATTGAGATTGAATCGCAACGGGAATAGCCCGCACAGCCCGGGGTAGACTATCAGGACATCGTCCCTCCATCACAGAGGCTCCGATGCGCAAGGGACAACAATCAAGGGAGGTGGCATGTTCGAAATTTCGCGTCGCGATCTGGTTCTCGGAAGCGCCGGGGCAGCACTGGTTTTCGGACTCAAGGGACCGGTATCGTTTATCGGCGCGGCGCAGGCACAGCGCGCCGCCGACAGCCTCAAATACAAGGTCGGCGATATCGAGGTCTTCAGCCTGCATGACGGGACCATCGAGCGCGTTCTCAATGACGGCTTCGTCAAGAACGCCTCGCTCGACGAAGTCAAGAAGGCCCTGACCGCCGGCGGGATCGGACCGGACAAGTTCGACAACCCGTTCACGATGACCGCGATCAGGACCGGCGGCAAGGTCGTGCTGTTCGACACCGGCTTCGGCGGCAACGGCCCGCCCACCGTGGGCAAACTCGCCGGCAACATGAAGGCGGCCGGCCTCGATCCCGCCACCGTCTCCACGGTCGTGATCTCGCATTTCCATCCCGATCACATCTCGGGCCTGTGGGTGAAGGAGACCAACGCCCAGGTGTTCCCGAACGCGGAAATCCTGATGCCGGAGGTCGAATACAGGTTCTGGACCGACCCGGCGCTGGTGGAGAAACTTCCGGAGGCGGCGCGCGGCAATGTGCGGCGTATTCAGTCGACCTTCCCGACCTGGAAGAACATCAAACAATACGCCGATGGCGCCGAGGTCGCTCCCGGCGTGCGCGCCATTGCGACTCCGGGCCATACCGTCGGGCACATGTCGTTCCTGGTGGCATCGGGCGGGCAGCAGCTGTTCATCCAGGGCGATGTCACCGGCATCCACCAGCTGTTTGTGAAAAACCCCGGCTGGTTCTCGATGTTCGATGCCGACGGTCCGAAGGCGGAGGCCACCCGCCGCGCCTTCTTCGATCGCGTGATCGCCGAAAAGGGCATGATCGCCGGCTATCATTTCGGCTTCCCCAATGTCGGCACGCTGTCGAAAGACGGCAACGGCTATGCGTTCGCCGCCGTCAAGGCGTGACGCTGCCCGGCCGATTTGAAAGCATCAAAGGCGCCGTGCCCGCACGGCGCCTTTTTGCTGGTCAGAATCGGCGGCTGCCCGGCACTTCAGAGTTGCAAAACCCGGCCCACACGGCATGCTTGGTCCGATGCCAGGCAAGACCAGCAAGACCCAGGACATGGACAAGGACCAGCCCGCCGAGACGCCGCATTACCATGGCCATCGGGAGCGGCTGCGCGAGCGTTTTTACAGCGCCGGACCGGATGCGTTGAGCGACTACGAACTGCTGGAGATGGCGCTGTTTCCGGCATTGCCGCGGCGCGATACCAAGCCGCTGGCCAAGGCGCTCTTGAAGAAATTCGGTTCGTTCGCAGAAGTGGTGCATGCTCCGGAAGCACGGCTGCGCGAAGTGGACGGGGTCAAGGATGCGTCGGTCACCCAGCTCAAGCTGCTCGCCGCCGCCGCCCAACGTATTGCAAAAGGCGAGATCAAGCGCAGCATCGCGCTGTCGTCCTGGAACGACGTGATCGGCTATTGCCGCACCGGCATGGCGTTCGCCGACAAGGAGCAGTTTCGCATCCTGTTCCTCGACAAGCGCAACCAGTTGATCGCTGACGAAGTACAGCAGACCGGCACGGTCGACCACACCCCGGTCTATCCGCGCGAAGTGATCAAACGCGCGCTGGAACTGTCGGCCACCGCGCTGATCCTGGTTCACAACCACCCCTCCGGCGACCCGACGCCGTCGAGTGCGGATATCCAGATGACAAAGGCGATCGTCGACATCGCCAGCCCGCTCGGCATTTCCGTGCACGATCACATCATCGTCGGCAAGAACGGGCACGCGAGCCTGAAGGGGATGCGGTTGATTTGA
Source organism: Bradyrhizobium sp. (assembly GCF_030654605.1). GTDB lineage: Bacteria > Pseudomonadota > Alphaproteobacteria > Rhizobiales > Xanthobacteraceae > Bradyrhizobium. The sequence continues at coordinate 28,422 of NZ_JAURXB010000273.1, forward strand.
GAGGTGACATCGAGACAGCGAAGCGGCTTGCTCACGGACCGTTTGCGGCGATCATCGTGATCTCTGGGTCCCACCCGTCCGGTAGACTCGGTGGGCCTACGGACTCCAAATCGAGCCGGACGAACGACTAGATGATCGATTGGTACGTCTCAGTGTCCCGTGCCCAGTGGATGACGGCATCGAAATCCTTAGCGAGAAGGTGCGTAAGGTCGAGCGAGGACCGGCGGTTGACACCCACTGGGCTATCAACCTGAACAATGGCAATCTTGTCACCGCCCACCCGTCGCACGATGTCCGGCGGAAATTCATGTGCGTAATCGCGGCGACAATTCCAGACGGTTGTGCGCACCACCTTGCCCACGGGCGTCGCGAAGCGAAATATCCACGGCACTTCTTCCTGTTCGACGCCAGCCGCCGAATAGAGTGCTGGCGGTGGCGGGCGATCTAGCATCGCCGCTTTCTGCGCTTTGATCTGGCGGCGTTGTGCAGCCGTTAGCCTTGCGAGGGCAACGCCGTCCTCATCGAACTGGCGAATCTGGTCAGAGTAAAAGGTTTCCGCGGTGCCGGCATCATACACATCAGAGTCCGGAAAGGCGAACAGCAAGACTCGCCCCGTGAAACTGCGCAGATGTCGAAGCACCATATCCCAGGCGACGTCTTCGTGGGCGATAGGAACAACATGAAGGGGCGCGCCCGGCGTCTCCATTCTCAAACGCTCGATCACGGCGATGCCAATCGCGCTGAAGCGCTCGCCGTCACCGATTGAGAAGCCAACATGGAACGTTCGCTCACCGACCGCGGCCCTAAATGCGCGAAGTGAGATTTGCGCCGAGTCGGGTATGCGGTCATCGCCGGTGAGAGCACGGATACGCGCACCGTTGATCGCCGCGACTGGGTGAAGCATATGAAGATCAATGGGGCCGTGATAGCTCTCGGACTGCGGCCAAGCCGACCGATCCTTCGATCGTTTTCTTCGCTTTGCGTCTCCCATGGAGCATCTCCTATCTCCTGCGCGCCCAAATCTTCTGCGCATTCGTTTGTTGATGGCAGGTCAACCAAAGGCGGCGATCACTGTTTCTATTGGAAGAAACAACGTACGGCTGTCCGCTGGATACTCGATGAACTCTGCGCAAGCCATATAGAAGTCCTTTGCCGCATCGTCCTTGGCATGCACAAGTACGGCGCCGATGCCGATACTCTGGGAGGCGACCGCGATGCGACGAAGCGCATCCGACAGCAAATCGGCTCCCAGCCCGCGGCCGGCGTAATCGCGGCTAACCGCCAGACGGCCAATTACCGAAATCGGAATCGTATCAGGCGCATTGCGCCGCACCTTGCCCGGAGCAGACGCTCGCTCAACGGCCCCGGCGGAAATGCAGAAATAGGCGACGCCCCGATTGCCATCACAAACGACATAGGTACGAGAGAACCGGCTCTCATTTTTGAGAGCGCGCTGCCTTAGCCAATCATTCAAAGCTGGCTCGCCGCAGTCGAAATCAGAAAGATCATGTTCCGCCGTCAACGGAACGGGCGCCAAAAGCTTCGTTTGCCGGCCCTGCGAGGTGCGGGTTATTTTTCCCATGCCGGGGCTCGACGCAACAGGGAACGCAGCTTTGGCCCCGGCGCCGGGGGATTATCGAGCGCATGGACAAAAGCGTCATATCGCTCGGGACCAAGCATGAACAGGCGCTGATCGAGAAGTACATCGATCGCGACCTTCCGGGCACTGTCGATCATGAACTCGGTACGCGTCTTGCCCAGCACGGCCGCCGCGTCGTCGATGAGCTGGCGCGTATGGGCCTCAATGCGCAAATTGATGCTGCCCTTTGTCTCCGCAGCCGAAGGACGCTCCGCAACCGCGACGGTTCCGGCGCCCGGCCTGCTTAATGATGCGGCGCGATCTTTTGCCATACGCTATATATTGGTGACTGTATCCACATTGTCAATACAACTTAGATCCAAGCGTAATGTCGCCTTTCGGTCTGATAGCCGTTGACGCTCCAATGACCGTTGTCTGCGCGGAATGTTGTGAAGACCGCCGCCGCTTCACAGCAATGTTACGGCTTCAGGCTGCCCTTGATTTTCTCAAGGCCCCGACAGGGGATCGACGAACAGACACTCGTAGTTGGGCCTCACGTTCTCCCGCTCGGCGTCGTCGAAGAATCCTCAGCGAATCCGAGCTGGGAAGACATGTCGCCGTCTGTCGTCCATTTTGCCAAGGCATCGCCGAACGGGAGGAGCGAGTACGACAATTCGCTCTCTGTTCTTCACAATAGACGATTGGAGGCGCGCAACCGTTTCGGAATGGGCAAGAACCATGAACGTGAAGGGGATGAGGTTGATCTGACCAATAAACAACTTGAGATTGTTTTTTGTCGGAGCTATGCTTTCCGCTATTGCGCCTTGAGTGCGACGCCCGCCATGGCGACCGCTCGCGACAAGATCGAGGTTGTGGTCCGGACGCGAGACGGGCTCCTCGACGGCGGACTGCGAACGCTGGCAGCCACGTCGATGATGGCCGCCTCCGGCCGATCGCCGTCATTCAAGGTCGGTGCGCGATAACGGATCAGCGGCATTGTAGCGCCGGCCACGGCGTTCAGGGTGGGATACATGGCTGATCAATTTCCCGCGGTAGGCCACAAATACCTGGTCGCTTTCACGGCCGACGACGGCAGCGGCGGCTTCAGGGTACAGCTCGACTTTCATTCCGAGAGCTCGATGACCTATACCGGGGTGAGGCCTGACGGTTCGCTGAGTGGCAACTCCGAGACCGTTAACATCACCGTCGAGCCGATCAGGGACCTGCTCTTCCTGGTGACATGGAAGGAGCAGGGCGGCATGACCGTCGTTCATCTGGAGGACTACAGGGACAATACCATCATCACCTGCATCACCGCCCCCGGGCCCGATCCGACATTCTCCAGGTTTCACGGCACGATGACGCAAACTTCCTGACGCTGTTTCCGAGTTGCGTTCGGCGTCTCAGATGGCCCGCTCCGCCACGCGCTCGAGTTTCTTGCTCACGATCCAGGAGACGCCGAGGAACAGGACCAGCATCACCAGGCCGAGGCCGGACGAGGCGTCGTTCATCATCTTCTCCGAAACCTGGCCGAAGGCATAGCCGGCCGAGACCGTTACGCAGGACCACAGGCCCGCCGCGACGAAATTGAGCGCGAGGAAGGTGGACCAGGGCAGCTGCGACATCCCATAGGCAAAGCCGGCGACACCGCGAATGCCGTGCGGATAGCGATGCAGCAGGATCATCCAGATGTAGTGGCGGTCGGCCAGCCGGGCCGCGGTCTGCACCGCGCGCGTAATCCTGGAGGAGGACGATCCAAGCCAGCGGGTGCCGTAACGCCGCCCGATCCAGAACCGGATGACGTCGCCGGTAAAGCTGCCGATCCAGCACACCGCGATGACGGTGCCGAAACTCAGCGCGCCCGAATGCGAGGCGTAGCCCGCGAACAGCGTCAGCAGCAGGCTGTGCGACGACGCGTACGCGAACATCAGGCTGTAGACCGTGTTGCCGTGCTGGCGGATGAGTTCGAAGAACGAAGTGAGGTCGGAGGGAAACAGCAAGCGGGCTCCAGTTCGAAGGCTTGTCACCGCAGTTTCGGGTGACGGGGCACTTGGGATTAGCATGCGGCCGGATGTTTCCTGCGAGACATGCGGTCGCAGCGCCAGCCGCCCCGACGGCGAGATCGCCATCACACCGAAGTTGATCCGCCAGAACAGGTTACGGGAAAATTGACAGATTTGTTTGCATGACATACAAACACCTTGATACCAGCACTGGCGCAACGACGAGGACGGATGAAGCGCGCTTCCACGCGAGATCGTGCTCCCAAGCACACCGTACGCGCCACGCGCACCGCGGGCCGGCAAATGCGCTCGCGTCTTCTCGATACCGCGAGCCGTCTGTTCAAGGAGCAAGGGCTGGCGGCCGTATCGATTGCCGCGATCGCCGCCGCGGCCGACGCCTTTCCGAGCCAGATCACCTACTACTTTCGCACCAAGGAAGCGCTGTTCGTCGAAGCGGCCTGCCGCGACGTGCTCTATGTGGCGCGCGCCGCCGAGCAGCATGCGGGCAAGCAACTCTCCCCGTCGGATTATACCCGAGCGCTGGTCGACAGCGTGATGGGCGCGGATGCGGTCGGCTTCTTCGTCGAGGCGATGACGCTGACCCGGCGCCGCCAGGATCTGGCGCCGCTGGTGGAGCGGACGGTCGAGCGGCTGCACGCGGAAGGCTTGCGCGCCTATGCGGCCGAGATGGCGGCGCGTGGCTGGCAGTCGCGGCTCGATCCCGAAATTAGCGCGCGGCGCTTCTGGACCATCGCGATCGGCGTCACCCTGGAAGGTCAGGCGATGGGCCGCTCGCCAGACGATCTGGCCGCCGTGATGCTGCGCCTGCTCGGCCCGCAGGCCAATGCGCCTGCCGATGCCACGCGGCTCAGGCTCGTCACAGCAGGAAATTCCGCTCCCCGCGAATCGGGCAAGGAGAAACAGCCATGACCGCGCTTCGCATGCGTGCCCGTGACATCATGAGCGAGCAGGAGCTGATCGAGGTCCGAACGCGCTCCACCTGGAAGAGCGTGGCCCTGATCGCGCATGCGTGGACGCTGATCCTGGGTTCGATCGCGATGGTCGCGGCATGGCCCAATCCGCTTACCTTTATCCTAGCGGTGGCGATCATCGGCTCGCGCCAGCTCGGGCTGGCGATCCTGATGCATGACGGCGCCCACGGTTGCCTGGCCAGGAACGAGAAACTGAACCTTTTGCTCAGCCAGTGGCTCTGCGCCTGGCCGGTTTTTGCCGAGACCAAGGCCTATCGCCGCTATCACCTGCAGCACCACGCCCGAACCCAGCAGGATGACGATCCCGACCTGATCCTGTCGGCGCCGTTTCCGATCACGAGGCCGAGCTATCGCCGGAAATTCTGGCGCGATATCTCAGGCCAGACCGGCTATGCGCAACGCAAGGCGCAGTTTTTCAATGCGCTCGGCGACGCATCATGGCCGCTGGCGCAGCGCGCCGTACATTTTTGGCAGAAACTCGGTCCGCAGATCCTGTTCAATCTGGTTCTGCTGGCCGGCCTCGCGGCGGCCGGAATCTGGTGGGCCTATCCGCTGCTGTGGCTCTTTCCGCTGATGAGCTGGATGATGGTGATCACCCGCATCCGCAACATCGCGGAACATGCCGTGGTGCCCGACAGCAACGATCCGCTGCGCAACACCCGCACCACGCATGCGGGCTTCTTCGAGCGGCTGTTCATCGCGCCCTACTACGTCAACTATCATCTCGAACACCATCTGCTGTTCTACGTGCCCTGCTACAACCTGCCGCGCGTGCACGAAATTCTCTCGCGCGGCCCGCATGCGGCGCGGATGGAAGTGCAACCGAACTATGCCGCCGTGCTGCGGCTGGCGACCGCCAAACCCGCCAACGAAGACCGACCCGGCATGCTCGCGAGCAACGTCCGGCGCGCCCGCACCGGCGCCAATGTCGATCGCAACCAGGTCTCGTCCGGGTTTTAGGGCCGCGCGCGTTCCGTCAGGTTTGATTGCCGAATCTTTCAGTCACGGCCGCCGCGACGAATTTTCTGCGTCCGGCGCTGCCCGGGCGCACGCCATGGGCGGCGCACCAGTCCGGGAACGTGGCGGGGTCGATCGGAACACGCAGCACGACGTGTCCATAGGCCTTGAGCCCCTGCTCCATTTCCTCGGCAATCCTCAGCCACTCTTTCCAGCTCGGCGGCAGCTTGTCGCCGTCGTCGAAGATTCCTACGAGCGCCGGATAGTCTTCCTCCTTGATCCAGTACGCGCCAACGGCGGGCAGCGGCTTGTCCTCGAAACTGGTCATACGCGTTCTCCTGCAGATTCGGCTCGTCACTAGCACGAACGAGGCCGCCATGACCGCTGCAATTAATCGCGCCTGTTATGCCGACCTCGCTGCAATCCCTGCTTCCGCCGCGCGGCGCCTGAGAAAATCCTGCTCCCGCCGGTTGCCTGCAAGTTCCGCCGCTGCAGCGAATGCGGCGCGGGCTTCCTCGAAGCGGCCGAGCTTGTGCAGGAGGTCGCCGCGCACGCTGCCCAGCAGGTGGTAGTTTTTCAGCGCCGGCTCGTGCGCAAGGCGATCCACCAGCGCCAGTCCCGCCGCAGGGCCCTCGGCCATGCCGACGGCGACCGCGCGGTTGAGTTCGACGATCGGCGAACGTACCAGCGAAGCCAGCTCTGCATATAATGCCGCGATGCGCGGCCAGTCGGTCGCATCCGCCGTATCAGCCTGCGTATGGCAGGCGATGATCGCGGCCTGCAGCGCGTAAAAGCCGCCGGCGCCGCCGAGTTCGCGCGCGCGCCCGAGCGCCTGCAGGCCGCGCCGGATCTGGAGCTGGTCCCACAATGCCCGGTTCTGTTCCAGCAGAAGAATCGGTTCGCCGGCGGCGTCGGTACGCGCCGCCATGCGCGAGGCGTTCAGCTCCATCAGCGCCAGCATGCCGTGCGCCTCCGGCTCCTGCGACGCGATCGAAGTGAGCACGCGGGCCATGCGCAGCGCCTCGTTGCAGAGCTGCGGGCGCAGCCAGTCGTCGCCGCGCGCGGCGGTATAACCCTCGTTGAAAATGAGATAGACAACCTCGAACACCGAAGCGAGCCGCTCCGAGAGTTCTTCGCCGCGCGGGGTCTCATACGCCAGCCCGGATTCCGACAGCGTGCGCTTGGCGCGCACGATGCGCTGGGCGATGGTCGCTTCCGGCGTGAGGAACGCCCGCGCGATCTCCGGGGTGGTCAGGCCGCAGATCATCCGCAGCGCCAGCGCCGCGCGGGCCTCGCGCGACAGACGCGGATGGCAGGCGGTGAAGATCAGCCGCAGCAGTTCGTCGCCGATGTCGTCGTCGAGCGCGGCATCGAAATCGGGCATCGCCTGCTGTTCCTGCGCGAAATCGAGAGCAACCATGCCGTGCTTGCGCGCCACCATCCGGCCGCGGCGCAGGTGATCCAGCGCCCGACGCTTGGCGGTTGCCATCAGCCAGGCGCCGGGCTTTTCCGGCACCCCTGTCGCGGGCCAATGCTCCAACGCCGCCAGCAGGGCTTCCTGCGTCAGGTCCTCCGCCAGCGGCACGTCGCGCAGCATCCGCGCCAGGCTGGTGATCAGCCGCGGCTGCTCGTTCCGCCAGACCGCGAGGATGGTGCGATGGGCGCGATCGTTGCCGGCGGCCGTCATGGCCGCGGGACGACGAATTCGCGGGGGTGCCACTTCTGCACCTCTCCCGCTTGCGGGGGAGGTCGCGCGCACAGCGCGCGGGTGGGGGAATGCATCCGCACCGCTGTTGTTGAAGCACCCCCACCCCAGCCCTCCCCCGCAAGCGGGAGAGGGGGCGCAACGGCGCAAGCTGCTACACCTTCACTCACCAGGACTTTCCGACCCGGATGCAAGCATCAGGCGTGAGCGAGCGCGTCGACCTGGCCCGCCTGACACCCGGTGTCTTCCGGCCCGGCCATCGCGCGGACCTCGCAGGTGCCTTCCCAGCCCGGCATGTGCTGCCGGTGCAGTTGCATGAACTCGACCGCCGAGGCCAGCGCCTCCTCCTTGTTGCGGAATTCCATGATGGCGTAGCCGCCGATCACTTCCTTGGCCTCGACGAAGGGACCGTCGATCACGCTGAGCTCGCCGTCCCTGATGCGCACCTGCACGCCGTCGGCGAGCGGCATCAGCCCGCCCATGTCGATCATACGGCCGGACTTGATCTCGCGATCGGCAAGCTTGCCCATCGCCTCCATCAGTTCCGGCGTCGGCATTCCGGTGTGGGCGGAGGTGATAATAGACATGTAGCGCATGCAAAAACTCCTCTGAGGCGAGAAGCGGGCCTCAAGCCCGGCAAAACTGTCTCGCTATTGGGATAAGACGAACCAGCCGGCGGCGGATCGACATGGAATGCACAAAATAAATCAGCAAAAAGGCGGCCGGCCGATCACCTGGACCGACGCCCGGACCGTCAAGGACCACCTCGCGGAGATTACTGCCGCAGCATGATCAGGGGATCGGCGCTGTCGGGCACCCGGCGCCACTGCGCGTTGTCATCGGCCTCGAACTGCCAGATGTCGCCCTTTGCCGACATCAGGATCATCTGGCCGCGCTCGAGCCGCCACTGGGTCGGCGCGAACGCCGCGATGGCAGGATCGCATTTCGGCTTGAGAAACACCTGGAAATTGTCCTGGTCGGCCTCGGTGTTGGTCAGCGTCAGGCCGCAGATCACCACACCCTTGCCGCGCACCATCGACCAGTCGCCGATCATCTGATCCATCGATTTGGCCAGCGAGCGCGCGGCGGCGAGGTTCTGCAGGATGTAGATGCCCTCACCCTGTCTCAGGCCCTCGAAAATACCGCTCTCGACTTCGGTGAAGTCGATCACCGGTTGGCCCGCGGCATCCTGCAGCCGCACGATATCCAGTCCCTTGATGGTCCAGGCGGCGATGTCCCGGGTGAAGGGCAGCGATGCCCCGCAACCCGGCTCCAGTTCGAGCTTGAGGCCCTGCGGCGAGGCATCACCTTTCAGCGTCACGACGCAGGTCTTGCCACGCTCGGTGGTCGACAGTTCCCACTGGCCGATCATGTCCTTCTTCAGGGTCGAGGCATCCTGCGATCGCGCCGGCCCAACGGCGGCGACCAATGCCAACAGCGCCGGCAGCACGATGCCAGAGCAGCGTCCCATCGTCAGCGGCCTTTCACCGGCGTTTCCGCGACCGGCGTCAACGGCGGCTTGCCGGCGAACCAGGCTTTCAGATTATCGACCACCAGTTGATCCATCGCGTTGCGCGTTACCACCGACGCCGAACCGATATGTGGCAACAGCACGACATTCTGCATGGCGCGCAATTCCTCCGGCACCGCCGGCTCCTTGGCGAACACGTCGAGCCCCGCGGCCAGAATGGTGCCCGACTTCAGCGCCGCGATCAAAGCCTGCTCGTCGACCACCGAGCCGCGCGCGACGTTGATGACGACGCCGCGCGGCCCCAGCGCCTTCAACACCTCGGCGTTGATCATATTGGCGGTCGCGGCTCCCCCGGGGACGATCACGATCAGCGTATCGACCGCTTTCGCCATTTCGATCAGGTCGGGATAGTTCTTGTACGACACGTCGGCCGCGGGCTTGCGCGAATGATACATCACGGGAACGCGCGAGGCGTCGAGCCGGCGGCCGATCGCCTGGCCGATCCGGCCCATGCCGACGATGCCGACCTTGCGGTCGCGCAGCGAACCGACGCTCAGGGGATAGTTCTGCGTGGTCCAGAGCCCGGAGCGCAGATAGCGGTCGGCCTTGACGAATTCGCGCAAGGTGGCGATCAGCAACCCCATCGCGACGTCGGCGACCTCCTCCGTCAGCACGTCGGGCGTGTTGGTGACGACGATATTGTGTTCGCGCGCATAGGTGGAATCGACATGATCGTAGCCGACGCCGAAACTCGACACGATCTCGAGCTTCGGAAACAGCGCCAGCGCGGACTTGTCGGCGTGCACGGTATGATAGGTCACGGCGATGCCGCGGATTTTTTCCGCCACCGCCGCCAGTCGCTCGAGGTCGTGCTTGGTTTCGGCCGCATGCAGGACGAACTGGTCGGAAAAACCGTTCTGGAGGATGGGCCTGCCCGGCCCATAGATCAGCAGATCGATTTTCTCCGAAGAAATACTACCGGTAGCCATCAGTTGTCCTTTCCAAGCGCACTCTCGTGCCAGCGCCGCAGCACCAGATGCGAGGTTAGCGCCAGAGCTGCATAAATGACAATCCCCGCGGCGGAGAGCAGCAGCAATGCCGCGAACATCCGGGGAATGTTGAGACGGTAGCCGGATTCGGCGATTCGGTAGGCGAGGCCGGACCCGGCGCCGGCGGAGCCGGCCGCGATCTCGGCGACCACGGCACCGATCAGCGACAGGCCGCCCGCGATCCGCACTCCGCCGAGAATGTACGGCAATGCGGCCGGCAATTTGAGGTAACGCAGCGTCTGCATCCTCGATGCGCCGTACAATTGAAACAACCCGGCCAGATTGCGATCCACCGAATTCAGCCCGAGCGTGGTGTTGGACAGCACCGGAAAGAACGCGACGATCCAGGCGCAGGCCACCACGGCGACTTGCTGCGGCAGATAGATCAAGAGCAGCGGCGCGATCGCGATGACAGGCGTGACCTGCAGGATCACGGCATAGGGAAATAGCGAATATTCCAGCCATTTCGACTGGTTGAACAACAACGCCAGCGCGATACCGCCGAAGGCAGCGGCCAGAAAACCTTCCAGCGTGGTCAATAGCGTGGTCAGCAGCGATCGCGACAGCACCGGCCAGTCGCTGACCAGGGTCTGGAACACGACAGACGGCGCCGGCAGCACATAGGGCTTGATATCGTTGAGCCGCACCACGAGCTCCCAGGCCGCAATGCCGGCCGCCAGCACCATGACGGGAAGCAGAATGCGCAGGAGCAAAAGCGGGCGGCTGCCCACATTGGCCTGCCCCGCGGCGACCGGCGGTGATGGCAGGGCATTCATCAAGCGGACTGCCCCTGATAGGATGGCGCCAGCGCGCCGGAAACCTGGCGGCAATAGCCGGCATAAGCGGCGGAAGTGCGAAACTCCTCGGCCCGCGGCTCCGGCGCGTCGATGTGAAACTCGGCGCCGATCCGGCCGGGGCGCGCGCTCATCACGATCACCCGCTGCGACAGATACACCGACTCGAATACCGAATGCGTGACGAAGATGATGGTCTTGCGCAGGCTGCGCCACAGCGCCAGCAGGTCGTTGTTGAGTCTGAAACGGGTGATCTCGTCGAGCGCCGCGAACGGCTCATCCATCAAGAGAATATCGGGATCGGTCACCAGCGCGCGCGCCAGCGACACCCGCATCTTCATGCCGCCGGACAATTCGCGCGGATAGGCGTCGGCGAAATCGGCAAGCCCCACTTGCGTCAGCGCCGCGCTGACGCGCACCGCCGCTTGCGCTGCCGGAGCATCGGACAATTTGAGCGGCAGCCGCACATTCTCGCGCACGCTGGCCCACGGCATCAGCGTCGGCTCCTGAAAAACGAAACCGATCGAATGCCCCGCACCTTGCGCGCCTGCAGGCCGCGACACGCCGACGCTGCCTGCGGTCGGCGCGCTGAGGCCGGCGATCAGCCGCAAGGCCGTCGACTTGCCGCAGCCGGAGGGCCCGAGCAGCGACACGAACTCGCCCTTGCGCACGTCGAGGTCGAGCGGCCCGAGCGCCGCCACGCCGTTGTCATAGACCTTGGTGACGCCGCGCAGGCTTACCGCGAGGCCCGCGCCGGGCGCGCCTGCGTCGGACAAGGCTGCGGGCTCGGCCATCGCGTACGGGCTCACTGGTTCACTGGCTCTTGGGCCTGAGATCTAGGCCGACGCCCTTGTTGATGAAGCGGAGCGTATAGGCCTTGCGGAAATCGATGTCGCGCTTCACCACGCCGGCCCGCGCCATCTTGTCGAAGAAGCTGCCGACCCGCGCATCGCTCATCGCCCCGATGCCGTCCTTCAGCGTATCGCCGGAATCGACAATGCCGTATTCCTTCATCTTGGCAACGGAATAGGCGATCAACTCGTCAGTCATCTCCGGATTGAGCTTCTTGATCATGGCATTGCCGGGGGCGTTGTCGCCGTACAAATAGGTGTACCAGCCGATGATCGAGGCATCGACGAAGCGCTGCACCAGATCCGGCTTCTTGTCGACGAGGTCGCGGCGCGTCTCGATCAGCGTCGAATAGGCGCCGTAACCGTAATCCGCCAGCAGGATAACGCCGGGCTTGAATTTGGCAGCCATTTCGACCGCGTAGGGTTCGGAGGTAACGTAGCCCTGCATCGCGCTCAGCCTGTTGGCGATGAACGGCTGCGAATTGAAAGTGTAGGGCCTGACCTTGCTTTCGCTGAAACCATGTTCGGACTTCAGCCATTGAAAATAGCTCGTGATCCCCTCCTTGGAGACGAACAGCGTCAGAGGCTTGAGGTCTTCGAGTTTTGCCACCTTCGAATCGGCATGGGTGAGGAAGACCTGGGGGTCCTTCTGGAAGATGGCGGCGACCGCGACGACAGGCACATTGTTGGCGACCGCATCGAACGACATCAGCGTGTTCGCGGCCATGAAGAAGTCGAGCTTGCCGGAGATCAGCAGCATGCGGTTGTTGTCGTTGGGGCCGCCGGGCACGATGGTGACGTCGAGCCCGTATCGTTTGTAGGTGCCGTCGGCCGCGGCCTGGAAGAATCCGCCGTGCTCGGCCTCCGCCACCCAGTTGGTGCCGAACGAGACCTTGTCCAGCGTCTCGGCCGTTGCCGGCGCGATCGCCGCCGTGAGGGCCAGCAGGATTGCGGTTAACGCTCGCGGCAAAAAGGCCGGCTTCATGGTTGGACTCCGTCGATCGTTCTGGCCCATGATGGGAGGCAATGGACCTCGGCAAACTACCCTGCAAATCGATCTAAAGAAACGTCTCCCTCGATGACTTCTCCGCTTCCGCCGCGCGACTGGACCGAGATCGACTGGCCCTTGATTTCCAGCGCCGATGCGGCGCGGTGGATCGCGGTGCTGCCGCTGGCGGCGACCGAGCAGCATGGCCCGCATTTGCCGGTCGGGACCGACGTCATGATCGGTGAGGCCTATCTGGCCCGGGTGCGTGAACTGCTGCCACCAGGCATTCCCGCGACCTTCCTGCCGGTGCAACCGGTCGGGATTTCAACCGAACATATCCACTATCCCGGCACGTTGACGCTGCCGACCGAAGTGGCGCTGAAGGCCTGGATGGGGCTCGGCGAGAGCGTGGCGCGCACAGGCATCCGGAAACTGGTGATGGTCACCAGCCATGGCGGCAACAGTGCCGCGATGAGCCTTGTCGCGCAGGATCTGCGTGCGCATCACGGACTTCTCGCGGTGACGACGAGTTGGTCGCGCTTCGGCACGCCCGAGGGACTGTTCCCGGCGGAGGAGCTGCGCCACGGCATCCATGGCGGCGCGGTCGAGACCTCGATCATGCTGGCGCGCTATCCGCAGCATGTGCGCAAGGACGCGGTCGCCGATTTCCGGCCCCGCAGCATCGCGATGGAAAAGCAATACCGCTGGCTTTCGGCGCACCGGCCGGTGCCGTTCGCGTGGCAGGCCCAGGACCTGCATTCCAGCGGTGCTGCCGGCGATGCCACCCTGGGCTCGGCGGAAAAGGGCGAACGCCTGCTCGATCACGGCGCGCGCGCCTTCTGCGAGCTGCTCGCCGACGTCGACGAGTTCGATCCGGCGACGCTTTCCAACACCCCTCAGAGCAATAGCCCATCTAACTAATTGTAATAACTTGTGAATATTCATTACGCCGAATTAATGGGGGCTGACTCGAACCGGATTCGAGGACCCTCCGTCCAACTGGGCATGCGGACCACAACGGTACCGCGCTCAACCGGATGGAGTTTTTCATGTCGATCAAGACCAAAATTGCTGCCCTCGCTCTCGCCACCCTTGCCATTACCGGCGGCATCGCTTCTTCCACCACGGAGGCTCAGGCCGGCCCGAAATGGGTTGGACCCGCCATCTTCGGCGCCGCCGTCATCGGCACCGCGATCGCGGCTTCGAGCCCCGGCTATTACTACGACGACTATCGCCGCTGCGGTTTCGTTCGCCAGTTCGACGCCTACGGCAACTACATGGGCCGCATCCGCACCTGCAATTACTGATCGACTGAATTGGAGCGGCGCTTTCAGCCGCTCTGACCGTGGATACTGCGTCCGGCACGGGCGCCTCATCCACCCCGTGCCGCACCCGACCCGTCCGGTTGTCCCCCCGGGCGGGTCAACTTTTTTGAAGGCCGGGTCGGCTTCGCCGTGTTGCCCCCTTGTCACGGAACGGTGGTAATCCGCGACAGCGGCTTTGTTTGATCCGGTTTTTGGCCGGAAACACTGGCCTCCCAGGCAAGCGCGACGGATAAGAGTCCTTGCAGACTGCAGAAGATGGAATTTGCCTTGTGAGGCTGATGGCGCGCGGCTTGGGGTGGGGACTTTTGGCTGCGGGCGCGGCGATTTTGGTTGCGAGTCATTCCTTTGCGCAGCAGGACACCGAGGCTCCCCTCGCCGATCTCGATGTCCGGAAAGGCGTTGCGCCCCCGCTGTCGATTGCCAGCAGCCTGCCGTACAACGGCGATCCTTTCGGCACCCGGGCCTGGCTGGCCCGACATGGCGTCACCTTCGGATTTGTGTACACGACCGAAGGCCTCGCCAACGTAAGGGGCGGCCTCAACCGCGCCGCCGTCGGCGGCGGCAAGCTCGAGGCGCTGTTCGGAATAGATTTCGGCAAGCTTGCCGGTTGGGATGGCCTGACGCTGTTCGCCAACATCTTCCATATCCAGGGCAACGGCGGACCGGGACGTAACCTGGTCGGCAACCTGAATACCATCAGCAATATCGAAGCGCTGCCGACCACGCGGCTTTCCGAATTGTGGCTGCAACAGACCTTTCTCGGCGGCATGGCCAGCATTCGCGCCGGCCAGCTCGTGGTCGATACCGAATTCCTGTTCAGCCAGTATTTCAGCTTCTTCCTCTCCAGCGACTGGCCGACCAATCCGGCGGCCAACATTCCAAGTGGCGGCCCTGCCTATCCGCTGTCGACGCCCGGCATTCGGCTCAAGGTCGAACCCACGCCGCAAACGGCATTCCTGCTCGCGGTGTTCAACGGCGATCCGGCCGGCCCCGGCCTGAACGATCCCGAACTGCGCAACCGCTACGGCCTCAACTTTCGCGTCAACGATCCGCCCTTCGTGATCAGCGAGTTTCAGTACCGCTACAACCAGGATGCCAACTCGACTGGCCTTGCCGGCGGCATCCGCTTTGGCGGATGGCATCACTTCGGCACATTCGACGATCTGCGTTTCGACACTGCCGGCCATTCGCTGGCAAGCCCGCTCAGCACCGGCATCGCGCGCCGGCTGCGCGGCAATGACGGGATCTATGCCGTCATCGACCAGCAATTGTACCGGCCGCCCGGCGGCGACGTGAATTCCGGCGTGGCGGTGTTTGGTCGCGTCGCCTACAGCCCGCCCGATCGAAGCCTGAACGATTTCTATCTCGACGCCGGCATCATCTTTGCCGGCATGATCCCGGCCCGGCCGGCAGACATCTTCGGCGCTTCGTTTATCTATGCGCACATGTCCGACCGGGCGCGCGGGCTCGATCGCGATACCCGCTTGTTGACCGGCCTGCAGGTGCCGTTGCGCGATTATGAGCTGTCTTTCGAATTCACCTATGGCGCCGCCATCATTCCGGGCTGGACCGTCTATCCCACCGCCCAGCTCATTTTCCATCCCGGCGGGAACGCGCCCGACCCGAGATCGCCGACCGAACCGATCAAGAACGCGGTGGTGATCGGGGTGCGGTCGGTGATGCAGTACTAGATTGGAGGCCGCTTCGCGTCACTCCGGAATGACGATCATGAGGCTGCGGCGAACGACTCCGCCCGCGCCATCGCCCAGGCCTCGCGAAAGCGCGGATCGCTGGTGCCGTCGATCAGCTCGCCCGGGCGAAGCGATGGATAGAGTTTCGCGAATGACAAGACCTCGGTGGTCGAGGTCCGCTGCGAGAAGTGGATCGCCCGGATCTGCTGCGGATGTTCGAGGCCCGCGGCGGCGAGCAGTTCCGCCAGCGCATGCAGGGTCGCGTGATGATAATTATACACCCGGTCGATCTTGTGCGGCACCACCAGCGCGCGGTTGCGCGAGGGATCCTGCGTCGTCACCCCGGTCGGGCAGCGGTCGGTATGGCAGCTCAGCGACTGGATGCAGCCCAGCGCAAACATGAAACCGCGCGCTGAATTGCACCAGTCGGCGCCGATCGCCATCGCGCGCGCCATGTCGAACGCGGTCGCGATCTTGCCGGCGGCGCCGATCTTGATGCGGTCGCGCGCATTGATGCCGATTAGCGCATTGTGAACGAAGTTGACGCCCTCGCGCATCGGCATGCCCAGATGGTCCATGAATTCCAGCGGCGCCGCCCCGGTGCCGCCTTCATTACCGTCAACCACGATGAAATCCGGATAGATCCCGGTCTGCAGCATCGCCTTGCAGATCGCCAGGAACTCCCAGGGATGACCGATGCACAGCTTGAATCCGGCGGGCTTGCCGCCGGACAGCCGACGCATCTCGCCGATGAACGCCATCATTTCCAGCGGCGTCGAGAATGCCTTGTGATAGGCCGGCGAGATACAGTCCTCGTCCATCGCGACGCCCCTGATCCTGGAGATCTCCTCGGAGACCTTGGCCGCCGGCAGCACGCCGCCGTGGCCGGGCTTCGCGCCCTGGCTGACCTTGAGTTCGACCATCTTGATCTGGTCGTCGCTGGCGACTTTCGCAAACAATTCCGGATTGAAGGTGCCGTCGCGGTTGCGGCAGCCGAAATAGCCGGAGCCGATCTCCCAGATGATGTCGCCGCCGTTCTCGCGATGATAGGGACTGACGCCGCCCTCGCCGGTGTCATGCGCGAACTCGCCCTTTTTGGCGCCGGCATTGAGCGCGCGCACCGCGTTGGGGCTGAGCGCGCCAAAGCTCATCGCCGAAATGTTGAACACCGAGGCCGAATACGGTTTGGCGCAATCCGGGCCGCCGATGGTGATGCGGAATTTTTCGCTGGCATGGGTCTTCGGCGCCATCGAATGGTGCATCCATTCGTAGCCTTCCCTGTAGACGTCCTCCTGCGTTCCGAACGGCCGCTTGTCGAGGACCATCTTGGCGCGCTGATAGATCACGGCGCGGGTGTCGCGGGAAAACGGCATGCCGTCCTTCTCGCTCTCGAAGAAGTACTGGCGCATCTCCGGCCGGATCTCCTCGAGCAGGAAGCGCAGATGCCCCGAGACCGGATAATTGCGCAGAACCGCGTGGTTCTCCTGCACGAGGTCGCGGATGCCGAGCAGCGTGAGGCCGCCGAAGATCAGAATCGGAATTGCGACCAGTTCCCACACCTTGAGCTTGGCGTCGAAAATCCCGATGCCGACCAGCAGTGCCGTGACGACGGCGCAGATCGTCAGCACGATGTAGCGCGGCGAGAACGGAAGCATCAGCGTTTCCATGGGACCCCTCCGGCGAATGCGCCAAATTACTATTGTCGGCCTTGAGCCTGAACGAACTTCAGAACAATGCTGTACACGATAGCAGGCGTTACAGGTTACGGATATGACGGTGGACCGTTTCACGGCAGGCTACCGAAATAGCGGGCGCAAGATCAATGCGTCAGCCGCGCAGGCGGCGGCCTTGAAATGTTGCTGCAGTGCAATGCGGCGGGAGCTTCATCATGCGAAGGCAGGGGGTCACGTGATTGCGCGCCGATGGCTCGCGAATGACGGGCTGTATTGGTAGCCACCTATGGTGGTTTGTTGCGCCGGGCCGTGGCTAAAGCTGTGGCGGCATTGACAGCGGTGGCTGGGCCCCGGCTCTGTGGCGCACCGCCAAAGTGAGGCGCTGCATCGCGTCCGGGACACGAGAGCTAGCGCTCCACGAACGCCTTCTCGATGACGAAATGGCCAGGCTCGCTGTGGCTGCCTTCGAGAAAGCCGCGGGTCTCGAACATCACCTTCAGCTCTTCCAGCATGCCGGGGCTGCCGCACATCATGATGCGGTCGGTCTCGATGTCGAGCGGCGGCTGGTGGATGTCGTTGAACAGCTGCTCCGAGGTGATCAGGTCGGTGATGCGGCCGCGGTTGCGGAACGGCTCGCGCGTCACGGTCGGATAATAGGAGAGCTTCTCAGTCAGCAGCGGCCCGAACAATTCGTCGTCGCGCAATCTCGCGACCAGCTCCTCACCATAGGCGAGTTCGGAGACCTGCCGGCAGCCATGCACCAGAACGATGCTTTCGAACCGCTCGTAGACGTCGGGGTCCTTGATCAGGCTCGCGAACGGCGCCAGCCCCGTTCCGGTCGACAGCAGCAACAGGCGCTTGCCCGGGATCAGATTATCTGAAATCAGCGTGCCGGTCGCCTTGCGCCCGACCAGGATGGTATCGCCTTCCCTGATCTTCTGCAGTTTCGAGGTCAGCGGGCCGTCGGCGACCTTGATCGAGAAGAATTCCAGCGCTTCCTCGTGATTGGCGCTCGCCATCGAATAGGCGCGCAGCAACGGGCGGCCATCGACCTCCAGCCCGATCATGGCGAACTGGCCGTTCTGGAATCGAAAGCCGGAATTGCGGGTGGCGGTGAAGCTGAAAAGCGTATCGGTCCAGTGCCGGACGGAAAGAACTTTCTCTCTATGGAATGCGCTCATGTGATTTCGTTTTTCCTGACGGCTTGCTTTGGAACGAACGAGTTGTTTGGCCCCGAAAGAGGCCAAAAACCCCTGCAATGATGGGTGATCTGGCGTTTCACCTACGCCAAAACGGGAGATAGTCAACCAGCCTTCAAGCGCATTTGCGCGCTCACAATGACGGTCGATCCATCTGCAGAACGGGTTCAGGAAATTGGCATCGTACAGACGACGCAGGCGCAATTAACTTGCTGAAACAGACGTCGATCCAGCAGTAAATTGCCCCACGCGGCCGGAAACATCGTTAAAGATAAAAACAGCAAGAATGGAATGCCAGATCGCCGGATATTGCATGCGAAACCTATGGGAATTCCGATCGGGCAAGCCGAGCCATTATCCGGACCAATCGGTCTATGCGGCTTACGCCTGCGCCGAATTTGGCCTTGATTTTACGGACATCGACGCCGGGACGGGGCTGGTCTTCAGCGTCAGTTCGGCGAACCGAAGCCTGCATTTCGGCGCCGGACGATGTTCATGGTATCCGCAGAACAACGCCACCGCCTCGACGCTGGCGTCCGACAAGTATTTCGCGGCCCGGATTCTGACGCAGGCCGGCGTCGCCGCACTCGGCGGCGAGTACTTCTTTCTGCACGACCGGCACCGCGCCCATCGCCCGGCGGGGCACGAACGCGAGGATGCGCTGGCGCATTTTGCGAAACTGGGCGGCTCGGCTTTCGTCAAACCTCTGACGGGATCGCGCGGCGACTTCGCGCAGGCCCTGCATGACGGGACCGCGCTGATAAAATACCTCGCTGAGGTCGCACAGTATTACGACGCGATCCTGATGCAGGGAATCGTTGCCGGCAACGAGTATCGGGTTTTTCTGCTCGACGACGAGGTTCTCTTTACCGCGCGCAAGCAACCGCCGTCGATTGTCGGCGATGGCGCCAGCCGCATTCGCGACCTCCTCACCGCGCATAATGACGGCCTGCAATCGCGCGGCCTGTCGCCGGCTTCCATCGATCCCGACGCCGCATTCGACGCCGTGCTGCCCGCGGGGGAACGCTGGGAGATTCCCGGGCGGATGAACCTGAGCGCCGGGGGAACGATGGTGCTCGAAGCGCCACCTTCCGCGGCCGCGTTGACGCTGGCGCGACGGGCGGCGCGGGCGCTCGGGCTGCGCGTCGCCGCCATCGACCTGTTTACCGGTATCGGCGGCGACGCCAATGCGATGCAGGTGATCGAGGTCAATTCCAACCCGTCGATCCGCATGCTGGAGCAATCCGGTCGCGGCGACCTGATCCTGAAAATCTGGCATCATGGTTTTTCCGCGATGGGGCTGCTTTAGTGTATGACCTTCCGAAATTCGGCAACGGCATCTGCCTGGGCCGAATGGCCGAGCTGCTCGACGAGCTCGCCATCGATCGCTCGAAACTCAAGCGCATCTCGGTGGTCGTCACCGGATCGAACGGCAAGGGCTCCACCGCGGCATTCTGCGCCGGCATCGGCCGCGCCTATGGCCTGCGCACGGGATTGTTCACCTCGCCGCATATCTACCGTTTCAACGAACGGGTTCAGGTCGATGGCGTCGAGATCGGCGATGCCGATCTGACGCGATTGGCGTCGCGGATCGAAGCCGCGATCGCCAGGATCGCCGCGCGGCGCGGCGAGCAATTCGGCGGCTTCGAAGCCCTGTTCGCGCTGGCCTGCCTGCATTTTCAGGAGACGGAATGCGATTTCGCGGTGTTCGAGGCCGGTATCGGCGGACGCTACGATGTGACGCGCATGGTCGGTGCGCTCACGGCCTGCGTCACCTCGGTCGATTACGAGCATGTCGCACTGCTGGGCCATTCCCTTGACTTGATCGCCTCCGACAAGAGCGATGCCTGCGCCGCCGGCGGCACCATCGTCTACGGCGAGAATTGTGCGAACCTGAAGCCGCATCTGATCGAGTACAACCGCCATCGCGAGGTCACCTCGCGTTTTGTCCGCGACGATATCGCCATCGGCGGCGAGACCGCTACCGCATCACGGCAGCAGTTCGATTTCCGGTTCGGGGTCTACGATTTTCGAGCGCTGGAAATGAACCTGCTCGGCGCATTCCAGTTCAACAACGCCGCGATCGCGGTTGCCGTGTTCCTGCTGTGGCTGCGGCGGATGCGGCCCGGGGCCGATGCCGCGGGATGTGAGGCCGCCGTGCGATCGGGCCTGCGCGGGACGCGCTGGCCCGGCCGCCTCGAAACGATCAAACCTGACCCGCTCACCATTGTCGATGTCGGCCACACCCCCGACGGGGTCAGACAGTCGCTGGCCAGCCTCAAGGCAATCCATGGCGCGGAGGACTGGATTCTCGTCACCGGCATTTCCAGCGACAAGAAGGCCGACGAGATCGTGGGCGCACTGGCGCCATCCTTCGGCACCATCATCTGCACCCGCGCGCACCACAAGGGCGCAGATGCTGCTGCCATCGCAAGCTCGGTGCGCAGGGCCAACCCGCACGCCGATATTCGCATCGCCGCGACGGTCGCGGAAGCCGTGGCAATGAGCCAGCAACTCGCCGCCGCGCAACAGCGGAAGATATACGTGGCCGGCGGTCTTTTCCTCGCCATCGAATATGCGACGGTCGCCAACGGCGGCCGCGCGGAGGATTTGAAGTTCTTCTGACGGTGAGTTTGCTCTAGCGTCGAACCCAACGCATAATGCGGGAAGCCGCATGTCAGGGAGAGCGCGCCATGAGCGAGTCAGTCAATCGCCAGATCCTTCTGGTTGAAAAGCCCACCGGAAAACTCGGGCCCGAGCATTTCAAACTGACACAGGGCGCCATTCCCGAGCCGAAAGATGGCGAGGTGCTGCTCAAGGTGCGCTACATCTCCCTCGACGCCGCCAACCGGGCGTGGATGCATGGCGCGACCTACCGCGCGGCGGTCGAGGCCAACACGGTGATGGCCGGCGGCGGCATCGCCGAAGTGGTGGCGTCGAAGGACCCCAGCCTCAAGTCCGGCGACATCGTGTTCGGCGACACCGGTTGGCAGGACTACGCGGCGGTGCCGGCGAAACACCTGGGCAAGATGCCGAAGCTGGAACCAATGACGCATCTGCTCAGCGTCTACGGCATCGCCGGGCTGACCGCCTATTTCGGGCTGCTCGACATCGGCAAGCCGAAGGCCGGCGAGACCGTGGTGGTGTCGGCGGCAGCCGGATCGGTCGGCTCGATCGTCGGCCAGATCGCCAAAATAAAGGGATGCCGCGTCGTCGGCATCGCCGGCGGCAAGGACAAGTGCGACTGGCTGGTCAACGAGCTCGGCTTCGACGCCGCGGTCGATTACAAGGACGGCGCGGTGTTCAAGGCGCTGCGCGCCGCCGCGCCCAAGGGCATCGACGTCTATTTCGACAATGTTGGCGGCGACATCCTCGAAGCCTGCCTGGCGTTGATGAACAATCGCGGCCGCATCGCCTGCTGCGGCGCGATCTCGCAATATGACGGCGTGCCCTCGGCCACCGGGCCGCGCGGCGTGCCCGGGCTGATCGTGGTGAAGCGACTCATCATGCAGGGTTTCATCGTGATGGATTATATGGACCAGCGCGATCAGGCGCTGAAGGACCTGCAATCCTGGGTCGCCTCCGGCAAGCTGAAGGTGCAGGAGGACGTCATCAATGGCCTGGAGAACACGCCGAAGGCGCTGATCGGACTGTTGGCCGGCGAGAATCGCGGCAAGCGGATGGTGAAGGTGTAAAGCCGCACTCTATCAACCCGTCGTCCCGGCCTCCGAGCCGGGACCCATACTCCGCGCCGGTTATCGTGAAAAAAGCCATCTGACGCAGTGCCGCAACGCGACGTCACGGCGTATGGGTCCCGGATCAGCGCTCGCTTTGCTCGCTTGTCCGGGACGACGGAAGAGTTGATCGCTAATGCGTCACACTTGGCACCGTTTGCGGCGCCGGCGCTTCGCTCTTTCTTCCCGCCAGCCAGTTCTCGAACCGCTGCACCACGACGAAGAACGTCGGCACGAACAGCACGGCGAGGCAGGTCGAGGCGATCATGCCTGAAAAAACCGTGATGCCGATCGACTTGCGGGCGCTGGCGCCGGCGCCGGTCGCCAGCACCAGCGGCACCACGCCGAGGATGAAGGCAAACGAGGTCATCAGGATCGGACGGAACCGCGCCCGCGCCGCCTCGATCGCGGATTGCATCAGGGGTTTGCGGTCGCGCACATGCAGCTCCAGCGCCACCTCGACGATCAGGATGGCGTTCTTGGCCGACAGCGCGATCAACAGGATGATGCCGATCTGGGTGTAGAGATTGTTCTCGATCCGCAATCCCGTCAGCACCGCCATCGGACCGAGCAGCGAGAGCGGCACCGCCAGGATCACCGAGATCGGCGCGTACCAGCTTTCATACTGTCCGGCCAGCACCAGGTACACCAGCAGCAAGGCCAGGCCGAACGCCCAGTAGATCTGGCCGCCGACAACCTTCTCCTGGTACGACATCGCGGTCCATTCATAGCCGGTGCCCGGCGGCAGGGTCTTGGCGGCGATCTCCTCCATCAGCGCCATCGACTGGCCCGAGCTGTAGCCGGTGGCCGGCAGGCCGATCACCGTCGCGGACGGATAGAGATTGTACAGGCTGATCAGCGACGGGCCGACCGCCGGGGTGATCTTCGCCACGGTGCCGAGCGGGATCATGTCGCCCTGCGAGTTGCGCACCATCAGCTTTTCGATGTCGCGCGGGGTCAGGCGAAACTGCGAATCCGCCTGGGCGTAGACCTGGAAGGTGCGGCCGAACTTGTTGAACTGGTTGACGAAGCTCGAACCCATATAGGACGACAGCGTCGAGAAGATCTGATCCGTGGTGACATGCAGGGTCTGGGTCTTGACCCGGTCCACCTCGACGTCGAACTGCGGCACCATCGAACGGAACGACGAACTGACGCGCTGCAGCGCGCTTTGCGACTGGCCATTCGAGACGATGGCGCCGGCGATCGCCTGCAGCTTGCCGAAATCGGCATTGCCGTCGCGCAGCTGAACCTGCATGGCAAAGCCGGCGGCATTGCCGATGCCCTGGATCGGCGGCGGCGGCACCACCAGAATCCGCGCTTCCGGGATCGCCGACATCTTCTCGTTCAAGCCGACGAACAGCGACCGCAGGTCCTGGCCCGGGCCGCGCGCGCTCCACTCCTTCAGGATCAGATAGGCGACGCCGGCATTGGCGAGGCTGGACGAATTGTCGAGCGCCGAGATGCCGGCGATGGTGATCACCTGATCGACGCCGGGCGTGTTGCCGGCGAGGTCGCTGACCTGCTTCATCACATTCTGGGTCCGGCCGAGCGAGGCGCCATCGGGCAACTGCACCGCGACCAGCAGATAGCCCTGATCCTCGATCGGAATGAAGCCGGTCGGCACCCGCGACAGGCCCCAGCCGGCGATGCCGATCAGGATCAATGCTGCGATCACCGACACGCCGCTGTGCGCGACCAGCCGGCCGATCAGCCCGGCATAGCCGCGCTCGACACGGTCGTAGACCGCATTGAAGCCGCGATAGAACCAGTTGCGTTGTTCCGGCGGCACCGGCCGGCGCAGCCACAGCGCGCATTGCGTCGGCTTCAGCGTGGCGGCGTTGACGGCGCTGAGCAGCGCGGTGGCGGCGATCACCAGCGCGAATTGCGAATACATCTTGCCGGTCAGGCCCGGCAGGAAGGCCGCCGGCAGAAACACCGAGATCAGCACCAGCGTGATGCCGACGATCGGCGCGAACAAGGCATCCATCGCCGCGATCGCGGCGTCATGGCCGGACATGCCCTTCTCGATATTGTGGGCAGCGCCTTCGACCACGACGATGGCATCGTCGACCACGATGCCGATCGCGAGCACGATCGCAAACAGCGTCGAGATGTTGACGGTAAAGCCGAGTGCGGCCATCGCCGCGAAGGCGCCGATGATGGTCACCGGCACGGTCGTGGCCGGCACCAGCATCGCGCGCCAGTCCTGCAGGAAGATGAGGATCACGACCAGCACCAGCAAGCCCGCCTCGATCAGCGTCTTGTAGACTTCCTTGATGGATTCCGCGACGAACTTGGTGGTGTCGAACGGCGTGTCGTATTTGATGTCCTGCGGGAATGCCTTCGCCAGCACCGCCATCTTCGCCTCGACCGCCTTCTCGACCTCGAGCGCGTTGGCGCCGGGCGACTGGAACACGCCGATGCCGACCGAAGGCTTGTTGTTGAGCGAGAACACCTGGCTG
Organism: Bradyrhizobium sp.; assembly: GCF_030654605.1. Taxonomy (GTDB): domain Bacteria; phylum Pseudomonadota; class Alphaproteobacteria; order Rhizobiales; family Xanthobacteraceae; genus Bradyrhizobium. The sequence goes on from NZ_JAURXB010000273.1 coordinate 52,898, forward strand.
TAGGTCTGCGCGCCCAATTCGACCCAGCCCACGTCGCGCACGCGGGTGACGTCGCCGCTGGTACCGGTCTTGACGATCACGCTTTCGAATTCGCTGACGTCATCAAGCCGGCCGCTGACATTCAGCGTGTACTGGAACGCCTGCCCTGATGGCACCGGCGGCGCGCCGACCTGGCCCGCGGTGACCTGCTGGCTCTGCTGCTGGATCGCCTGGATGACGTCCTGCGGCATCAGCCCGCGCACCTGCAGCTTGTTGGGGTCGAGCCAGACCCGCATCGAATACTGGCCGGCGCCGAACACCGTGACGTTGCCTACCCCTGGTAGCCGTGACAGCTCGTCCCTGATGTTGATGGTGGCGTAGTTGGAGAGGAACAGGCTGTCATAGGTCGCGTTCGGCGAGGTCAGCGTCACGAACAGCAGGATCGCGGTCGACCGCTTCGCCACCGTGACGCCCTGGTTCTGCACCGCCTGCGGCAGTTGCGACAGCGCGCTCGACACCCGGTTCTGTACCAACACCTGCGCGAAATTGAGATCGGTGCCGATCTTGAACGTCACCGTCAGCGAATAGGTGCCGTCGGCGCCGCTGTAGGACTGCATGTAGAGCATGTCCTCGACGCCGTTGACCTGCTGCTCGATCGGCAGCGCCACGGTATCGATCACGGTTTTGGCGCTGGCGCCGGGATAGCGCGTCGTCACCTGCACCGTCGGCGGCACCACGTCGGGATACTGCGCCACCGCAAGGCGAAACAGGCAGACGCCGCCGATCAGGATCATCAGGATCGCGATGACGTTGGAGAGGACCGGCCGCTCGATGAAGAATTTCGAAATCATGGACCGGTCCTATTTGGCCGATGCCGGCGGTGCCTGGTTCTTCTGCGGCTGCGGATCGACCTTCTGGCCGGGGATCGCGCGCAGCAGTCCGGCGGTCACGACACGGTCGTCCGGCTTCAGGCCGCTTTCGATCACGCGCAGGTCACCGTCCAGCGGACCGGCCACCACCTTGCGCTGCTCGACGATACTGTCGCTGTTCACCACCAGCACGTAGCGGCCGGCCTGATCGCTGCCCAGCGCCACGTCGGGCACCAGCAAGGCGCTTGCCTGTTGCTCGACGGGAACGCGGACGCGAACGAAATATCCGGGCAGCAGGACCCGATCAGGATTGGGCAGCACGCCGCGCACCGCCAGCGTTCCAGTCGACTGGTTGACCGTCGGCGCCGCATAGTCGAGCTTGCCCTTGTGCGGATAACCGCTCTCGGTCTGCAGCCCGACCTCGACCGGCAGTTGCTCGAGATCGCTCGGCGTCATGCCGCGGCGCCGGGCCTCGGCCCGGATCTTCAGCACGTCCTGTTCATTGACGTTGAAGTTCACATAGAGCGGGTCGAGCGCCACGATGGTCGCAAGCTGGGTCGGCGACGATGCGCCGACCAATTGGCCGACCGAGACCAGATGCGCGCTGACGACGCCGTCGAACGGGGCCGCGACATTGGTATAGCCGTAATTGACCGCCGCGATCCTGGTGTTGACCTGGGCCTGCTGCAGATTGGCCTGGGCGTTGTCGCGCGCGGACGTCGAATTATCCATCGTCGCCTGCGACACCACCTGCCTCTGCACCAGATCCGACTGACGCTTGAAGTCGGCTTCCGCCTGCTTCACCGACGCCTGCGTACCCGCCTCGGCGGCCTGCGCCTGCTCCAGTTTCAGCTTGTAGGTCTCGGGCTCGATCGTGAACAGCGTGGTGCCCGCCTTCACCAGGGTGCCGTCCTTGTAATCGATCGACTGCAACACGCCCTGTACCCGCGCGACGAGATCGACGCTCTTGATCGGCGCGGTGTTGCCGGTGGCTTCGAGGTAGCGCGTGATGGCGCGCTGTGTCGGCGGTGCGACCTCCACCTTCGGCGGCGGCGGCGGCACAAAAGCATTCTGTTCGCAGGCACTTAAAACGGCGAACGCAGACATGACGAAAGCAATACGAGAGGCGCTGGTGACTCCGCGCCGCAAATTGCCTGCCCGACCGGTGCATGTTGGCGGATGCGTCGGCATTATTGCTGTGCCCCAATTGTGTTTGGTTCTGGAAATATTCGGTTGGAAGAAAAAATTTCGTCACTCATGAATAGCAACAATCCTCTTGCAGTGGAACCCGAAACCGAAAATGATGCGGGCCTCCGAATTTCTTCGTTCGATCCATTCCGAATCTCACTTTCATTGCAGCGGCGGCTGGCCCGACAACGCATAGGGATTTCCTAAAATGATCAACACGTTAAAACATGCGGCGCTGCTCGTAACCGCCATATTCATGGTGGCGACACCGGCCCATTCGCAAGCGCCCACCGACGCCCAGCGCAACGCCATCCGGTCCGCATGCCGTGCCGACTATCAGGCCCATTGCGCCAGCGTGCCGCCGGGCGGCGAGGCCTCGCTGCAGTGCCTGCAGAAAAACATGTCGAGCCTCTCATCCGGCTGCCAGAGCGCGGTGCGCGCGGTTGAACCCGCGGCGGCACCCAAGGCGGAGACGGCGCCATCAGCCGCACCGAAGGCCGGATCTGCTCCGGCTGCCGCGCCCGCTGCGGCAACTGCGAAGCCCGCAACCGCGGCGCCGGCGGCCCCGAAAGCAGCGGCAAGCACGACCGCCAACAAGCCGACCGATGCACAGGTTACCGCGATCCGCAGTGCCTGCCGCTCCGACTATCAGAAGGTCTGCGCCGGTGTGCCGACCGGAGGCGCTCCGGCACTGCAATGCCTGGAAAAAAACAAGGCGAAGGTTTCGGCGCCCTGCGCGCAAGCCGTCAACGCCCCCAGCGGTGCAGCACCTGCAGCCGGCGGTACGGCGCCTGCCGCCGGTGGCACGGCTGCAGCAGCCCCCGCCGCCGCGCCCGCGGTCATCGTGTTGCGGCCGATGCGGCCGCGCGAAGAATTGTTCGTCCTGAGGTCGGCATGCAGCGGCGACGTTCGCACGCTGTGCGGCGGCGTAGCGCCCGGCGGCGGCCGGATCATGCAATGTCTGGCGACGCGGGCGGGTTCGATTTCGCCGGCGTGCAAGGACGTGCTGGCCCAGTTCGCGGTGCAGTAAACCGAAATGACGCGGCCTTCGGCCTGCCGGATCAAGCAGGCCCAAGACTGTTCCCAAGATTGTTCCCAAGGCTATTCCCATGCCTATTTCCAAGGCTATTCGGTGCGGAACGCGAGGATCAACTGGATCAGCCGGACCGACAGCGCAACGTAAAGAAGCGTCATGGCGATCTGGTAGGCCAAATGCCAGTCCAGCCTTGCCAGCTTGTAGAGGCCGTCGATGAAATTCAGCACCAGAAGAATGACGCCAAACAATTCGACGCCGCGGCCGACCAGGCTGTGACGCAAATAGCCGAACAGCTCGATCGCGGGATCGGCACTCGAGACATGCGCTCCCGCCGAAACGATCAAGGTGCCGATGATCACCTTTTCGACGTGCGAAAATATTTCCTTGGAAGCCTGCTCCATATGTCCGGAATAGAACGCAAGCCACCTGTTTCTGATATCCGCCATGGATTCTCCTTGATGGACCGGCGATGGTTTCAAAGCCTCAATACAGCGGGTCCACGGCCCGGAAGCAAGCCAGCGAAAACCCGTGATCACCGACGCAAGAAAGGAAACGACCCATGCTACGCACGATGCTGATGACCGCCGCCCTGCTCTGTGCCTCGCAAGCGGCCTTTGCCCAGGAGCTGACCGCCGAGCAACGCAGCGCCTGCATGGGCGATTATGAGAAATACTGCAAAGGCGTAGCACCCGGCGGCGGACGGATCATCGCTTGCCTCGCCAAGGAGAGCGACAAGATCACGCCGGCCTGCAAGAAAGTTTTGACCGCTGCGGAGAAGAAATAGCCGGCGTTCGGTTTGCCCTTACCGTCCCCTGGAGGGGGTCGAGACGAGCGAAGCTCGCTCTGGGGTCGACGCGAATGCGGTGCGCCGCTGCACCTGACGCCGGCCCGGTCCTGACCGATATTTTCGGTAGCGTCGCTGACCGGCGAGCGGTAGGGTGCCCGCCAAATTGTAAGTATACTGTCGATTAGGGAGGGATCGAGCTTGCGTATCGCCGTGATCGGCGGAGGCCCTGGAGGTCTCTACTTCGCCTATCTCTGGAAGAAGCGTCACCCCGAGGCGCAGATCGATCTGTTCGAGCAGAATCCGGCCGGCGCCACCTGGGGCTTCGGCGTGGTGTTCTCCGAGCAGGCGCTCGAATTCCTGCGCGCCGACGATCCCGACACCGTGGACGCGATCGCGCCGCGGATGGAGAGCTGGAAGAACATCACGCTGAATCTACGCGGCGAAAGCGTTGAGATCGACGGCGTCGGCTTCTCGTCGATCGGCCGGCTCGATCTCCTGAAAATCCTGCAGGCGCGCGTCCGCGCGGTCGGCGTCGAGCCGCGTTACGACACGACGATCCGGTCGGTGGATGAGCTTGATGGTTACGACCTGATTGTCGCCGCCGACGGCCTGAACTCGCTGGTGCGCCGCAGCTTCGAAACCGAATTCGGCGCATCGGTATCGCATTCCACCAACAAATTCGCCTGGTACGGCACCTCGAAACGCTTCGAGACGCTGTCGCAGACCTTCGTGCAGACCGGGCTCGGCGCGTTCAATGCGCACCATTACCGCTACGCACCCGACATGAGTACGTTCCTGGTCGAATGCGATTCCGCGACCTGGCAGCGTTACGGCTTTGCCGACAAGACCATCGAGCAGTCGCAGGCGATCTGCGAACAGGTATTTGCCTCCACGCTGGACGGCCACAGGCTGGTGTCGAACAAATCGGTGTGGCGCAATTTCCCGTGGATCTGGAACGAGCGCTGGTCGTTCGGGAATATGGTGCTGATCGGCGATGCGCTGCATTCCGCGCATTTCTCGATCGGATCGGGCACACGGCTTGCGATCGAGGACGCGATCGCGCTGGTCAAGGCGATGGAAGCGGTGACGGACATTCCAGCAGCGCTCGAACGTTACCAGAGCGAGCGCAAGCCGATCGTGCAAAAGCTGGTGAAGGCGGCGCGAACCAGCGCCGACTGGTACGAGAAATTCCCCGAGCATATGCAGCTCGGCCTGATGGATTTTGCCTACTGCTACATCACCCGCTCCGGCCGGATCGACGATATCAGGCTGCGCGCGATGTCGCCGGCCTTCATGGCGCGTTACGAGGCATCAAGGCAGCACGAGGCCAGCCGATGACACGCGAAATCGCCGACCAGGTGCCATCGGACAGCCCCGGCGCGCGGGAAATCGGCTTTGCGATTCCGCAGACCTATAACGCCAGCCGCATCCTGTTCGACAACCTTGCGAAAGGCCGCGGCGACCACCCCGCGCTGATCGGCCCGCTGGGGACGCGCAGCTATGCCGAGCTCTGCGCCGAAGCCTGCCGCTGGGGCCACGGTTTTATGTCGCTCGGACTGCAACGCGGCGACCGCATCCTGATGTTCCTCGACGATACGCCGGTCTATCCAGCGGCGTTTTTCGGCGCGGTGCGATCCGGCTTCGTGCCGCTCTTGATCAACACGCTGACGCCACCGGACCTGCTGCAGTTCTATCTGGCGGATTCCGGCGCCACCGTGGCGGTCGCCGATGCCGAATATGGTTCGCGCTTCGATGCCGGAGCCTGCAAGGAAACGGCGCTGCGCACGCTGATCGTGGTCAATGGCGCAGCACCCGCTCACGCCGTGGCGAATACCATCATCGCCGAGAACTGGCTGCCGGCGTTTCCCACCGAGCTCGCGGAAGCCGACACCGGCCGTAACGAGATGGCGCTCTGGATGTATTCGTCGGGCTCCACCGGGCGTCCCAAGGGCATCGTCCATCTGCAGCACGACATGGCCTATAGCGAGGCTGCGTTCGCCCGCAACGTGCTGAAGCTTGCGCCCGGCGACATCTGTTTCTCGGTACCAAAGATCTTCTTCGCCTACGGCTTTGGCAATTCGATCACCTTCCCGTTCGCGGCGGGCGCCACAACACTGCTGCTGCCGGGTCAGCCCAGGCCGGCCTCGATCTTTGCCGCGATCGAACGTTTCCGGCCCTCGGTGTTCTTCGGATTGCCGACGCTCTACACGTCGCTGACAAAAGCCGACAATGCGGCGGCCACGGATTTCTCCTCGCTGCGGATGGCGCTGTCCGCCGCCGAAGTACTTTCCGCCGAGGTGTTCAACGGCTGGAAGGCGCTGACCGGCCTCGAAATCGTCGAAGGGCTGGGATCGACCGAGGCGCTGCATATTTATCTCTCCAATCGTCCGGAGCAGAAAAAACCCGGCGCCGCCGGCCTGCGCGTCCCCGGCTATGAAATCGAGCTGAAGGACAAGGACGGCCGCCACGTCGGCGACAACGAGGAGGGCATCCTGTGGGTGCGCGGCGATTCCAACACGCCGCTGTACTGGAACCGGCCGGACAAATCGGCCGAGACCATCCGCGAGGGTGGCTGGATTTACACCGGCGACCGCTTTGTCAGGGACGCCGACGGCTTCCACTTCTTCCGCGGCCGCGCCGACGACCTCATCAAAATCTCCGGACAATGGGTCTACCCGCTCGAAGTCGAGCTCTGCCTCGCCGAGCATCCCGCCGTGCGCGAATGCGCGGTGTTCGCCGTGGAACTGCCGGACCGGCGCATGACGCTGAAGGCGGTGGTGGCGATGAATGACCGTGGGTTCGATGCGGCGGAGACGACGAAGTTACTTCAGGATTTCGTCAAGGCGAAACTGCTGCCCTACAAATATCCGCGCGAAGTGCGCTTCCTCGACGAGTTGCCGAAGACCGGCACGGGGAAGATCGATCGGCAGGCGTTGTTGAAGGCGTAGCCCGCGTACGCCTCCACACACTCGCTGTCGTCCCCGCGAACGCGGGAACCCATACGCCGCGGCCCATCGTTAAAAAACACTGTTCGACACCGTCGCACAATACAAAGTGCGGTGGCTATGGGTCCCTGCGCCCCGTGCGCAATTGCGCACTAGGCAGGGACGACGAGGAAGTATTTACTGCCGCGGCAAGGCCGCAGCTGCCATCAGCCTGACTTCCCCAGATGCTCCAGCGCGCCCTCGGCGCGCAGCGGCACCCGCGACGCCTCGTTGTTGAGATCGACCAGCTGCGTCAACAGCGCCATCAGCGTTTTGCGGTCGGCCGGTTTCAGCGGCTGCAGTATCCGTGCCTGGGCGCGCTCGACCGACGGGATTATATCGCGCAGCAGCGCGGCGCCGGACTTGGTCAGATACAAGAGCTTGGTTCGCTTGTCTCCGGGCGAGGGCTTGCGCTCGATATAGGCCTTGGCCTCCAGCCGCTCGATCACGCTGCCGAGCGTGGAGCGGTCGAACGCGATGACGGCGGAAAGCCTCGTGGCATCGATGCCGGGATGGGTGCGGATCGAAACCAGCGAGGCATATTGCACCGGCGTCAGGTCGTATGCCTTGCACTCCTCGACGAAGATCGCCACCGCGATCTGCTGCATCCGGCGGAACAAATAGCCGGGCGCGGTGTAGACCGCGTCCATCGTGATCGGATCCGGTTTACTCGGCATCGGCTTGCTTGTCCGGGGCGGCGTCCGTGAACGCCTTCATGGCCTGGGCCGCCGCTTCAGCCTTCAAGAGGCGCGGATAGGCCGAGACGTCGACGCCGAAGCGGCGCGCGTTGAAGAGCTGAGGCACCAGACAGAGATCGGCGATGGTCGGCGCTTCGCCGAAGCAGAACGGGCCGGGCTCATTGGCGATCAGGGCTTCGCAGGCAGCCAGGCCCTCGCGGTTGGCCCACGCCGCCCAGCCCGTCACCTGCTCCTCAGGCAGGCCGAGTTCGCGCAGCCGCGCCAGCACCTTCAGATTTTGCACCGGGTGGGTATCGCAGGCCACGGCCTGCGCGAAGGCGCGCACCCTGGCGCGGCGCAGCGGATCTTTCGGCAGCAATGCCGGCTGGGGCCGGGTTTCCTCCAGCCATTCGATGATGGCGAGCGACTGGGTCAGCACCGCGCCGGTATCGTCCTGCAGCGCGGGGACCAGCCCCTGCGGGTTCAGAGCGAGAAAAGCGGGATCGCGCTGCTCGCCCTTGCGAAGGTGGTGCGACAGGTGATCGGCTTCCAGCCCCTTCAGATTCAACGCGATTCTGACCCGGTAGGACGCGCTGCTGCGGAAATAGCCGTGCAGCTTCATGACGAACCTCCCCTGAAGTCTTCTTGTCGGTTGCAGTGCGTCGTTGACGCTATCCATATTGTAAGTATGCTGTCAATCGAGACAACGAGAACCACGTCAAGAGAGCCGCGGGAGGCCCGTCATGGAAGCCGTACAGAAGACGCCGGAACGCGAGGCGTTCTACAAGAAGATCGACGGCGAAAACCTCTCGGCGCTGTGGAACGTGATGGGCGACCTGATCACGCCGGAGCCGAGGAGCGCCTGCCGGCCGCATCTGTGGAAATTCGACGCCATCCGCGACTACATGACCGAAGCCGGCAGGCTGATCACCGCCAGGGAAGCTACGCGGCGGGTGCTGGTGCTGGAAAATCCCGGGCTGCGCGGCCAGTCGAAAGTCACGACCTCGCTGTTTGCCGGCGTGCAGATGGTGATCCCGGGCGACGTGGCCCCCGCGCACCGCCACAGCCAGTCGGCACTGCGTTTCGTACTGGAGGGCAAGGGCGCCTTTACCGCCGTCGACGGCGAGCGCAGCGCGATGGAGCCCGGCGATTTCGTCATTACGCCGTCGATGACCTGGCACGACCATTCCAACGAAACGTCCGAGCCGATGTACTGGCTCGACGGCCTCGACATTCCGATGGTGCAGTTCTTCGACGCGTCCTTCGCCGAGGACTCCACGGAAGACCAGCAGAAGATCACCCGTCCCCCCGGCGACAGCTTTGGCCGCTACGGCCACAATTTGCTTCCGGTCGACGGCAAGCGCACTTCAAAGACGTCACCGATCTTCAACTATCCCTATAGTCACACCCGCGAAGCGCTGGAGCAAGCCAAGGCCCGCAATGAGTGGGATGCCTGCCACGGTTTGAAGCTGAGATTCTCCAATCCCGAGACCGGCGATTTCGCGATGCCGACCATCGGCACGTTCATTCAGCTGCTGCCCAGGGGATTCAAGACCGCGCGCTATCGCTCGACCGACGCCACCGTGTTCGCCGCGATCGAGGGCAAGGGCCGCACCCGGATCGGCGATCAGACCTTCGAATGGGGTCCGCGCGACCTGTTCGTGGTGCCGAGCTGGCACTGGGTCACCCACGAAGCCGATCAGGATTCGGTGCTGTTCAGTTTCTCGGATCGGCCGGTGCAGCAGAAGCTGGATCTGTTCCGGGAAGACCGCGGGAACGCGTGAGAGCCATCGTCGTCCCTGCGAACGCAGGGACCCATACTCCGCGGCGGTAATGGTTGCGGAAGGCGTCTGACACGATTCACTAAACGAGAGATCACGCGGTATGGGTCCCGGCTCAAGGCCGGGACGACGGCTACCGCCAGTGCAGCAACCGCGTCTCCAGCCAATTGATCAACTTCCCCACCGCGAGCCCGAACAGCGACAGGACGACGACGCCCGCCAGCAACTGATCGGTCTGCATCAGATTGCCGGCCTGCAGTACGAAGGCGCCGATACCGAACTGGGCGCCGATCATTTCGGCGCTGACCACCAGCAGCAGCGCGACCGAGGCAGAGATGCGGAAGCCGGCGAGGATCGAAGGCAGCGCGCCCGGCCAGACCACCCGGCGCACGATCGAGGCGAACGGCACGCCGAAACTCTGAGCCATCCGGATCAGGTTGCGCGGCACCGCATCGACGCCGCTATAGACCGAGATCGCGGTGGAGAAGAACACCCCGAGCGCGATGGTGGCGATCTTCGGCTCCTCGCCGATCCCGAGCCACAGGATCAACAGCGGCAGCAGCGCGATTTTCGGAATCGGAAACAGCGCCGAGATGAAAGTGATGCCGACGCCGCGCGCGAGGCTCGACAGCCCGATGGCGAAGCCGACCGCGACCCCGGCCATGGTGCCGAGGATCCACCCCGACCCTATCCGCACCACCGACGCCGACACGTGATTCCACAGCGCGCCCGACATCGCGAGCTTCCAGATCGCAAGGCCGATCGCCGTAGGTGGCGGAAGAAACAGCGGGTTGACCCAGCCGGCGCTGCCGGCCAGTTGCCACAGCCCGATCACCAGCACCAATGCGATCCAGCCGGAATAGCGGCCGGCCTTCGGCGCGAACCCGGCGCCGCGAAAGACGACGGGTCGCGCTTCGGTGGAGGCATCGTCCGGCGGCGAAGCCTTCGCTGGCGCGCGGTCAAGCATGCTGGACCTCGCGCTCGGCTTCGACAGCCTGTTCGCGGATCAGCGACCAAAGCTCGCTTTGCAGCGCCAGCAATTGTTCGCGGGCATGGATGTCGCCGCGCTCGCTGCGGCTCAGGGGAATGCTGACGACCTGGCGGATGCGTCCGGGCCGCCGCGACAGCACCACGATGCGGTCGGCGATCCGCACCGCCTCCTCGAGATTATGGGTGACATAGACCGCCCCCATCGACCCGTCGGCGAGCAGGCGGATAAAATCTTCCATCAGCAATTCGCGGGTTTGCGAATCCAGCGCCGACAGCGGTTCGTCCATCAGCAGGATCGCCGGCCGCACCGCCAGCGCGCGGGCGATGCCGACGCGCTGCCGCATCCCGCCCGAGAGTTGCTTTGGATACGCGCCGCAAAAATCCGACAGGCTGGTGCGGCGCAGCGCGTCCTCCACCACCGCGCGGCGCTCATGCTCGGAAAGACCCGCATGCAGCAGCGGGAATTCGACATTCTCCGCCACCGTGCACCATGGCAGCAGCGCGAAATCCTGGAACACGAAGGTCAGCGGGTTGCGGCTGTCCGGCGGCGGCGCGCCGCGCCATTCCGCCCGTCCCGAGCTCGACTGCAGGAGTCCGCCCAGGATCGACAGCAGCGTGCTCTTGCCGCAACCGGAGGGACCGACGATCGCGACTACCTCGCCCGAGCGCACGGTGAACGACACATCGTCGAGCACCTCGAGCGCGCCGAAGCGGTGACTGATATGGTCTGATATCAGGTCCATTTGGAATCCCGGTTTACGATCTCGTCTTGCCCGGGCTTGACCCGGGCATCCACGTCTTAACGGCACAACAGCAAGAAAGACGTGGATGGCCGGGTCAAGCCCGGCCATGACGAAATAGGTTGTCGCCCCGCATCAATCCGCCTTCACGAATTCCTTCGCGATGATCGCATCGACCGAAAATCCCTTGTCGACAAAACCCTGCTCCTGCAGCCAGTCGATCTGGTTGGCGACGTTCCTGACGTCGAGCTTGCCGTCGGGATCGATATAGGCGCAGTTGCCGACCACCTGCTCGACCTGCAAATTGGTGTATTTGGCGATGATTTCGAGCAACGGTTTTGTCTTGTCGTTGATGCCGGCCTTGCCGTCCTTGATCGAGGCCAGGATCACGTCGTGATATTCGCGGTCGGCGCGCCCCAGTGCCGCCAGCAGCTTCGTCACCAGCGGCTTGTTGCCGAGCGCCTTCGGCGAGGCGAACACGGCGCCGAGCTGCCACGGCGTTTCGTCGCCGACCCAGCCCAGCAGCCTGGCGCCGCCATCGTCGATCAATTTGCGCGCGGTGGAGACCGGCAACAGCGCAGCGTCGACGGTCTCGCCCTTCAGGGCGGCGGCGGCATTCGACAGCGACTGCATCGGCAGCACCTTGATGTCGCCGAGCTTGAAGTTGTACTTGTCGGCCAATAGCCCCAGCGAATAGTGGAAGCTGGAGCCGGTCTGCGTCACCGCGATGCGCTTGCCCGCGAGATCCTTCGGTGTCTTCAGGCCACCAGCATAGGCATTATTGCTGGCGAAATAGCCGATCAGCGGATAGCCGGCCTTCTCGCGGCTCATGCCGCCGATCACCTTCAGCGCGCCCTTGCCGGCGAGATTGTAGAGCCCCGCGGTGAAGGCGGTGACGCCGAAATCGACATCGCCCGAAGCGGTCGCCACCGCGATCGGTTGTGCCGCATCGAAGAATTTTAGCTCGATCTCGAGCCCGGCCTCCCTGAAATAGCCCTTGTCCTGCGCAATGAACACCGGCGCCGACGACGACAGCCGGAGCACGCCGATTTTGGCTTTCAATGGCTCCTGGCAACGGCCCTCGGAAGACGCGGCCACCGCCGCCGTCAAGGCCATCAGGCCCGCCAGGGCAAGCCGCGCAAATCCCGTCATCCCGTTTCCTCCGTCCTTTATCGTTGCAGTCTGATCAACCCAAGTTGAAGCATTGGCAAGATGTTTCGGCAATGGCAGTGCGCCCCCTCTCCCGCGCTTGCGGGGGAGGGTCGGGGTGGGGGCTCTCTCGGCGGTACGCGCACATCGAGTTCGCGGATGCATTCCCCCACCCGCGCGCTTCGCGCGCGACCAAAGAGCGAGCTTCGCTCGTCTCGACCCCCGCAAGCGGGAGAGGTCAGAAAGACAATACCGCTCACGCGAATTTCGGCTGCGCCGCCTGGGCCAGCAGCCTCGCGCGCTCGGAATTCGGCCACAGCAGCAGCAGGCCAAGCAATCCGGATGAGACCATGATGACGGCATTGATGGTGAAGCCGGTCATGTACCCCTCGATCGGCGTTGCCGCGTGCTGGATCACGCTGCCCATCACATACGGGGCCAGGATGCCAGCCAGCGTGTAGATCGCACCATAGATCGCGATCACCGCGCCGCGCTGCTGCACCGGCGTGAACTCGCCGAGCATCGGCGGACACACGACATAGATCGATCCGCATAGTCCGGAGCCGACCACCAGCAGCGCGATCTGCAGGCCCGCGCCACTGGCATAGGGCATGATCGCAAGGATGCATCCGCCGACGATCAGCGGCACCGAACCGAGCACGCCGCGTGCGCCGCGGGTGGTGAATCCGCGCGTCAGCATGACCTGCGAGATCCAGCCCGTCAGCAGCACGATGACGGCGCCGAACACCCAGGGCAGTACCGAAATCAGCCCCGCCTCCTTTTGCGGGAAACCCAGTCCCTTGACGATGAAGGGGGTGAACCAGGTCAGGCCGAGCGACAGCGCCCAATAGGCGCCGAAGGTCGCCGCGCAGCAGCCGATGAAGGTGCGGGAGGTCAGAAGCTGAAAATACGGCACGCGGGGATCGGCGGCGGCCATCGCCACGGTTTGCACCAGCGGGCCTTCCTTGCCCATCGCCAGCCACGCCACCACCCACATCAGGCCGACCACGCCGAGCGCGCCGAACGCGTAATGCCAGCTGTGATTGACGATGATCCAGTTCAGTGCGGGCACCGCGAGGATCACGCCGAACGCCGAGCCCTGCGACAGGATCGCGGTAGGCAGCGTGCGCTTCTCGTCGGGAAACCATTTGTAGATCGCATGCGCCGCCACCGAGAACGCCGGCCCCTCGCCGGCGCCGAGGATGACCCGGCAGATCACCAGCGTGGTGAAACTGACGGTGCCGACCATCGGGAACTGGGCCACCGACCAAACCACCGCCATCGCCAGCAGCACCCAGCGGGTATCGACGCGATTGACGATGAAGCCGACGACGATTGCCGAGGTCGAGAACAGCAGGAAGAACGAAGATCCGAGGAATCCGAATTGCTCGGGATTGAGCTTCAGCTCGTCCATGATCGGCGCGCCGGCGAGGCCAACCACGATCTTGTCGGCGAAATTGACCAGCATGAACAGAAACAGGAGAAACGTGATGGTCCAGGCGCCCTTGGGCGTCGGTTGCGTGGTCATGAGCTCCCCCGAGTCTTGATCATCTGGCCTGTTGGTCGACCTGGCCGGATGCTACCCGCGGGGCAAGCCGCAATGCAACTGGACATTTCTGGACGGATTACCGGCCACGACGTCCCGGCGCCCCCATCACGATCGCGTCGCCGCCACGATTGATCCCGTGATCTCCCGCTACGGCCTTGGTATACTCCCGCAATCCCGAAAGGGTTTTCAAAGAGGCATCGCGTCCGCTTGGCATGGCAACCGGCAACCCCATCGTGCTGAGCGTCAGGAACCTGACCAAGACCTATCGCTCGGCCGGCGAGCAGGTCGCGGTGCTGCGCGGCGTCAACCTCGATATCGCCGCGGGCGAGCGCGTCGCGTTGACCGGCGAATCCGGCAGCGGCAAGAGCACGCTGCTGCACCTGATCGCCGGGCTGGATGCGGCCGATGGCGGCGAGATCACCCTGGCCGATACAGCCGTCGCCGGGCTTTCCGATGCCGGCCGTGCGGAATTGCGGCGCGACCGGCTGGGGCTGGTGTTCCAGCAGTTCAACCTGATCCCGAGTCTCAGCGTGGAAGACAATCTGGTGTTTCAGTCGCGCATTGCCGGGCGTCATGACGCGGCCTGGCATGGCGAACTGGTGGAACGGCTCGGGCTCGGCGCGCTGCTGAAGCGCTATCCCGAACAATTGTCGGGCGGCCAGCAGCAGCGCGTGGCGATCGGCCGCGCGCTGGCGACAAAACCGCTGCTGCTGCTCGCCGACGAACCGACCGGCAATCTCGACGAGGCGACCGCGGATGACGTGCTGGCGCTGACCCGCGATCTGGTGACGCGCACTGGCTGCGGTTTCCTGATGGTGACGCACAGCGAGCGGCTCGCCGCCACGCTCGACCGCCGGATCCATCTCCATGCCGGACGGATCGCATGAACCGCGCGCTGTGGATTCTCGCGGTTCTGCTCAGCCACTGGCGGCGGCACCCGATGCAGCTAGCGACCCTGCTGATCGGCCTGATCTCCGCGACCGCGCTGTGGAGCGGCGTGCAGGCGCTGAACGCGCAGGCGCGCATCAGCTACGACCGCGCGGCCGCGACTTTCGGTGGCGCCCGCACCGCCATGCTGGTCGGCCGCG